>DATJYN010000156.1:0-7911 GCA_035499575.1 Burkholderiales bacterium | reverse complement strand
AACGCTGACGACGCCCGCGGTGCCGCCATCGAGCGTGATGACGCCGTTGCGGTTGCTGATGGTGTTGGCGCGGATGACGCCGTCGGTGTTGATGACGGTGTCGAGCAACGCGTTGGCGCTGCGCGCGGTGAGCAGAACGTTACCGCCGTCGGCCTCGATGCTGCCCTTGTTCATGACCGCGGCGTTGAGCGCGGACTCGTTGACCGCCACCTTGATCAGGCCGTCGCCGACCATGTCGAGGGTAACCTGGTTGCCAGCGGCGAGCGCCACGCTGCCCATGCGCGCGACGATGACGCCCGTGTTGATGACATTCGGCGCGAACAGTCCGACGTAGCCGTTCAGCGCAGTGATGGTTCCCTGGTTGACGACGCTGCCGGAGTTGGCGTTAGCGGTGAAGACGTAGTGGCCGGAAGTCGCGTCGGCAAAGCTGATCGGCATGGTGGTCGCAACGAGGCCGCCCACGTCAACGCTGGATCCGGGGCCGAACAGCACGCCCGAGGGATTGACGAGGAAGAACTGGCCATTCGCCGTCAGCGTCCCGAAGATGCTCGACGGGTTGTTGCCGACGACGTTCATCATCATCACGGACGACGAATTCGGCTGGTGCACGTCGACGCGATAGCCCTGGCCGATCGAGAACGTCTGCGCGTTCATGTTGGCGTTCTGCGACGCCTGGTTCAGGTTCATGCTCGTCGCGGTCGGGTTGGTGACCGTGACCGAGCCGCTCACCGTCGTCAGGCCGGTGGGCAGGTTTTGCGCGTAGAGCGGGGACGAGAGCGCGGTTGCAACCGCAAACGCGATTGCGTTGCGGCGCAGAGGCTGGTTGAGCGGCGTGCCGGCAGCGATTTCCCGGCGCTTGTCTTTTTTCATGGTGCGCACTCCCTAAAGCACGAACGCATGACGGCAACGGTCATTCCCGTCGCCGCCGAACCGCACCCCAGTTTAGTCGTTTGCGGCAGCACGGAATGTTAAAAATCTAACGGATGCATGAGCAGCGTCGCTGACGGACGACAGCCCATCAAAACCACTTGATCGCCTGCAGCCAGCCGCGGGGAGCCCGCACTGCGGTATCCGACTGCGGCAGGTCGTTCCTTTCCGCCCGCCACGCCACCATCGCGCGAACCAGGAAGTCCGAATCCCTGCCCAGGTTCACGCCGAGGCCGTAGCCCGAGATATTGCGATTGTTCTGGTCGTTGACCGTGTTCCCGGTAAGCGGCGGCGAAACCTGGTTGATCTGCACCCAGCCCTGATCGTAGAAGCCGTTCACCGACAAATCGCCCTGCGCGACCTTCACGCCGGGAATGATGTAGCGGTACTCGAGCTGGAAAAGATAGCCGGTATCGCCAAGCGCCTCGCCGGTCGGGTAGGCGCGCACGCCGTTCGGGCCGCCCAGCGAGAATTTTTCCGCCGATACGAGGTTCTTGCTCGCGAGCTGGCCCTGGAAGGCGAACAGGAGATTCGAGTTGTCGGTGATTTTCTGCAGGCGCCTGAATTCAAGCGTCTGCTTGTGGAAACTGCCGTTCGTCTGCAGGCCGGTGGTGCTCTTGTCGGCACTCAGCGCCGCGGCCTGTTCGATGATCACGCGCCCATCGACGAAACCCAAGGTGAAGGAGTTGAGGCCGCCGCCCAGGAAGCCGTCGCGATAGTCGCCGACGAACCCGTATCTTGCCGAGCTGATCCTGTGGTCGAGGATGGTGGCTGTCGTGTCTACCCGGTCATCCAGATGCATGTCCTGATAGGCAACTTGCGCTATCAGGTTGCCGCCGCGGGTACGGATGATGGGGTGGAATCCGAAGACCGAGTACACGACACCGGAGCCGTGCGACTGCGTGACGGCAAATTCCTCCGCAAGGTGATAGTCGAAGGCCGTGTAGCTGAAGCCGACCCGGGTGCCCCAGTAGCCGACCGGCACCACGTAGGAGGCGCGCTGGAAGGTCATGCTCTGGTCGGTTTGGAAAGCGCGATAGGAAATCTGGTCGCCGACCGCAAACGGGTTGGCCAGGTTGAACGTCACGCCAAGCCGGTTTTGCCCCGTGTAGCGGTTGCCGTAGGTATCGAAATCGACCGACCCGCTGACAAGGCTCGGGGCATCGTCCGAAAGCCGAATGGTCAGGTCGGCGGAGCCGATGGTCTGGCTCGGCTTGATTTCGGAAGTCACGGACGCGTTCGGCAGGTCGTTCAGCAGCAGCAGCGGCGTCTCGAGGCCGACCTCCGTGATGATGTCGCCTTCAGCCAGGTGCTTTTCGACGATGCCGCGCACGATGTCTTCGCTGAAGCGCGAGCCCTCCTTGACATCCACCGCGACCTTGCCGATGCGCGCCTCGATGACCGCGATCTCGACGATCCCGCCCTTGATTTCCTGCTGCGGCAGGTAGGCCTGGACCAGGAAGTAGCCACGCTCCCGGTAATAGGCGCGCACCTTGGTGGCGGCGTCGTTCAGGCCGTCGATCGTCTGCTCCTTGCCGACGAACTCCGTCACCTGCTGGAGGAGGACATCTTCGGGATAGATGGTGTTGCCGGTGACGTGAAAACCCTTGACGACGACCTTCAATCCGGGCGCACCCAACGCGGGACGCGGCTCAGGCGCGCGCGTAGGAGGCAGATCGCTTTCCAGTCTTGGCCGCGGAACAATCTGCTGGCGGTTTTCCTGGATGATGGTGCCCGCATTGGGCGGCTGCTGCGCGAGCGCGGAAGCCGAACAGACTGCAAGCACGACGGCCGCGCACAGAACGAGAACGCGCGGCAACGGCGAGGAAACATCATGGGAGAAAACTGGCTCTGAACGCGCAACGAGGCGCGCAGCTCCGGCCAACTTCGCTGCGGAACCGAAAAACTGTGCCAGATCCAAGGGTTAGCAGCCTTTTTTTATACTCGGCATCAAAAAATGCACTTGCGCGCGAGAATAACGTGAATTTGTACCGCTCGCAATGACCCGGATAGTCTTTCGCATTAATGGGTTAATTCCTCTGTTGCAAACGCGCAACAAAGGCTTCAGCGGGCGAATTTTTTGGACGAAAAGGATAAAACATTGCAAGAAATCTGCTTAGCCCGCCTTACACCAGTTGCCCCACATTTCACGGTAGGCAGCCTCGAGGTTCACCACAAAGCGGCGCGCGTTCATCAGGGGAGAAGCCTGCATCCTGTCGCGCAGCCCCTGGCGCAATTCCGAGAGGGCATGAAGATCGCTTGCCAAGCGAACGCCGAGCTGCGCGAATTCTTCCGGCGACTGCGCGAGCAACTGGGGCAATCCGGCATTCGTAAGCAGGCTGACGCCTGCTCGCGCCGCAAAGACCTTTCCAGCAAGCGAGAGCACGGGCACACCCATCCAAAGCGATTCACAGGTCGTCGTGCCGCCTTGAAACGGAAACGGATCGAGCGCGATGTCCACGTCGTGATGCCGGAGGAAAAAATCCTGCCGTGACAGCCTTGGCGTCAGGGTCAGGCGTGCGGCATCTATCCCAAGCGATGAAAATTCGGCGAGCACCCGCTCCCGTGCGCTGCCCTCGGGCACGCCGATGACCATCAAGCGCGCCCCCGGGTTGGCCCTGAGCAAATTCGCCCACAGCCTGCGCGTCCAGGAGTTGACCTTTGCAAAATTGTTGAACGACCCAAAGGTGACATGCCCGGCGCCAAGGGCGGGCAGCCGGTTCACCGGCGGCGCGATTCCGTCCGGCCGGTAGCACCAAAGGCTGTCGGGCATGCGCACCAGCGTCTCCGCATAGAAGCGCTCGGTCAGCCCCGGCGGATCTGCCAGGGCATCCGTGATGCGGTAGTCCATGGCCTTCATGCCTGTCGTGTTCGGGTACCCCATCCAGGTGGCCTGGACGGGCGCGGGCCCGCGCGCAAAGGCAAGCAGCCGGTTGGCGCCCGTATGGCCGGCAAGATCCACCAGCACGTCGATGCCGTCTTCCCTGATTCTGGCGGCGGCGCTCTCATCGCTGCAGCCAGTGAGCGAGACCCAGTGGTCCGACAGCGACTCCAGTCGGGCAGTCACTGCATCGCGCGCGACAACATCCGCATAGCAGAACACCTCTACGCTGCGCCGATCGTGGTGCTCGAGGACCGGCTCGATGAACAGGCTGATTGAATGCGCACGGAAATCCCCGGAAACATAGCCAACCCGAAGACGCCGGTTCGGATCGCTGGCGCCGGATGCCAGCCGCTTGCCCGACAGCGGCAACGCATGGCGCTCACCCCAGCGTTTGTGCGCTTCCCATACGGTCTCGGCGGGCAGCTCAGCCAGAAAATTCATTGCAAACAGGACGTTACTATAGGCACCGGCAAATTCCGGTTCCAATTGCTGCGTGCGTTCAAAGCATGCAATCGCGTCTTCGGGGCGCGCCTGCGCCAGCAAGACGTTGCCGAGGTTATTTTCGGCGAGCGCGAAATTCTTCTGCAGGCGCAGCGTCTCGCGAAACCCCGCGGCCGCCTCGTCGAGGCGGTTTTGCGCCATCGCGACGGTCGCCAGCTGGTAGCAAGCCTCTGCCGAATCCGGCTTGATGGCCAATGCCTCCCGATAGCGCCCGGAGGCCTGCGCGAGTCCCCCTCTCGCCTGCAGCGCTGCTCCGAGCACCACCAGCGCTTCGTGCGAGCGCGGGTCATGCCGCAGCGCCTCTTCGCAACTGGCGACCGCCTGCTCGAGTTCCCCGAGGGAGATGAAGCAACGGCCCTGCGCCACGCGCGCCAAAACGAACCGGGGCTCGAGTTCAAGGGCGCGTTGAAAGCATGCCAGCGCCTCGCGAGGTCGGGCGCGCTTTTGCAGCACCACGCCAAGATCGTGGCATACAGCTGCCCGTGCGGGCTCCAGCCGCACCGCTTCGCGCAGGCTCGCTTCGGCGCCGGGCCATTGCTTTTGCTCGGCTAGCGCAGTCCCAAGGTTCTGGTGCACGACGCCCAGGCCGGGCTGTAGCCGCAGCGCGTCGCGGTAACAATTCACGGCCTCGACCATCCGGCCCTGCTGGCGAAGCGCATTGGCGAGGTCATTGATCGCCTCGACGTAGTCCGGCTGCAGCGCAAGCGCGTCGCGGAAACTGCGCTCCGCCCGAGCGGGCTGCCCCAGGCCCATCAGCGCGCCGCCAAGGAGGGCGTGCAGGCCCGCCGTGCCAGAGGTCCCGGCAAGCGCCTGGGCGGCAATATCTGCGGCCAACGCGTGCCGTCCCGCGCGCAGATGCTCCTGCCCCAGACGCAGCGCTTCGGCAGCCCTCGGCGTATTCACCTATCGCCCTTGCGCAGCTGCGCCAGCGCCCGCGCCATCTCCCCGATGGGCTCCTGCCATGCGCCCGGTACGGATTGGCGGAACAGGCGCATCGTCGGATACCACGGACTGTCTGCACGACCCAACAGCCAGCGCCAATCCGGGGCGTAACGCAACAGCGCCCATGCCGGCTTGCCGAGCGCGCCGGCCAGATGCAGCACCGATGTGTCGATGGAAATGACCAGGTCGAGTTTGCTGATGACCGCGGCGGTATCGGCGAATTCGCTCAAGCGCCCGCCAACGTCAAGCAGCGTCATGTGCGCTGGCGGCGAGGCCGCTTGCGCCGCTGCGCCGCCCTTTTGCAGGCTGACGAACGCGGCACCCGGCGCCGCGTCGGCAAGGGCCGCAAGCTGCGCGAGAGAGCAATCGCGCTTGGGATCGCTGGTGCCGCCTGCCCAGACCAGGCCAACTTTCAGGACGCCTTTCCTGCGCGGCAGCCGGCTGGTCCACTGGCGCGCGAGCGCAGGGTCGGCGCTCAAATAAGGCACCTGAGATGGAACGCTTTTCAGCGTTGTGCGGAATATCCTGGGCAAGGCCAGCAATGGAAGATGCGCGTCGAATTCCGGTAGCGCATCTCCCGCCGGCACCACCTGCACCATCCCGTCGATTCTGGACGCGACCTTCGTCAACTCGGGTTGGCATTCGACGATGACCCGGGCGCCGAGCGCCGCGACCATCGGCGCGTAGCGGATGAACTGAATTGTGTCGCCGAATCCCTGCTCGGCATGCAGCAGGATTCTTCGGCCGGCCGCATTCGAGCCGTCCCAGGCGGGCTGCGTGAAGTTGCGCAGCCTCGGTTTGGCCCGTTCGAGGTTCCAGCGGCATTCGTATGCATCCCAGCCCTCGGCCAGCTCGCCGGACAGCAGCAAGGCGATCGCCCGGTTCCAGCGCGCTTCCGCAAAATCGGCCGCACCCTCGTGCACCTTGTCGTAGAAGCCGATCGCTTCCCGAACGCGGCCAAGCGAACGCAGCGCGTTACCAATATTCACGCAGACTGGCAGGAAATCGGGCCGAATGCGAATGCTTTCCCTGTACGCAGCGACCGCCTCCTCGAGACGATCGCCCTGCAGGAATGCGTTGCCAAGATTGTAGTGGGCGTCGGCGAATTCCGGCCGCAGAGAAATCGCGCGCTGGTAACAGCCGATCGCCTCCTCGAGCGTGCCGGCTTCCTTCAACACATTGCCCAGGTTGCTGTAGTACTCCGGCGCCGCCGGATTGAGCGCTACCGCATGCTGGATCAGCTGGCGCGCGACGTCGGGCCGCCCGGCATGGAACGCGATCACGCCAAGCAAGTGGATCGAGTCGGCGTGATTGGGATCGACCGACAGGATTTCCCGGTAAATCCTTTCCGCATTCGCGAGGTCGCCGCTGTTGTGCAGACGCAGCGCGGTGCTGAATGCCTCGGCAATTCCAGGCATGGGCTAGTCGCGGATGCCTAGAAGCTGGCGTTGCGCCGCGCTGGGCGCCTGCTTGAACGCCAGCATGCGCAGCTCATAGAGCGCGATCGGCGGAGCCTGCAGCAGCTCCTGAAATCCCGCCCGCTGCAGCGCGCGCGCCAGTGATTTGACCGTGAATCCGGTCTTGTGCGCGTAAAAATCATGGCCGCTGCGCGCAATCTCCACCTGCCAGCCGTATAGGACATCCAGAGCGCGGATCGGTCCGGCCGGCGAGGCATACAGCTCGTCCTCGATGTCGAGGCCCTTCGCCATCGCGTCCTTCATGACCGCCTCGACGTCCGGCACCCGGATTTCCGCGAAACCGTCCCGTTTGAGCACATGAACGAAGCCCTGGAGTACGCGCTCCCCGTCATGCGGGTAGTAGTGTTCCAGGTTGTGACAGCAATAGACCGCGTCGTAACTCGAAGGGGGAAGGTTCTCCTTCAGCAGCCGCGCATCGCATACGAGCTCGGCACCAACCGAGGGATCGATATCGAGCCGCAGGCTTGTCCAGCCGGCATAGTGCGGCGGGAGGTCGGGTCGATTTCCGGCACCAACATTCAGCAAGCTTGGCATGCATGCAAATTTTAGTGCGCGCCAAATAAAAAAGCCCGACCCCCTAGCGGGGACCGGGCTTCGGTGATTGGCGTGGCGGTGACCTACTTTCGCATGCGAATGCAAACTATCATCGGCGCAAACCCGTTTCACGGTCCTGTTCGGGATGGGAAGGCGTGGTTCCAGGTTGCTATAGCCGCCACATAGACGGTAAGCCGCAGCAAAAAGCTGGCGCCGCGGCGAATAAGGGGGAAGCAACAAGGCATTCAGGGAAGAGATCGCGCCAAGCGCGAAGAATTGCTACAACTGCACGCAGTCGATGCGCACGGTTATAGGGTCAAGCCACACGGGCAATTAGTACTGGTTAGCTGAAGGCCTCACGGCCCTTGCACACCCAGCCTATCAACGTCCTGGTCTTGGACGACCCTTTAGGGAGGTCAAGCCTCCGGGAAGTCTCATCTTGGGGCAGGTTTCCCGCTTAGATGCTTTCAGCGGTTATCCCTTCCGCATATAGCTACCCGACAATGCCACTGGCGTGACAATCGGTACACCAGGGATGCGTCCACTCCGGTCCTCTCGTACTAGGAGCAGCCCCCCTCAAACTTCCAACGCCCACGGTAGATAGGGACCAAACTGTCTCACGACGTTTTAAACCCAGCTCACGTA
>DATJYN010000155.1:0-24636 GCA_035499575.1 Burkholderiales bacterium | reverse complement strand
CCACCACGCAGACCTCCACGTCCCGGCGCAGCGCGTAGTGCTGCAGGCCGTCGTCGGCGACGATGACGTCGCATTCCGGATGCTGCGCGCGCAGCGCACGGCAGGCGGCGACGCGGTCCGGCGCCACCCACACCGGGCAGCCGCTGCGGCGCGCGAGCAGCATCGGCTCGTCGCCCACTTCCGCCGGGTCGGAGGCGATCGTGGCGGCGGTCGGCGCCGCGGCGCTGCCGCCATAGCCGCGGGTGAGGAAACAGACGTTCCGGCCGCGCTCTTTCAGTCGTGCCGCAATCGCGATGGCGATGGGCGTCTTGCCGCTGCCGCCCGCGGTCAGGTTGCCGACCACGATCACCGGAACGCCCGCATCGTGGCTTTTGAAAAAACGAAGTTTGTAGAAAAGGCGCCTGAAAAAAACGATCCAGCCGAACAGCAGGCTCACCGGCCACAGCAGCCAGGCAATGGCGCCGCGGCTGTACCAATGCCTCACTACTTCGAAGACTGCGTCGTGAAGGTGATCTGCGACAGGCCGGCCAGACGCGAGGCTTCCATCACCCGGATCACCGACTGGTGCGTAGCAAGGGCATCCGCGCTGATGATCACGATCGGCTCACGCAGGCCGGAACCGGCGCGGCGCAACTCGCCCGCGAGTTGCTCGATGCTGGCGTATTCCACCGGGACTTTGTTGATGACGTACTGGCCCTTGGCGTTCACCAGCACGCTGACCTCGCCCGGCCGCTCGAGCTGCTTCTCGGTGTCGGCGGTCGGCAGGTTGATCTGCAGTTCCGTGTACTTCGAATAGGTGGTGGTAATCATCAGGAAGATCAGGATCACCATCATCACGTCGATCAGCGGCACGAGGTTGATCTCGGGTTGCTCCTTGTAGCGGCCGCGCTGGAAGTTCACTGCGACCTGCTTTCGTAGCCCTCGCGCTCGCCGTGCACGATGTCGATCAGCTTCGAGGCCGCCTGCTCCATCAGCACCACGAAGCCGTCCACCTTGTTCTTGAAGTGACGGTAGAAGATCAGCGACGGGATCGAAATGGCGATGCCGAAGGCCGTGTTGTAGAGCGCGATCGAGATGCCGTGCGCGAGCAGCGCCGGGTTGGTGGCGCCGCCGGTGGGCGACTGCGAGCCGAAGATCTCGATCATGCCGACCACCGTGCCAAAGAGGCCCAGCAGCGGTGCTGCGGTGGCGATGGTGCCCAGCGTCGTCAGGAAGCGTTCCAGATTGTGCGCCGCGGCGCGGCCCGCCTCTTCGATCGCTTCCTTCATGACGTGGCGCGGGCTCTTTTCGTTGCGCAGGCCGGCTGCCAGCACCTCGCCCAGGGGCGAATCCTTGGAGAGCTTGTCGACGACTTCCGTAGTGACGCCGTGGCGCGCGTGCACCGCGATGACCTGATCGAGCAGCGTGGGTGGCACGATCTTGGATTCGCGCAGCGAGACCGTACGTTCGATGATCAGGGCCACGGCGATGATGGAAGTGAGCAACAGCGGGTAGATCGGCCAGCCTGCGGCCTGGATGATGGCAAACAAGACGCTATCCTTTGGAAGGAAAAAGCATTTTTTGTGCGCGCACTTTAGCCAAACAGCTTGTGGGCAGCAACTCAGGCAGCAACCCGGCTGCCATCGGACGCCTCGATATCCACAAAAGATGTGGATAAGTTTGTGGATTATCCCTGAACAGCGGACGCCATCAGCCTAGCAACGCCCGGAGACTCGGTCGCGATTAATTTTTCATCACTCGATTTCGTAATTAAAACAATATGTTACGTATAAGAATCGGCCTCCGCGCGGACTCCTTGCGGCCGCTTCGGACCGCCTGCCGAAGATGTGGATTAGTGTAGTCTCGGCGGCGCCATGGAACTTGACTTTTCCCCAGGCCAGGCGCCCGTCCTGAGCGTCTCGCAGTTGCTGCGCAGTGCCCGCGACGTGCTCGAGCGCCGCTTCCCTCTGCAATGGATTTCCGGCGAGGTCTCCAACCTGCGGCCGGCGGCCTCTGGACACCTCTATTTCACGCTCAAGGACGAGGCCGCGCAGGTCGATTGCGTGATGTTCAAGGGCCGCGCCGCGCACCTGGACTGGGACGTTGCCGACGGCCAGCGCGTCGAGGCGCGCGCGCTGGTGACGCTGTACGAGCCGCGCGGACGCTTCCAACTGAATGTCGAGGCCATGCGCCGTGCGGGCCTGGGTCCGCTGTATGAGAAATTCCTGCGCCTCAAGGAGAAGCTGGAAAAAGAAGGCCTGTTCGACCCGGCCGCCAAGCGCCCGCTGCCCGAGCATCCCGCGCAAATCGGCGTCGTCACCTCTTTGGCCGCCGCTGCGCTGCGCGATGTCCTGACGACGCTGCGCCGCCGCAATCCGTCTATCCCCGTGGTGGTCTACCCCGCGCCAGTGCAGGGCGACGGCGCGGCAGCGAAACTCGCGCAGGCGCTGGCGACCGCGAACCGGCGCGGTGAATGCGATGTGCTGCTGCTGGTGCGCGGCGGCGGCTCGATCGAAGACCTCTGGCAGTTCAACGAGGAAGTACTGGCGCGTGCGATCCGCGCTTCGTCCATACCGGTGGTCGCCGGCGTCGGCCACGAAACCGACTTCACGATCGCCGATTTCGCCGCCGACGAGCGCGCGCCGACCCCGACCGCGGCCGCCGAGCTGGCCAGCCCTCCGCGCGACGCGCTGCTTGCGCGAGCGGCGGAAAATGCCTGGCGCCTGTCCCGCGAAACCGCGCGCCGCATCGAGTACGCGATGCAGATGGTGGATGCCCTGGCGCGGCGCCTCGTGCACCCGGCCGAGCGGCTGCGCGCTTCGAGCCAGCACCTCGCGCACCTCGCGGTACGGCTGTCTTCCGCCGCCGGGCAACACCTGAACGAGGCCCGCAGGCGGGTGGACGTCGCGCTCGCCCGCCTCGAAAACCTCGGCCACGACGCAGTGCTTGCACGCGGCTACAGCCTGACGCTGAATGCGCGCCGTGAAATCCTCCGCGACGCATCGGCGGTCGCGGTCGGCGAGCGCATCGTCACCGCCCTCGCCCGCGGCGAAATCGAAAGCGAAGTCAGGAAGAGGAAAGTCTAGCTTGCGTGTCCGCAGCTTCGCGCCGATCGCCGGTCGCGGCGCACGCGTCCTGATCCTCGGCAGCATGCCGGGCGTCGCCTCCCTGAAAGCGCAGCAGTACTACGCGCATCCGCAGAACGCCTTCTGGCGGATCATGGGAACGCTGTTGGGATTCGATCCGTCCGCGTCCTACGGGCGGCGCAAGCGCGCGCTTATGGCCGCGCGTATCGCTGTCTGGGACGTCCTGCGGTCCTGCGACCGGCAAGGCAGTCTCGACACGATGATCGCAAATGAAGCGGCGAATCAATTCGACGCGTTCTTTCGCGCGCACCGGGGCGTCACGCACGTTTTCTTCAATGGCGCAAAAGCCGAAGCGAGCTTCCGGCGGCATGTGCTCCCGCAGGTGAGGGTGCCGCTGGGCTACACGCGCCTGCCCTCCACCAGCCCCGCCAACGCGGCTCTGCCCCAACGGCGCAAGCTGGCGGCCTGGCGTGTGATACTGGCGCCTCTACGCCGTTACAGGAGCAGCGAATGAGCACCGCCGCCAATGTCATGATCGCCATCGTGGCGCTGCTGCACGCGTATTTCCTGGTGCTGGAGATGTTCCTGTGGGACACGCCCTTCGGCCAGCGCGTGTTCAAGAGCACGCCTGAATATGCCAAGGCGTCGAAAATCCTGGCGGCCAACCAGGGCCTTTACAACGGCTTCCTCGCGGCCGGCCTGGCGTGGGGGCTCTCGATGGGCGATGAGGGGCTGCACGTGAAGATCTTCTTCCTCGCCTGCGTCATCGTCGCCGGCGTGTTCGGCGCCGCTACGGCGAGCCGCAACATCCTCTTCGCGCAGGCGATCCCGGGCATCCTGGCGCTGGCGCTGCTGTTGGGCTGACATGGGCAACCGGCTGTCGAAAATCGCGACGCGCACCGGCGACGGCGGCGAGACCGGCCTCGGCGACGGCAGCCGCGTGGCGAAGGATTCCGCCCGCATCCAGGCGCTGGGCGACATCGATGAACTGAACTCCTGCCTCGGCGTGCTATTGGCCGAAAAGATGCCGGCTGCGCTGCGCAAGGCGCTGCTCATGATCCAGCATGACCTGTTCGACCTGGGTGGCGAGGTCTGCATCCCGGGCCACAGCATGATCGCGAAAGCGCAGGTGCTGCAGTTGGACGGCCTGCTCGCCGCCTACAACGGCGAGCTGCCCGCGTTGAAGGAATTCATCCTGCCGGGCGGCACACGCGCCGCGGCGCTCGCGCACCTGGCGCGCACCGTCTGCCGGCGCGCCGAGCGCAGCGTGGTCGCTCTCGGCCGCGCCGAAGCAGTCGGCGTACACACGCGGCAGTACCTCAACCGGCTCTCCGACCTGCTGTTCGTTCTCGGGCGCACGCTGAACCGCGCCGGCCGCCGCGGCGATGTGCTCTGGCGCCATGAGCGGAAGATAAAGGCCTGACATGCGGAAGCTCCTGCTCGCCCTGTTCCTCGCCCCATTGGCGGCGGCCGCACAGGCCCCGGAGACGCTGTTCAACCTGGTCAGCCTGAATGCGCAGGCCGAGCGGGAAATCGCCAATGACCTGCTGACCGCGACCCTGGCCGCGGAAGCGGAAGGCGCCGACCCTGCGCCACTCGCGGACAGCGTGAACCGCGCCATGCAGCGCGCGCTTGCCACGGCGCTCGGCTACAAGTCCGTGAAAACCCAGTCCGCGGGCTACCAGACGATTCCCTTGTACGACAAGAACCGCGTTGCGCGCTGGCGCGTGCGCCAGGAACTGCGTTTGGAATCCGCCGACGTTGCGGCTGCGACGGAACTGATCGGCAAGCTGCAGGCGAGCCTGATAGTGACCGGCATGAGCCTGTCGGTGTCGGGAGAAACGCGCCGCAAGGCGGAGAATGCGCTTATCGCCGAAGCGCTCGCCGCCTTCGAGGATCGCGCGCGCGTGGTGCGGGATGCCATGAAGGCGAAGGGCTACCGGGTAAAGGATCTGCAGATCTCTTCCGGCGGCGCGTCGCGGCTGCCGGTCATGATGCAGGCGCACGCCCTGTCTGCGGAATCCGTCGCGCTGCCCGCCGTCGAACCGGGCAGCAGCCGCATCGTTATCACGGTGTCCGGAACCCTGCAGTTGCAGTAAGAATCGCCCGCCGGACGGTTAGAATCGCTGCATGTCCGCCCCCCGGCAGATCCGCGCCCTCATATTCGACGTCTTTGGCACGGTGGTGGACTGGCGCGGCTCGATCCTGCGCGAATGCCGCGCGCTCGGCCGCAGGAAGAAGATCGCCGTCGATTGGGACGCCTTCACCGACGCCTGGCGCGCCGGGTACCGGCCGGCCATGGCGCGCGTGCGCTCGGGTGAGCTGCCGTGGATGAACATCGACCAACTGCACCGCATGATCCTCGACGGGCTGCTCCAACAGTTCGGCATCGACGGCCTCACCGAGGACGAGATCGACCACCTGAACCGCGTTTGGCACCGACTCGATCCCTGGCCGGATACGCGCCGCGGACTCGCGCTGCTGAAGCGCCGCCACATCATCGCCACGCTGTCGAACGGCAACGTGGCGCTGCTCGTGAACATGGCAAAGCATGGCCGACTGCCCTGGGACACGGTGCTGTCTGCCGAGCTGTTTCACCATTACAAGCCCGATCCGGAGGCCTACCTCGGCGCCGCGGCCATGCTCGGCTGCGAACCTTCGGAGGTAATGATGGTCGCCGCGCATAAGGATGACCTGCGAGCGGCGCAGGCCTGCGGCCTGGCTGCCGCATTCGTGCGCCGGCCGAGGGAAAAGGGCCCGAAGGTCAAGGTGGACGTGAAGCCGGAGGCGGAGTTCGATATCAACGCCAGGGACTTCGTGGACCTCGCGCGCAGGATGGCCGCTTGAACCAGCCGGCCAGCAAGCCCTCGCGCCACCGCGTGCTGATCGTCGACGACGAGGAATCCATGCGCCTGTTCCTCGCACGCATCCTCGCCACCGGCCTCAAGGCGGAAGTGACGCTCGCAGGCACCTGCGAGCAGGCGCTGCGCCTCGCCGGCAACTACGCCTACGACGCGATCCTGCTGGACCTGCTGATGCCCGGCATCGGCGGCTTCGAGGTGCTGCGGGAAATCCGCCGCGCTTCGCCCAATGCCGCGACACCGGTAATCATCGTGTCGGTGCTTTCCGACCAGGCCAGCAAGGACCGTTGCCTGCGTGCCGGCGCCAGCGCTTACGTCGTCAAGCCGGTCGAGCGCAATTCGCTGGTGGCAACGGTCAAATCCCAGATCGCCGGCCGCGGCAAGCCGAAAAACGCGGGGAAATGACCGTGGCCGAGATCAAGGTGCACAACGTCGAGGCGCTCGGCAAGCCGCTCGGGCAGTACTCCCACATGACGCGGGTCAAGGCAGCCTCGGAGACCCTCTATATCGCCGGCATGCTCGCGCCCGGCGACGATTTCGACGCGCAGTGCACGGGGGTTTTCCGGCAGATCGAAACCGCGCTCAAGTCCGCGGGCGCCGGTTGGGGCAGCGTCGCCCAGTTCACCACCTACCTGGTGCATTCGCAGGACATCCCGAAATTCATGGCCTGGCGGCTGCGGGAATTCCCCAAGCTGTTCCCTGACGGCAAGTACCCGCCGAACACTCTGCTGATCATCGACCGCCTCGTGCAGGAGCAGTTCCTGGTCGAGGTGCAGACGATAGCGGTGATCTAGTCGGCCTTCGCGCCGGAGCGCTTGACGAGTTCCGTATAGGTTTTCAGTTCGGCAGCAACAAATGCCGTGAACTGCTCCGGCGTGCGTATCGCCGGCGCTTCCGAGCCCATGCCGTGCAGGCGCTCCTTCACGTCGGGCGCATCCATCGCTTTCAGGATCTCCGCCGACAACCGGTCGACTACCGCTTGCGGCGTCTTTGCGGCCACCGACACGCCCCACCACGTGGTCATGTCGAAACCCCGCAGTCCCGCCACGCTCTGGCCAACTTCGTTCAGCGTCGGCACGTCGGGCAGGAAACTCGAGCGCTTGAGCGTGGTGGTGGCGAGCGCCCGCACCTTGCCCGACTTGATGCTGGGCAGCGAGCTGGCGAGGTTGTCGAACATCAGGTCGATGCGCCCGGCCATCATATCGGCGAGCGCCGGCGCCGAGCCCTTGTAGGGGATGTGGACCATATAGGTGCCGGTCATCATCTTGAACATCTCGCCCGCCAGGTGCCCGGTGGAACCCGTCGAGCCGGAGCCGAAATCGAGCTTGCCGGGTTGCTGCCGGGCAAGCGCGATCAGTTCCTGTACGTTCTTCGCCGGCAGGTCGTCCCTCACGACGAGGACATTGGGTACCTGCACCAGCAGCGCAACGTGCCGCAGGTCCTTGAGAGGGTCGTAGGGCAGGTTCGAATAGAGGGAAGGATTGATCGCCAGCGTGGCGATCGCGCTCATGACGAGGTTGTAGCCGTCCGCCGGGCCTTTCGCGATCAGGTCGACGCCGATGTTGCCGCCGGCGCCCGGGCGGTTCTCGACCACCACCGGCTGGCCCAGCGGCTCCTGCAGCTTGGCGGCCAGCAGGCGCGCCGAGATATCGATGGGGCCGCCCGGCGCATAGGGAACGACCAGGCGAAGCGGCCGTGACGGCCAAGACTGGGCGGTCGCCGTGCCCGCAGCGATCGCGAGCGCGAGAAAAACCAGGAGCCGCTTCAAGGGAACACGGACCCCGTGCAACTCAGGTGTCTTCGGCCGCGAACGCCTCTTCGCGCTTCGCGCGCAGCGACGGCAGCGCGATGATCACCAGCAGGATCGCGGAGGCAATCAGGAAGCCGAGGCTGATCGGCTTCGAGGGGCTGAAGAACACGAACGGATCTCCGCGCGACAGCAGCATCGCGCGCCGGAGGTTTTCCTCCATCAGCGGCCCGAGGATGAAACCGAGGATCAGCGGCGCCGGCTCGCAGCCAAGCTTCACGCAGATAAAGCCGAGCAGCCCGAACAGCGACATCAGGAAGCAGTCGAAGGGCTGATTGGAGATGCTGAACACACCCACCGCCATGAAGATCAGGATCGAAGGAAAGAGGATGCGATAGGGCACCGTGAGCAGCTTGATCCACATGCCGATCAGCGGCAGGTTGAGCACCACCAGCATCAGGTTGCCAATCCACATCGAGGTGATCATTCCCCAGAACAGCTGCGGCCTTTCGGTCATCACCTGCGGGCCCGGCGCGATGCCCTGGATCATCATGGCGCCGATCATCAGCGCCATCACCGCGTTGGACGGAATACCGAGCGTAAGCAGAGGGATGAAGGAGGTCTGCGCGCCAGCATTGTTCGCCGATTCCGGCGCCGCCACGCCCTCGATCGCGCCCTTGCCGAACTCGTGCGAGTACTTGGAGATCTTCTTCTCTAGCGTGTAGGCGCCGAAGGATGCAAGCAGCGCGCCGCCGCCGGGCAGGATGCCCAGCGCCGAGCCGAGCGCGGTGCCGCGCATCACCGGTCCGATCATGCGCCGGAAGTCTTCCTTGCTCGGCATCAGGCGCCCGACCTTGCTCGTGAACACCTCTCGGTGCTCCTTCTGCTCCAGGTTGCCGATGATTTCGCAGATGCCGAACATGCCCATGGCGACGGTGACGAAGCCGATGCCGTCGGCGAGCTCCGAGATGCCGAAAGCGAAGCGCAGCACGCCCGAATTGACGTCGGTACCCACCAGGCCGAGCAGCAGGCCGAGAATCACCATCGCGATCGCCTTGATCAGGGAGCCGTGCGCCAGCACCACAGCCGATACCAGGCCCAGCACCATGAGCGAGAAATATTCGGCGGGACCGAACTTCAGCGCCACTTCGGCGAGCGGCGGCGCGAACATCGCCACGATCAGCGTCGATACGCAGCCGGCGAAGAAGGAGCCGAGCGCGGCCGTCGCGAGCGCAGGTCCCGCCCTGCCCTGGCGCGCCATCTGGTAGCCGTCCAGGCAAGTCACCACCGAAGATGATTCGCCCGGTATGTTGACCAGGATCGCCGTCGTCGAGCCGCCGTACTGCGCGCCGTAGTAGATGCCGGCGAGCATGATCAGCGCGCCCACCGGCGACAGGGTGAAGGTCACCGGCAGCAGCATCGCGATGGTCGCCACCGGCCCAATGCCGGGCAGCACGCCGATCAGCGTGCCGAGCAGTACGCCGATCAGGCACATGATGATGTTGAACGGCAGCGTTAGCGTGATGCCGGCCATGGTGACGGCCTGCAGCTTGAAGCATTCTACGAAGCCGATGCCGAGATTATTCCAGATGCTTTCCATGGAGGTCCTCGCGTTTTCCGGCTATCGGATCGGACAGTTTTCGATGAAGTCCGGGCAGATCGGAAAGGGCAGCGTCAGCCCCTTCACGAAGACCAGCACCGAGAAGACCACCAGGACCAGCGTGAGCCAGGCCACTTCCTTCCACTTGAATTCATGCCCGCCGTAGGCGCTGATGAAAATCAGCGCGGCGGACGCGAACACCAGGCCGAGCGGCTTCAGCAGGTAGGCGAACGCAAGGCTGGAAGCAAGGATCAGCACCAGCGCCTTGGATTCAGGGCGGTAAACAACCGAGAGCACCGACACGATCAGCGCTGAGGCAAGCATGGCGTAATCGTTGGAAATACCCAGTGCTTTCGCGAGGTAGGTCATCGCCACGAACACGCCGACCGCGACCACGAGATCGATGATGTTGAACGGCAGCTTGACCGCGGTGACCTCGGCGCCAAGTTGCGACATGAACGAGCGTGCAAAGACGATCGCGCCGAGGAACACCAGCAGGCCGCCCAGCACAACGGGAAAGTAAGCCGGGCCCATGCGCACTGCGCTGCCCATCTGGTAGAACAGCAGCGCGACAATGACGAAAAACAGGCCGAACGCCATGAACATCAGTCCGGCCCAGAAATCCTGCGGATTTTTGATTTTCAAGCGCTTCCTCCTCCTGCTCGGCGGCGAGTGTAGCATGGGGCTCGCGCGGCCGCCCCCCGCAATCCGGCGTTTTGCGCCCCGTCTGGGTGCGCTTCTTTTCGCGATGCTGCCGCTCGCCTTTGGCGACAGCCCGACCTACGGCGCCGGCGCGAACGGATACGAGCGCCACCCCGCGCAGTTCTAGAAACTCGCCGGCCGGCGCGTGGTTCGCGAAGGCGTGCCCGGCGAAATCAGCGCGGCGTTTACAGCAGGTTGGTCGCGCGGTGCGACTGCTCGTCCATCATCTGCAGCAGGCGCCCGCTGGTCGAGCGCAAGCGCTGCGACAGCATCAGTACCAGCTCCATCAGGATCTTGGCGCCCAGCATCGGCTGCTCGACGATGATGCGAGCGAGGTTTTCGCGGTCGAGGACCGCCAGCACGGTCGGCTCGGCCGCGATACAGGTCGCGAAGCGCGCCTCGCCGTCGATCATCGACATCTCGCCCAGCGTCTTGCCGGCTTCGACCAGCGCGATCATCTGCGGCGTATTCCAGCGGTCGCGCTTCAGCACTTCGACCTTGCCTTCGATCAGCATCAGCATGAAATCGCCGCCCTCGCCTTCCCGGATGATCTCGGTGCCGGCGGGCGCCTGGTAGACGTCCATGAAATGCGCGAGCAGCCGCACCTCGGCGGGCGAAAAATTCTCCAGCAGGTCGCAGCGCGGGATCAGCGCATGGATCTGCGGCGAAAATTTGGTCGCGTCCCCGAGGTGCTCGAGGTGGGCGAGGTGGACAGGACGTTCGGCCATGGGGTCCGGATTCGGGGGTCGCCGGGAATTCTAGCCGATGAACCGAAGCGCGGTGGCGTAGGCGCTCATGGGAGGGACCGCACGAGGAGCGTCAGCCCGGCAATCACCAGCAGAGCGTACACCGTCTTCGCCACCAAGGCCGCAGGCACCATGGCGTGCAAACGGTTGCCGAGCCAGACGCCCACCAGCATGGCCGGCAGCAGGACGAGCGCGGCGGTGAGCAGGCCGTCTTGCGTCAGCAGGCCCGCAGCGCCGAACAGCAGCACGCGCACCAGCGAGGACAGCATGATCATCGACGCATTGGTCGCGCGCAGCGCGTCCTTGTCGTGGATGCGGCCTGCGTTGTAGAGCGCGAACAGCACGCCGCCGGTGCCGAACAGCGCCGAGAGCACGCCGCCGACAAGCCCGATCGGCACGCTCCAGGCGCGCGACAGGATCGCCGGCGGCCCTCGCCTGGCGAGGCTGTAGCCGGCATACAGCAGCAGGAAGATTCCAAGCACCGCCAGCAGCTTCCGCTCGGCCACTTCGATCAGCAGCGTAAGGCCCGCCGCCATGCCGGCGAGCATGAAGGGTACTAGCCGGGCGATCTCGGCGTACTGGACGCGCTTGCGCACGCGCGCACCGAACAGCAGCAAGGCCGCCAAGTCCAGCAACATCAGCAGCGGCACCGCGAACCTGAGCGCGAAGAAATGCGTCAGCAGCGGCAGCGCGATCACGGTTGACCCGAAGCCGGCCAGCCCGAATGCCGTGTACGCGAAGGCGGCCACCAGCGCCGCGAGGACCAGGATTTCCGGCGAAAACGGCAGGGAAAAACTCAGCGCTTGCCTTTCTTTCGCCTAGCTTTGACCGCTGCGGCGAGTGTGTCGAGCAGTTCGACCGAATCGTCCCAGCCGATGCACGGATCCGTGATGCTCTGGCCGAACGTCAGCGACGCGAGCGGCTTGCCGGGCGCGAGTTCCTGCTTGCCCTCCACCAGGTGGGATTCGACCATTGCGCCGATGATGCAACGAGAACCGTCCGCGACCTGCGCGCCGACCGCGCTTGCCACGTCCATCTGGCGCTTGTACTGCTTGGACGAGTTGGCGTGCGAGAAATCGATCATCAGCCGGCAATCGAGCTTCGAATTCGCCAGTTCTTCACAAGCGGCCTGCACGCTGGCAGCGTCGTAGTTCGGCGTCTTGCCGCCGCGCAGGATGATGTGGCAGTCCTCGTTGCCGCGCGTCTCGACGATCGATACCTGGCCGCTCTTGTGCACCGAAAGGAAATGGTGCTTCTGGCGCGCGGCGAGGATCGCGTCCACGGCGATGCGTACGTTGCCATCGGTGCCGTTCTTGAAACCGACGGGCGCGGAGAGACCCGAGGCGAGCTCGCGGTGCACCTGCGACTCGGTGGTGCGCGCGCCGATCGCGCCCCAGGACACGAGGTCGCCGATGTATTGCGGCGAGATCACGTCGAGGAACTCGCAGCCGGCCGGCATGCCCGTCCGGTTGATGCGCACCAGCAGGTCGCGGGCGATGCGCAGACCCTCGTTGATGCGGAAGCTGCCGTTCAGGTAGGGGTCGTTGATCAGCCCCTTCCAGCCGACGGTGGTGCGCGGCTTCTCGAAATACACGCGCATCACCACTTCCAATTCGCCCGTATGCTTCTTGCGCTCGCCGAAGAGTTTTTCCGCGTAGGCCACGGCGGCGGACGGATCATGGATCGAGCACGGCCCGATGATCACCAGCAGCCGGTCGGACTTGCCGCGCACGATTTCGCGTACCCGCCTGCGGGTGTCCGAGACGAGCTGCTCCACCGGCGTACCCCGGATCGGGAAGAAACGGATCAGGTGCTCCGGCGGCGGCAGCGGGACGATGTTCTCGATGCGCTCGTCGTCGGTAAGCGAAGTCTTGTCGTCGATGGGCGTGCTCATGGTCATGACCTCAGTTCAGCGGTAACCAAAAAAAAACCGCCAGGCATCTCTGCTCTGGCGGTTTGTCGGTGTCGCTGGTTGCGCGGCTATCCGTTCCCCTCCGCCAGAGGGCGCGGGAAGTTGAAAAAATAGCCGTAAAACCAGCGATTCACGAACTTATTCAAGCATGAAATCGCCCCGCTGTCCAACAGGGTAGCCGGGCCCCGACGGGCGTGCTACGCTGCCCTTACGGAGGCCTCGCCGCGAATGAAACTCGGAAAACCCACCCTGCTCAGCGCTTGTGCCGCAGCCCTCTTTCCCCTGTCGCTGGCGCAAGCACAAGCTCCGTCCAGCTACGTCATCAAGGCCGACGACACCCTGCTCACGATCGCCGAGCAGCTTCGCGGGCCGAAAGCGACCATGAACCAGATGGCGTACGCGCTCGCGCGCGCGAACATGGGCCCATTCCAGGGCCGCCCCGCATTGGTTCCGGCGCCTGTGGGCGCGAAACTCGTCGTTCCCGATCAAGCGAAGGTCCTCGCGACGGACCCGCGCAAAGCCGAGGTGGAAGTTGCGAAGATGTGGCGGAGCGAGCAGTACTACAAGGCGGCCCAGGCGCTGGAGAAGAGCCACGACCTGCTTTATGCGTTCGACACCTACGTCTACGCCGCAAAGCTGGGCCACGGACCGTCCCAGCTGCGGCTCGGCCAGCTATACGACAGGGACATGTCCGGGTTCGTGAAGCATGATCTCGTGGAGTCCGTTGGCTGGTACGAGCGCGCGCGCGAACAGCAGGTTCCCATGGCCAGTCCGTCCCGCAAGGGTCCCGGCATGGGCGGCGTCAATTCCAATTAGCGGTTGGCGATAGAGAAGACGTTCTCGCCAAGGAATACGAAGTCCCGGTCCCGCTCGGCAACGCAGCGCAGGAAGGCGCGCGAACTGCCAGCGCGCGGCATCAGCCAGTCGTGCAGTTCGACAATCAGCAGCGGAAACCGGTCCACCCAGCCAATGTCGCGCGAGAACAACTCGGCCTCCCCGCCCTCGATGTCGATTTTGGCGATATAAGGCACCTGCCCTGCCGCCTCCCTTTCGGCCACCAGCCTCGCGGCCGCAAGCACGGGGATGCGTTCCCCCGACCCGCCCGGAGCGGTGCGGTAACCCCATTCACCCTCTCCAGGATCCACCAGCGTGGTCTCGCCGTCGGCGGCACCGATGGCCGCGCGGCGCGCGTCCACGTCCAGGCCCGACACATTTGCCCGCAGCACTTCGTAGTTGTCGCCCGCGGGCTCGATCGCGACGACATGGGCGCGAGGGTATGCTTGCGCGAAATAGACCGCGCTCGCGCCGATGTTCGCGCCGGCATCCAGCACCAGCGGCACCTTTCCGTCCGCCACGACGCGTTCATAGAGTCCCTGCAGCTCGGCGCCGCGCTGCAGCGGCTTCAGGGAGTAATCCTGCTCCTTGAAGATCTGCGAGATGACGCCCAGGTCGGCGCGCGTGCCGCGATGGTGGAAGATGCGCTCGCGGCCGTCCTCGAAACGGATGTTCAGCGTCTGCAGGGGCACGCGGCTATTTCGGCCAAAGCACCATCTGGGTGCAGCGGAACAGCGCGATCTTCTTTTCAGTGCCTTCGACCGTCACAACCGCGTCCCAGACCTGAGTGGTCCGGCCCAGGTGCGCCGGGGTTGCCCGGCAGTAGATCGCCCCTTCCAGCGTCGTGCCGAGAAAGTTTGCCTTTAACTCGAGCGTCGTGAAGCCGCTCGCACCCTGCGGCAAGTTGGCGACGCAGGCATAGCCGCAGGAAGTGTCTGCCAAGGCGATCACCGAAGCGGCATGCAGATAGCCGTTAGGCGCCAGCAGTTCTTGACGGACGGCGAGGCGCGATTCCAGTCCCGCGGCCGTCACCCCCAGGATTTGCACGCCGACCAGGCCGGGCAGATGGCCGGTGCCGCGGCCATTGAACGACTCGGCTGTCATCTCCGGGCGGAAGCTGGACGTTTTGGCGCTCATGTCTTGTGGAATCTACACGATTGGCACTCGGCGGATCTTACTGCCAGCCGCCGCCGGGCCCGCAATTTGCTAACTGAATATCGTCATGCTATTTGTTCCCTGCGGATTCATTGCATACAACAAGAACGCAAGGAGGTAGACATGTCCTCAAACGTCTCGCTTCCCATCCCCTCCCCGACCATCCCGGTCGCCGGCTTCAAGGAGGTCTACGACACGGCCGCGGTGGAAAAGGCCCTGCAGGACCTGCCGCAATCCGCCAGCGAAGCCCTGCGCGCGCTCTACGAGAAGATGCTGCGCCTGGGCGGCCAGCGATTCGCAGTGAAACCTTCCGGCCTGCCGGAGATGCAGGCGCTCTACGAGGAACTGCCGAACTTCGGCGATGTGCTTGAGCACATCCGCCGCCAGCTCGCGCTGTGCGTGGATTCGCAGGACGACGTCGAGTTGCCGCCGGTCCTGCTGCTCGGCGGCCCCGGCATCGGCAAGACGCATTTCGCCCGGCGCGTGTCGCAGATGCTCGGCACCGGCTTCGGCTTCGTGCCGATGAGCTCGCTCACCGCCGGCTGGGTGCTTTCGGGCGCCTCGTCGCAGTGGAAGAACGCCAAGCCCGGCAAGGTGTTCGAGACTTTCCTGAACGGCGAATACGCCAACCCGGTGATGGTGGTGGACGAGATCGACAAGGCGAGCGCCGACGGCCAGTACGATCCGCTCGGCGCGCTTTACGAGCTGCTCGAGAGCCAGACCGCGATGCGCTTCATCGACGAGTTTGCCGAAATCCCGATCGATGCTTCGGGCGCCGTGTGGTTCGCCACCGCCAACGACGCCGCGCGCATCCCGGAACCGCTGCTGAACCGCATGAACGTCTACGAAATCGAGGCGCCGGATGCCGAAGGCTCGGCGCGCATCGCGAAATCCCTCTATCGCGAAATCCGCGAGTCGCATGACTGGGGCAGGCACTTTCCGGAGCTGCCCTCGGGCAGCGTCATCGAGAAGCTGGCGTTGCTCACGCCGCGTGAGATGCGGCGCGCGGTGCAGGCCGCGTTCGGCAATGCCAAGGTCGCGGGGCGGGACGAATTGAATCCGGAGGACGTGGACGTCCTGCGCGGCGGCAAGCGCCAGCGCATCGGTTTCTAGACGCCGCCCAGTTCCGTCATTTCGGGCTCAATGCCGGTTCGGGTTGAGCGACCCGCGGTTGTAGTCCTTGTCGCCCTCGTAGATTTTGCGGCCGAAACCGAACCAGCCGCCCTGCGCCGTGCGTTCCTTTTCAGCCTCCGCCTCGCGCTCCTTGCGCTGCGGCTCGGCCTTCACCGGGTCGACGTACTCCCAGCGGCCGTTCGACAGCAGGCGCACCTTCTCCCCCTTTGCGGTGGTCGCTTCGATGACGCCGTCCTGCGCGAGCGCGACGCCCGCCAAGACGGCGAAGGCGGCTACAAGCGCTGCTCGACCCACGATTTCACCGATTCCAGCGCGCCGCTGAGTTTCGAAGGCTCGGTGCCGCCGGCCTGCGCCATGTCCGGCCTGCCGCCGCCCTTGCCGCCCACCTGCTGGGCGACGTAGTTGACCAACTCCCCCGCCTTTACCTTACCGACGAGGTCCGCGGTAACGCCGGCAATCAGGGCCACTTTGCCGTCACTGACCGCGCCGAGCACGATCGCGGCGCTCTTCAGCCGGTCCTTCAGCTTGTCCATGGTTTCACGCAGCGTCTTCGCGTCCGCACCGTCGATGGCGGCGGCCAGAACCTTGGCGCCCTTCACGTCGGTCGCCTGCGAGGCGATATCCTGGCCCTGCCCCATCGCCAGCTTCGAGCGCAGGCGCGCAAGTTCCTTTTCCAGCGCCTTCTTCTCTTCGCGGTCGGCCTTCAGCTTTTCCCGCAGGGCGTCGCCCGAAGCCTGGAAAAAGCCCTCGACGAAATCCTTCTCCTCTTCGAGCGCCTGCACCCAGGCGAGCGCACCCTCGCCGGTCATCGCCTCGACGCGGCGTACGCCCGCAGCGACGCCCGACTGCTCGACGATCTTGAAGAAGCCGATGTCGCCGGTGCGCACGACGTGCGTGCCGCCGCAGAATTCGCGCGAGCTGCCGATGTCCAGCACGCGCACCTCGTCGCCGTACTTTTCGCCGAACAGCATCACCGCGCCCGATTTCTTCGCCTCCTCGATCGGCATGATCTGCGCACGCGTCGGCAGGTTGCGCAGGATCTCGCCGTTCACCTGCAATTCCACCCGGCGGACTTCCTGGTCGCTCATCGGCTTGTCGTGCGCGAAGTCGAAGCGCGTCTTGTCCGCGTCCACCAGCGAACCCTTCTGCTGCACGTGCGGCCCGAGCACTTCGCGCAGGGCCTTGTGCATAAGGTGCGTGACCGAGTGGTTGCGCATGGTGCGCTCGCGCCGCGCAGTGTCCACGCGCGCCTCGACCTTGTCGCCCACCTTGAGGGCACCGGTCTTGAGCGCGCCATGGTGGCCGAAGACTTCCGCCTGGATCTTCTGCGTGTCGGCAACGGCGAAGGTGCCGGCCGAACCGACGATCTCGCCCCGGTCGCCGACCTGGCCGCCGGATTCCGCGTAGAAGGGCGTCTGGTCGAGCACAACGGTGCCCGCGTCGCCGGCCTTGAGCTGGTCGACCTGCGAGCCTTCCCGGTAGAGCGCCACGACCTTCGCCGCGACACTTAGCGTGTCGTATCCCCGGAATTCGGTCTTGCCGCCCGAGTAGTCCAGGCCGGCGGCGCTGGTGAACTTGCTCGCGGCGCGCGCGCGCTCGCGCTGCTGTCCCATCGCAGCCTCGAAACCGGCCAGATCGAGGTTGACGCCGCGCTCGCGACAGATGTCCGCGGTGAGGTCGACGGGAAAGCCGAAGGTGTCGTAGAGCTTGAATACCGTCTCGCCGTCGAGCAGCTTCTCGCCCGAAGCGAGCGCGCCCTCGAGCACGCCCATGCCGTGCTCCAGCGTCTCGGCGAAGCGCTCTTCTTCCTGCTTGAGTACCTGGATGACTTTTGTTTTTTCCCGGGTTAATTCCGGGAAAGCCTTGCCCATCGCGAGATCAAGGTCGTCCACGATTCGGTAGAAGAACGGCTGCTTTTGGCCGAGCTTGTAGCCATGCCGGATGGCGCGGCGGATGATCCTGCGCAGCACGTAGCCGCGGCCCTCGTTGCCCGGGATCACGCCGTCCACGATGAGGAAGGAACAGGCGCGGATGTGGTCCGCGATGACGTTGAGCGAAGGGTTCTTCAGTCCGGTCTGCTTTGTTTCGCGCGCAGCGGCCTTGATCAGATCCTGGAAAAGATCGATCTCGTAGTTCGAGTGGACGTGCTGCAGCACCGCCGCGACACGCTCCAGGCCCATACCGGTATCGACGCAAGGCTTCGGCAAGGGTGTCATCACACCCTTGTCGTCTCGGTTGTATTGCATGAAGACGAGATTCCAGACCTCGATGTAACGGTCGCCGTCGGCATCCGCCGAACCCGGCGGACCGCCCGGGATGCCGGGGCCGTGGTCGTAGAAGATTTCACTGCAGGGGCCGCAGGGGCCGGTGTCGGCCATTTGCCAGAAATTGTCTGACTGGTATTTCGCGCCGCCCGCTTTGTCGCCGATGCGGATGCAGCGCTCCTGCGGCACGCCGATGGCCTTGGTCCACAGGTCGTAAGCCTCGTCGTCGGTCTCGTAGACCGTGGTCCAGAGACGCTCGGGCGGCAGCTTGTAGACCTTGGTCAGCAGCTCCCAGGCGAAATGGATCGCGTCCTTCTTGAAGTAGTCGCCGAAGCTGAAGTTGCCCAGCATCTCGAAGAACGTGTGGTGGCGCGCGGTATAACCGACGTTCTCCAGGTCGTTGTGCTTGCCGCCTGCGCGCACGCAGCGCTGCGAGGTGGTGGCGCGCAGGTAGGCACGCTTCTCCTTGCCGAGGAACACGTCCTTGAACTGCACCATGCCCGAATTGACGAACAGCAGCGTCGGATCGTTGGCCGGCACGAGTGAACTGGAGGCCACGATCGCGTGGCCCTTGGACTTGAAGTACTCGAGGAAACTCGAGCGGATTTCGGCGGATTTCATGAGACCGCCATTCTAAAGGATAGCGATGCGCCGCCCGGGCGGCGCATCGACCCCCAACTACGCTGCCAGCCGGCCGTACTTCACCAGCCGGGCGCGCACGCCGGTCTGCGTACGCTGGTGCGCGGCCGCTAGATCGGGCAAACCCCGCCCGGCGTCGAAGCCGGAGAGAAGCTCGCGATCCTCGTCCTCGCTCCAGGGCTCGCCGGTCTTCGCCGGCAGCTGCTGCTTGCGCCGCTCGAAGCGTTCGGCCTTCTCCAACGCCTCGGCCGCCGAATACAGCGCACGCACCGTCTGCGCGCGCTGGTAGATGCTACCGGCCGGGAATACTTCTCCCGTTTCCGGATCGACGCCGTTGGCCAGCGAGCGCACCACGCTCAATGCTTCGGATCGATTCATTCTGTTCACCTCCTCTCTACCGCAACACGGTAGGAAGATGAACGATCAATCAGCGTCGCGCGATGACAGAAGTGAGCGAATAACTTCAGAGGAGAAACCGCGCGACTGCAGGAAACGCATGCGCTTTGCTTTCTCTTCGCGCGATGCCGCGGGCTGCCGGTACTTTCGGTCGAGGATGCCGCGCGCGCGCTCCAGTTCGCCTTCGCTGGAAATACGGTCGACGGTTTCCCGGTCGACACCCTTCGTCTTTAGATCCTGGCGGATGCGCGCCGCGCCGAACTTGCGCGACAGCACGCGCGCGCGCTCGGCAGCGAAGCGCTCGTCGGACAATTGTTTTTTCGATTCGAGGGAATCCAGCAGCCCGTTCAACGCATCGGGGGACTCAGCCCGCGGGGAAAGCTTTCTTGCCAGTTCCCGCCGGGAGTGCTCCCGGCGCGCGAGCAGCCGTAACGCCCGCGCCCGGAGCTCTACCTCGGTATCAGGCTCTGCCTTCACCACGCTTGCGCGTCGGCAGGCGTTCGACCTTGCCGTCTTCGGTCACATCCTCGGCCTTGGCCTCGGCTTCCACGGCCGGCTTCACCACGCCCGCCTTCTCGCGGATCTTGGCCTCGATTTCCTCGGCCACGGCGGGATTCTCCTTGAGGAACTCGCGGCAATTGTCCTTGCCCTGGCCGAGCCGGTCGCCATTGTAGATATACCAGGCGCCGGACTTCTCCACCACGCCGTGGATCACGCCCAGCTCCAGCACCTCGCCTTCCCAGGAAATCCCCTCGCCGTACAGAATGTCGAACTCGGCGTTGCGGAAAGGCGGCGCGACTTTGTTCTTGACGACCTTCACGCGGGTCTCGGAGCCGATCACTTCCTCGCCTTTCTTGATGGCGCCGATGCGGCGGATGTCCATGCGCACGGAGGCGTAGAACTTCAGCGCGTTGCCGCCGGTGGTGGTCTCGGGGTTGCCGAACATGACGCCGATCTTCATGCGGATCTGGTTGATGAAGATCACCAGCGTGTTGGTGCGCTTGATGTTGCCGGTGAGCTTGCGCAGCGCCTGGCTCATCAACCGCGCTTGCAGACCCATCTGCGGCTCGCCCATTTCACCCTCGATCTCCGCCTTGGGGGTGAGCGCGGCAACCGAATCCACCACGATCACGTCGACCGCCCCGGAGCGCACCAGCATGTCGGCGATTTCCAGTGCCTGCTCGCCGGTGTCCGGCTGCGAGATCAGCAGGTCCTCGGTTTTCACGCCGAGCTTGGCGGCGTAGGAAATGTCGAGCGCGTTTTCCGCGTCGATGAAGGCGGCGGTGCCGCCGACCTTCTGCATCTCGGCGATCACCTGCAGGGTCAGCGTGGTCTTGCCGGAGGATTCCGGCCCGTAGATCTCGACCACCCGCCCGCGCGGCAAGCCGCCGACACCGAGCGCGATGTCCAGGCCGAGCGAACCGGTGGACACCACCTCGATGTCCTTGATCGCGGCATCGTCCATCTTCATGATGGAGCCCTTGCCGTACTGCTTCTCGATCTGCGCCAGCGCCGCTACGAGCGCTTTCTGTTTGTTGTCGTCCATACGTGTACCTCTTCTATTGGCTGTCGACATCTACGGCAGGACGCTCGGAACCTGCGCCTGGGCCGACACCGGATACTGTATAAATGCACATGTATTGTGGGCGGTTGACCGGGCCCTGTCAATTTTCAAACTGCGGGCATGCGCTAAAATCCGAAAAACTTCTTTGGAGACAAGACGATGGCGAAAGTTTCGTTCCTCGGCCTGGGCGTCATGGGCTATCCGATGGCAGGCCACCTGCTGAAGAAAGGCGGCCACGAGGTCACCGTCTACAACCGCAGCCCGGCCAAGGCCGCCCAGTGGGTCAAGGAGTACGGCGGCAAGTCCGCCGCCACGCCGAAAGCGGCTGCCGAGGGCGCTGATTTCGTCCTGATGTGCGTCGGCAACGACGACGACGTGCGCTCGGTCGCCTTTGGTGACAGCGGCGTTCTCGCGGGACTCAAAAAGGGCGCGGTGCTGATCGATCACACGACGGCTTCCGCCGTGGTCGCCGGGGAACTGCATGCCAGGTGCAAGGAGAAAAGTGCCGGCTTCGTCGACGCTCCGGTTTCGGGCGGTCAGGCGGGCGCGGTCAACGGGCAGCTCGGCATCATGTGCGGCGGCGACCAGGCCGCCTACGACAAGGCGTTGCCGGTGCTCAACGTCTACGCCAAGATGTGCGCGCTGATCGGCGGCGCGGGCGCCGGCCAGCTCACCAAGATGGTCAACCAGATGGCGATCGTCGGTATCCTCCAGGGCCTTTCGGAGGCGTTCAGCTTCGCCCTCAAGGCCGGCCTCGACATGGAAAAGGTCATTTCGGTGATTTCGAAGGGCGCGGCGCAATCCTGGCAGATGGACAACCGCTGGAAGACCATGGTCGAGGGCAAGTTCGAGGGCTTCGGCTTCGCCAGCGAATGGATGCGCAAGGACCTGAACATCGCGCTCGCCGAAGCGAAGAAGAACGGCGCCCCGCTGCCCAACACCGCGCTGATCGAGCAGTACTACGGCCGCATCTGCTCGCGCGGCCACGGCCGCTGGGACAACACAGCGCTGATGGACCTGCTGAAGAACTGAAGCCTGGCGGGATCGGCTACTAGCGCCGGTCGTCTGGGACTCGCGCGACATATCCTGTTGTTCTGCCGGCACATTTCTACCATTGGCGTAGGCTCATTCGCAGTGCATGCTGCCTTTCGATATGTCCGGTTCATACCGCAATACGATATTCTTGTGCTTTGTAAGCTCGACGTAAGTCACTTTTAGCAGACTCGGCCCCACGGGGAGCGGGGGCGGTTGCCACCGGCGGCACGTCTTTCGGGCCGGATGCTGCACAACCATCGATCAAAGGAGAGAGGGACCATGAAGAATCGTGAAATCAATCGACGCAAGCTGCTGAAGGCCGGCGCGACCCTGGCGGCAAGCGGGGTGGCACCGGCATTTTTCGCGCGCGCCGCCTGGTCGGCGGACCAGCCGCCGATCGGCACTTGGCCGGCGGGCGTGCAGGGCAAGGACGTGTTCATCGGCGTCGCAGTGCCGCGCACGGGCACCTACGCCGAACAGGGCGAGGACGAGCTCAAGGGCTGGGAGCTGGCAGTAGAGCATCTCAATTCCGGCCACCCGCTGATGAAGCGCATTTCGCCCAAGACCTCGAAAGGCGTGCAGGGTAAGGAAGTGAAGCTGCTGGTGGCCGATTCGGGCGCGAAGCCGAACGACGCGGTGCAGGCCGAGCAGCGCTTCATCACCGAGAACAAGATCATGCTGATGACCGGCTCGACCTCGAGCGCGGTTGCCGTGGCTCTGAACAAGCTGGCGCAACGCGAGAAGGTGCTCTATACCGCGGGCATTTCCGGTTCGAACGACACCACCGGCAAGGACTGCGTGCGCTACGGCGTGCGCCAGTGCTTCTACGGCGAGACGGCGGCGAACGCCATCGGCCCGGTGCTGCTGAAGGCGTACGGCAAGAACAAGAAGGCCGCCTTCATGACGCCCGACTACACCTACGGGCACACCGTGACGAAGTCGGTGAATGAATACCTGTCCAAGAACGGCGGCTGGACGATGGCGACCAACCAGGTATCGCCGCTCGGCGCGACCGACTTCAGCTCCTACCTCACCAACATCGCCAACTCGGGCGCCGAGGTGCTGATCAACGTGAACTGGGGACGCGACGCGGTGCTGTCGACGCAGCAGGCGAAGCAGTTCAACATCATTCCCAAGATGAAGCTGGTGATCCCCTACCAGATCCCGTTCCTCGCCAAGAACGTCGGCGCCGAACTCACGGAAGAGGTGTACGCCGCGACGGACTTCTGGTGGACGCTGGAGGACAAGTTCCCGCTCGCCAAGATGTTCGTCGAGGAGTTCCGCAAGAAGTACGGCTACAACCCGGAATGGGGCGCCGAGAACGCCTACATGTCCTTCGCGATGTGGGCCGACGCGGTGGAAAACGCCGGCACGTTCTACCCGCCGGACGTCATCAAGTCCTATGAGGCCGGCCGCAAGCTGCAGTCGATGGTCGGCGAGGTGTACGTCCGCAAGGAGGACCACCAGCTGGTGCGCCCCGTGATCATCGTGCGCGGCAAGGCACCTAAGGCGATGCGCAACAAGGAAGACTTCTGGGAAGTGACCGAGGTCGTCCCCGGCGCGCCGCTCATGCAGAAGCCGGACGAGTTCGGCTGCAAGCTCGGCGACTACACCTAGGATGCCGGCTTAGAATAGCGGCCGCAGTGAACACCAGCGCTGCAGGCGGCATGCCGCCTGCAGCGTTTTTGTGTGCAGGCGCTTCATGATCACCTGGGCAAACTTCGTTTCGCAACTGTTCAACGGCCTCGCACTGGGGGCGCTGCTCGCACTCATTGCGTCGGGCCTGACGATCATTTACGGCACGCTCGGCGTGCTGAACCTCGCGCACGGCGCGATGTTCATGCTGGGCGGCTACGCGGGCTACGCCGCCTACCAGTGGAGCGGCTCTTTCGTCGTCGCGGTCATCGTCGGCACGCTCGCGCTCGGCGTACTCGGCCTAGTGATGGAGCGGGCGGTCATTCGCTACTTCTACGCCCGGCCGCACGAGGACCAGCTGCTCGTCACCTTCGGCCTCTCCATCGTCTTCGTCGAGGCGGTGCGCTGGTACTTCTCCAGCGAATCAAAGACCTTGCAGACCCCATCGGTTTTTTCCGGCGTCACGAACCTCGGCTTCATGTTCTACCCCACCTACCGGCTCGCCGTGGTGGGCATCTGCGCCGCCGCGCTGCTGGTCCTGTTCCTGGTGCTATACCGGACCCGCCTAGGCATGATCGTGCGCGCCGGCATCGAGGATGCGGTCATGGTCGACTCGCTCGGCATCAACGTCGATCGCGTCTTCATGGTGGTCTTCGGCATCGGCGCCATGGCGGCCGGCTTCGCCGGCATCATCAACACGCCGATCGTGTCGCTCACGCCGGAGGTCGGCGAGCAGATCCTCGTGCAGACCTTCGTGGTCGTCGTCATCGGCGGCGTGGGCTCGTTTCCCGGCGCGGTGCTCGGCGGCCTGATCTCCGGCGAGATCATCAGCCTCACCTCGATGGTGAACCCCGGCTACGCCTATGTGATGCTCTTCGCCGCGATGGCGCTGGTGCTGATGGTACGGCCGCGCGGCCTGCTCGGCGCCAAGGGGCGCGAATGACCGGCGTGCGCGCACCCGCATGAACGCCGACCGCCTCTACAGCGCGCGCCGCCCGCTGCTGGTCGAGTCGATCCTCGCGCTCGCGCTGATCGCCGCGCCGTTCGTCCTGCCGCTGTTCGACGCCGCGCCGAACACCGTGAACCGGATCCTGGTCTGGGGCCTGTTCGGCGTCGGCTTCGACATCCTGTTCGGCTACACCGGCCTGCTCTCGTTCGGCCAGTCCGCGCTCTACGGGACGGGCGGCATGGTCGCGGCCTACCTGCTGACGCGCACCGGGTTCCCGCACGTGACCACCGCGATCGTGATCGGCATGGTCGCCGCCGCCGTCGTCGGCTACCTGGTCGGCCTGGTCGCCCTGCGCCGCACCGGCATCTACTTCGCCATGATCACGGTGGCGATCGCCG
>DATJYN010000154.1:0-4614 GCA_035499575.1 Burkholderiales bacterium | reverse complement strand
GATCTGCGAGGCGAGGCGAATGCGCTGGCTCTCGCCGCCGCTCAATGTGCCCGAGGCGCGGGCGAGGGTGAGGTAATTGAGGCCGACGTCGACGAGGAATTTGAGCCGCTCGCGGATTTCCTTGAGCACGCGCACGGCGATCTCGTTCTGCTGGGCGGTGAGTTGCTTCGGAATCTCGGTGAACCAGTCGCCGGCCTTTTTCACGCTGAGCTCGGCGACCTGCGCGATGTTCTTGCCGCCGATCTTGACGCAGAGCGCCTCGGGCTTGAGGCGAGCGCCGTGGCACAGCTTGCAGGGCACGTCGGTGAAATATTTGAGCAGGTCCTCGCGCGCCCAGTCGGACTCGGTTTCCTTGAAGCGGCGCTCGAGATTGGTGATGACGCCCTCGAACGGCTTCTTGGTGGTATAGCCGCGCAGGCCGTCGTCGTAGACGAATTTGATCTCGTCCTCGCCGGAGCCGTAGAGGATGGCGTCCTGCGTCTTCTTCGCCAGGTCCTTCCACTTGGCCTCGAGGCTGAACTTGTAGTGCTTGCCCAAAGCCTCGAGCGTCTGGATGTAATAGGGCGAGGACGACTTCGCCCAGGGCGCGATGGCGCCTTTCTTCAGCGTCGCGTCGCGGTCGGGGATCACCAGCTCGGCGTCGATGTGCTGTTCGACGCCGAGGCCGCCGCATTCGGGGCAGGCGCCGAACGGATTGTTGAACGAGAACAGCCGCGGCTCGATCTCCGGAATGGTGAAGCCGGAGACCGGGCAGGCAAACTTCTCCGAGAAGACGAGGCGGCGCTCGGCGGCGGCAGCGGCGGCGGCGAGCTTGGTTTCTTTCTTACCCTCCCCTGGAGGGGGAGGGTCGGACCGCCGTAGGCGGTCCGGGGTGGGGTGATCTTGCTCGCTCCGCGATTCACCCCCTCCCGACCGCTTCGCGGTCGACCTCCCCCCTCCAGGGGGAGGTGAAGAAAGAGAGGCCGACGCATCCGCCAATTCGACCACCGCCAGCCCGTCGGCGAGTTTGAGGCACTGCTCCAGCGAGTCGGCGAGCCGCGTGGCGATGTCGCTCTTCACCACCAGGCGGTCGACGACCACGTCGATGTCGTGGGTGAACTTCTTGTCGAGCGGCTTGACCTCGCCGATCTCGTGGAATTCGCCGTCGACCTTGACGCGCTGGTAGCCCTTGCGCAGAAATTCGGCGAGCTCCTTCCTGTATTCGCCCTTGCGGCCGCGCACGACCGGCGCCAGCACGTAGATGCGCGTGCCCTCCGGCAGCGCCAGCACGCGGTCGACCATCTGCGACACGGTCTGGCTCTCGATCGGCAGGCCGGTCGCCGGCGAATAGGGCACGCCGACGCGCGCCCACAACAGGCGCATGTAGTCGTAGATCTCGGTGACGGTGCCGACGGTCGAGCGCGGATTCTTCGACGTGGTCTTCTGCTCGATGGAGATGGCCGGCGACAGGCCGTCGATCTGGTCGACGTCCGGCTTCTGCATCATCTCGAGGAACTGGCGCGCGTAGGCCGACAGGCTCTCGACGTAGCGGCGCTGGCCCTCGGCGTAGATGGTGTCGAAGGCGAGCGACGACTTGCCCGAGCCGGACAGGCCGGTGAACACGACCAGCTGGTCGCGCGGCAGCGTGACGTCGATATTCTTGAGGTTGTGCTCGCGGGCGCCGCGGATGGTGATGGCGCGGGCGTCGCTGCGGGCTGGGCGTTTGTCGGGCAGGTCCGTCATGCGGGCATAGCTTTACAAAGTTCGAGCGGCCTCTTCGCCGGGCGGCGGCGAAAGAAAACGGGAAGCGGTTGCGAGCGGCGTGTCCGGCTTTTCGCTGAGCACGGACCTCAGGAACGTAGTGAGAACGGGGCCATTGTGCCAGTGCCTCCTGCGCCGCCCCCGCACGGACTTGGGGACAACGCCGCCGCAGGCGTGACGCAAAGCCTGGGTCGAAAACGCAAATCGGTCCCGCGGGCCGGCCGGCTTCTTAGAACGATTACAAGATATTGAAAATAAAAGGGCTTTCACTTGACCTAGCGCAAGATGCGGATCACATGAAATCCATAATCAGTATCAATTGCGTCGCCGCCGAAAGGAAGGGCAGGGCCAGCGTTTCATGAGCGTGCAGACCGAGACACAGGCGAGAACGCCGGCGCCGCTGGGTCAGGCGCCGCGGGGATTCCGCGGCCACATCCACGCCATCGAGGTTGCGCAGGGGGCCTCCAGCCTGCCGGTCGGCGAACTCGAGCGCCGGCTGATCGAACTCGGTTTCACCGAGGGGGCAAGCGTCGAGGTGCTGCACGAGGGCGCGCTCGGCCGCGATCCGATCGCCGTGCGCGTCAACGCCGCAACCGTCGCCTTGCGCCGCCGCGAGGCCATGGCGATCATGGTCGTCTGAGCCGGCAGCGCCAAGCTTCTCCATGTCCGCACTGGCAGAATCCAGCGTCCGCCGTTTCGCCCTGATCGGGACGCCGAACAGCGGCAAAACCGCATTGTTCAACGCGCTGACCGGCGCCCGGCAGAAAGTCGCGAACTATCCCGGCGTCACCGTCGAGCGCAAGAGCGGCGCCGTGCGCACGCCATCCGGGCTCAGCGTCGATCTCATCGATCTGCCCGGCACCTATTCGCTGCGCGCACGTAGCCCCGACGAAAAAGTGACCCGCGATGTCGTCCTCGGCGACATGGCGAGCGAAGCGCCGCCCGATCTGTTGCTGTGCATTGCCGATGCCACCAATCTGCGGCTCGCCCTGCGCCTGGTGCTCGAGCTCAAGACGATTGGGCGGCCGATGCTGCTGGTGCTCAACATGATCGACATCGCGCGCCGGCGCGCCATCGAGATCGATCTCGACCGCTTGGCGGCCGAGCTCGGCGTGCCGGTCATCACCGCGGCGGCGGTGCGACGCGGCGGCGCCGACGATCTCATGCGCCGGCTCGATGAGCTCGCGGCGGCGACTCCGGCGCATCGCGGCCAAAGCGACTGGCGGGCGCCGACGACCAGCGAGCTGCGCGCCGCCCAGCGCGAGGCCGATCGCATCATCAAGGCCACGGTGCGCCTGCCGGCCAAGCCCGACACGCTGACCACGCGGCTGGATGCCGTGCTGCTGCATCCGGTCGCCGGGCTCGTCATCCTGCTCGCGATCCTGTTCGTGATGTTCCAGGCGGTGTTTGCCTGGGCGCAGCCGCTGATGGATCTGATTTCCGCGGGCTTCGATGCGCTCGGCGCGGCGGTGCACGACTTGCTGCCGGCTGGCCTGCTGCAGAGCTTCTTGCAGGACGGCGTCATCAACGGCGTCGGCAGCGTCATCGTCTTCCTGCCGCAGATCTTGATCCTGTTCCTGTTCATTCTGCTGCTGGAGGACTTCGGCTACATGGCGCGGGCGGCCTTCCTCATGGACCGCATCATGGGTGGGGCGGGCCTGCACGGCCGCGCCTTCATTCCGCTGCTGTCGAGCTTTGCCTGCGCCATCCCCGGCATCATGGCGACGCGCGTCATCGATAATCCGCGCGACCGGCTGACCACGATCATGGTGGCGCCGCTGATGACCTGCTCGGCGCGCATCCCGGTCTATACGCTGATCATCTCCGCCTTCATTCCGCAGCGGCAGGTGTGGGGCTTCGTCAGCCTGCAGGGGCTGGTGATGTTCGGCCTCTATGCCGCGGGCATCGTCGCCGCGCTCGGCGTGTCATTCCTCGCCAAGTTCTTTTTCTGGCGCGACGAGCCGACCCCGCCCTTCATGCTCGAACTGCCGGACTACAAGCTGCCGCGGCCGCGCAGCGTCGTCATCGGCCTCTACATGCGGGCGAAGGCTTTTCTGCAGCGCGCCGGCACCACCATCTTCTCGATGATGGTGCTGATCTGGTTCCTCGCCTCGTTTCCGCGCCCGCCGGCCGGAGCGGAAGGCCCGGCGATCGATTACAGCCTGGCCGCCAGTATCGGCCATGCGCTGGAGCCGGTGCTGGCGCCGCTCGGCTTCAACTGGCAGATCAATGTTGCGCTGATCCCGGGCATGGCGGCGCGCGAGGTCGCGGTGGCCGCGCTGGGCACGGTCTATTCCATCGAGGGCGGCAAGGAAGCGGCGGAGCAGATCGGCCATGCGCTCGCCAGCCAATGGAGCCTGGCGACGGCGCTCTCCATCCTGGTCTGGTACATCTTTGCCCCGCAATGCGCGTCCACGCTGGCGGTGATCAAGCGCGAAACCGGAAGCTGGAAATGGATGGCGGTCACGTTCGGCTACATACTGGTGCTCGCCTATATCGCCTCGCTGATCACCTACAACACCGCGGTGGCGCTCGGCGCCGGGTGAGTTACGCAAAGCAGTTGCGCTCGTGGCGGAAAGGGACTAGAACATATCGGGAACACGCCGGAAGCCTGAGACCGCGGGACAGCGCGAACCCCTGTGGAAAAGGGCTGTGGCAACGGCCGTCCCCTATGGCGCCGGCGCGGTCGGGGTCTAGGGTGCTTGCAGAGTCAAACGGGCGCGTACGGCACGCGGCCCGGCAGAACGGCGGGCGCACGGAACTGCGCGACATCGCCACGCGGAGAGCATCATGGCAGGCAGCGTCAACAAAGTGATCCTCATCGGCAATCTCGGCGCCGACCCGGAAATTCGCCGCACCCAGGACGGGCGGCCG
>DATJYN010000153.1:0-3364 GCA_035499575.1 Burkholderiales bacterium | reverse complement strand
TCTCGCCCTGGCTCACCAGCAGCCCGTCGCCGAACGCGGCGCCGAGCACCATGATCTCCTCCGGCGCCTTGGGATAATTCTGGACGTTGTCGAGCAGCACCTGCTTCACGCCGGCCGGATCGCTCACCATGAGGATCTGGCTGCGGCTGTAGGGAAATTCCCACACCGGCTGCTCGTAGGCCGCCCGCGGCAGGGCGGCCATGATGTTGTCGGGCGCGACGCGGAGGAATTTCAGGAAGGAAAGCGGCTTCTCGGGCGGGACGGGTCCCGCGAGCGGCGGCAAGACTGCATCCGACATCGCCATGTCTCACCCTCTTTCTCCCGGCTGCGCGGGAAATGACCACAAACCATGTAGGGCTTGCGGGTACCCGTTCAAGAATTCGGGCCAGACAGAGGTCGGGATTTGACCGCAGGTTGCGGGCGCGCCACGCCCAAATCAGTCTAGGCTGCGCCATGCGCCTTGGGGGGCACGATGTCTCGTGTGATGGCCGCGCTTATCGCAATGCTGCTGCTTTCGAGCTGCGGCACGAGCGTGCACGACATGCTCTACTACCCTCCGATCGACGACCGCGCCGGAAACGCGCCGCCGCCCGTGGCACAGCAAGCGCCTCCACCGGTCTACCAGCCCGCGCCTCCTCCCGTGTACGCGCCGCCGGCCGTGGCGCGGGAGACGCCGCCACCCGTCTATAAGCCGGCGCCTGCTCCTGCTTATGTGCCGCCGCCCGTCGTGGCGCGGCAGAGCCCGCCGCCCCGGCTTGCGCCTCCCTCGACTTACGCGCCGCTGCCCTACACGCCGCCGCCTGCAGCGTTTGCCACGCGCGCGCCTGCGCCGGTCTATGCGCCGCCGGTCGCGCACACCGTGGCACCGCCAGCGACGGCACCCGTTGCCGCAGTGGCGCCTGCGCCCAGCTATTCACCGCCGCCGCAGCCGATGCCGCCACCCGTGATGGCCAGCGCGGCGCCGCAGACGATTCCGGAAGGCAGCGAACCCGCGCTGCCGGTTCAGGGTGCGACCGCACCCGAGCCGCCGCCGGAAGCCGCGCCGCCTCCGCCGGCGGCCATGTCGCAGACGATCGCGCCGGCTGCTGCGCGTGCGGCCGCCGATGCGCATTGCAAGAGCGTCGCGCAGCAGCGCATGGAGGATGGCGGGGAAAACGGGCTCGACGAGGACACGCAGCGTGTCATCTACAACGGGACGTACACGGGCTGCATGACCTGGGCACAGGCCCACGAATTCTGAACCGGACTATTCCTTGGTCGTCTGGCCCGTCGGCACTTGCGTCGGATCAGGTGTCACAAGCGGCAGGTCGCCGATGTTGGGGCCTGCGGGCTCGGGCAGCGGTTCGGTCAATTCCTGATCCGTCACCGGCAAGGGCGGCAGCATGTCATCGCGCAGGTCGTGCTTCTTCTCTTCAGGACGTTGCATCGCGTCTCTCCATTCGAGCGGCCCCGTGCCTGCATGCATAACGAATGTTCCCGGACTCCGGTTTCCTGTGAGCATCCGCCGGTGGAAACTCTCGGAGAGCCAACGCGGTGGTCGCAGCGGAACGCGCAGTGGGCGCTGTGGAAGAAATTGCGCCTTCGGCGCGTCCATTCGAGGCATACAGCAGAAACTGGAGGCGCGTGGCGACCAGAAATCCGCTGCGCTCCGCCGTGCTTTCCTCAGCGTCCTCTGCGTCAGCTCTACGAAAGTCGCAACGCGGGCGGTGTGTCAGTTCAAACCGGCTTGCACATCGCCGCGGCGGTAGCGGGTCAGTCCCGCATGGAAGAGTGCGAGAGCGATCGTGGAATAGACGAGCGCGCCGGCGATCATGAAGGCGAATGTCCTCGCGCCGGGCGCGCGCAGGAATTCGATCGGCGCGAGAACGACGAAGCCTGCGGGCAGAAGCGTGTAGGCCACGACGCGCGTGGCGCCGGTGTAGATCGAACCCGGATAGCTCGAGAACAGCACGAGAAAGTCCGTCAGGTCGCGCGCGAAACTGCGCGCGCCGGAAAACCAGAACGCGAGACTCGCATAGGCGACGGCCGAGGAGACATAGACGAGGAAGCCGACGACGAGGCCTGCGATGACCATCGGCGCGTCGTGCGGCGCGACGCGCCCGAACCAGACGATCAGGACGATGCCGACGACGAGGTCGCCCCAGGCGCTCGGAAGACTCTCGCGCGCGAGAAGCCTGAGGAGCACGGTCTTGGGCTGGGTGAGCAGCGCATCGAGCTCGCCTTTGAGGATCGTGGCGGCCATGTCGCGATAGCCGCCGAAGAAGATCCCGGCGACGGCGAACAGCGTCATCATCATGCCGATGAGGAGCGCGGTGTCCGCGAGACGCCAGCCGCCGACGGACTTGAAGCCTGCGAAGAACAGGAACCAGAGCGCCAGGAAGAAGCCGTCGTTGACGACCATGCCCACGACCTGGAGCGTGAAATTGGTGCGGTCGCCGAACGAGGTGCGGATCGCGAGCCCGACATTCTGGACGTAGGTCAGAAACGCGTTCACGGCAGGCCCTCCTTCAGAACGCGCGCGATGCCCCAGCGCCAGAAGAGCGCGACGAGAAGCGCGATCGCGCCGAACCAGAACAGCTCCCAGCCGAGATACGGCCAGAAGCCCTGAAGCGTCGGACGGATCATCTGGTCGCCGGCGAAGAAGGTGGAGGCCGCAAACGGCGTCTTGAGCGCGAAGCGATAGAGCCAGACCGGATAGAGGCTGATGGGCGCGAACAAACCGCCCAGGATGAAGAGCAGCTTCTGCATGATCAGGTAAGGCGGCAGCACGCGCCGCAGCCAGAAGGCGCACAGGCCCACGAGCGTGTAGAGCAGCACGCCGATGAAGGCGCCGATGACGCCCAGGATCGCCGCGAACAGAAAGGCCTCCGCGCCCGGGACCGCGCGGCGCGAAAGGAGGAGCGCGACGAGCGCGGCGGCGCCGATGCCGGTCAGCCGCGCCAGGGTCGAACCCATCTGCTCGGCCACCTTCTGCAGGAGATAGGGCTTGGGCCGGAGCAGATGCGGCTCCAGCGCGCCGGAGCGGATGTCGTCCTCGAGGCGCAGATGGATCGCCGAGACGGAGAGCGTGATCCACTCGGTCACGCCGACATAAAGCGCGAGGCCGCCGGCGGGCAGATACGCCGCGAGCGTGCCCGGCAAGCGCTGGGACTCGACCTTGTCCCAGAGTGCGGTGAGGACCGCGATGGCAACGAGATAGAAGACGCAGCGCCCCATCAGCACAGGCCATGCGGCGAACGCCTGGCGCGCGCCGAAGACGAGCGACGCGAGCGCAGCGCGGAGCGGATTGAGGAGATTGGAGCGAGTCATTGGACTCTCTCCAACCGACTCGAGTGCCCCCTCCACTTGGTGGAGGGGGCGCGGC
>DATJYN010000152.1:0-37008 GCA_035499575.1 Burkholderiales bacterium | reverse complement strand
GGGGAATCTGGTGGTACGTGGTAATTCACCAGCAGGCGGATACCCAAGCGACGGCGGGCATCGTAATCAGGCAGCAGCAGGATGCCCCCGTCAAGGCCGCGCCCCAGGCGGATCCGGACAAGCCGCAGGAGTTGGGGAACGCCGAGAGCAACGTCGATTCTGGAACGCCTGCGCAGGAAGCGGAAGGCGTGGAGCAGGTCGGGACGCCTGAATTGCTCAAGCAAGGTACGGCCGCCCCGTCGGAATCGGGCCCGCCGGCAGGGTTCTTCACCTATTTCTGGCTGACGGTGGCGGCGACTGCGCTGATGCTGCTCTGGTATTACTGGAAGCTGGAGGCCGAGTCCTTCGAGCTGCTGAAGCTGCTGATTTCTTCGGTGATGCCGCTCGGCATCCTGACGATCGTGGTGCTCGCGGTGATTCTTTTCGGCATTACCACGGCGACCGAGTCGGCAGGCATCGGCGCGGCGGGCGCCTTCATCCTCGCGTTGCAGGCGCGCACCTTCGACTGGGAGCGGCTCAAGCAGTCGATCTTCCTCACCGCCAAGACCACGGCGATGGTCTGCTGGCTGTTCGTCGGTTCCGCCCTGTTCTCGGGCGTGTTCGCGATCCTGGGCGGCCAGCAGCTGGTCGAGCATTGGGTGCTGTCGCTGAACATGACGCCGATCCAGTTCATGATCCTGTCGCAGGCGATCATTTTCGTGCTCGGCTGGCCGCTGGAATGGACCGAGATCATCGTGATCTTCGTGCCGATCTTCCTGCCGCTGCTGAAGCACTTCAACATCGACCCGATCCTCTGGGGCACGCTGGTGTTCGTCAACCTGCAGGCGGCGTTCCTCTCGCCGCCGGTAGCGATGTCGGCTTTCTACCTGAAGGGCGTCGCGCCCAAGCACGTGACGCTGAACCAGATCTTCGCCGGCATGATGCCCTACATGATCATCGTGATCGTCTGCATGGTCTTCATGTACATCTGGCCGGGGATGACGCTGTGGCTGCCGAACTACCTCTACGGCGGGGGCGGCTAGCGGGATCTACGGAGCTGCGTCTATCGCTTTTAGAACGCGCAGTTCCTCGCGCATGCGCTCGATTTCGCTGCGGTCGGCGAAAGCCAGCACCCAGTGCGTTAGCAGTCCGTCGACGCCGTGCACCATGCCGATCGACAGCTCCACGTCTGCCGCGCTGCCGTCCTTGCGCCGGGCGCGCATGTGCACGCGCGCTGGCGCTTCGTTGAACATGATGGCGGCGGTCTCGTCTTCCGGGAACAGCAGGGTGATCGACGGCCGTCCCACCGTTTCGTCCGCGCGGTAGCCAAAGAAGAATTCAAAAGCCGGGTTGACGTAGGTGAGAGGCCGGCCCTTGGCGGTCGCATCCGCGAGCGCCACCGGGAATCCGCAGGCCGCCAGCGCCGCACGGCTAAGCGCGCTGTCGGAAAGGAGGCGGGCAAGTGCGGGTGCCTGGGGCGCGCGGAAGCCGTTCTGGACCTTGTCAGCGAATGTCATGCCCTGCTTTTGCCATGCCCCGGGCTCCCCTGACAAGTGGGGGAATGGGCAGAAAAGCGAGAAAATTCAGCAGGGTGTGACAAACCCCACAGAATCAGGCGGCTTTGCCGGCTTTGCGGGACAGGGAATAGCAGGTCCGGCGCAGGCGATTGAGGTCCGCATTTTCAATAGCCTCGCGCAGGTAGCTCATGTTGTTGTCGATCTCGCTCTGGTAGAGGCTCGGGCCGTCGAAATGGGCTTCCGCGTAGCGGTCGGCCGCGCCGAGCTTGCGGTTGATGCGGTCGCGCGCCACGTACTCGTAGAAGCCGGGCGTCTTGTAGATTAGGTCCTCCGGCGAGGAGTAGCGCACCACTTCGCGCCCGTCGGGCAGGGTTTCGCGCGCGATCGAGCCCAGCACGAATTCCTCGTAGAGGAATTCGCGGCATTTCTCCAGGTACATGCGGTCCGACATCTGGCCGATCAGGTCGGCGGTGCCGACCATGTGGCCGAGCTTGCGGTCCTTCTCGCCGGCGACCTTGATGTCGTCGACGTCCATTTCGTAGCCGGTGAAATGCACCAGGCGGGCCGCGGTCTCGGCCTCCTCGCCGTAGCCGATGGTAGGCAGGTAGCGCGAGAGGAAGTCGGCGCTGCGGCTCACGTGCACCTTGGTGAATACGGCGCCGTTCTCGACGTGCGCTTCCGAGGCGCGGCGCATGTAGCCCGAGTCGTGCAGCAGCGCGATCACCACGCCGAGTACGGCGCGGCGGGCGCCGAGCGCCTCGCTGCCGGGATGGATGCGGTCGTGGCCCTCGATCAGCCGCGCCATCGCCAGCGTCATGTCCAGCGTGTGGCGCGCGTCGTGGTACAGCGTGTCGCAGGGCAGGTAGCCGGGATAGTTGCCTTCGAAGAGCGCCCGGACGTCGTTGAAGGCGCGGGCGACGGTCGACAGGTCGGCGCCCGGGTAGCGGGCGGCGAACAGAGCGATCACGGCATCGCGGACCTGATCGGCGTCCTCGACGTTGATGCGGTTCGTGACGTCGTTCTGGTTTAGGCGGTTATGCATGGAAATAGGGGTACAGAATCAGGAAATTATCCCGTCTGGCCGGACCCCGGGCAAGAGAATTTATCCCGTTGTCGCACAGTTTCTGACACCGAAACAACGGGAGCCGGCCGGTAAGCCGGGTTCTGTGGCGGGGACTCCCCGAAGGGCATCCCCCGGCAGCCATTCCTCTGGGCCCCAGGTTGCCCGGGGGCTCAAGCCACCTACCCGCAAGCCTCGGTCGAGCCGACCTGGGTGTGTTGCCACACGCGCTTGCCTATTTGGTGTTGCTCCGGATGGAGGTTGCCGCGTTTCACCCGCGCAGTTTGACCTGCGCGACTCGTCTCTGTGGCCCTCTTCGTCGCCTTGGCGCCGCTTGCGCGGCGTTTATACGCGCCGGGCCGTTAGCCCGCATCCCGCTCTCTGGAGCCCGGACTTTCCTCTGCACCTTGCGGTACAGCGGCTGCCTGGCCGACTCCCGGGATCATTTTACCGCGCTGCAGCGGACGGAAGTACCGTTCATCCGAATAGAAATCGGGATTCTCGCTGCCCGGAAACCAGCCCGGATAGCCGAACACGGGCAAAGGCGGCATGTCGCGCGGCGTGCGACCTACGGTGCCGAGCCATCCTGCTGCTTCTGCATCTAGGTCGCTGCCCGGTTCGGCGAAGATCACCTTGCAGGTGATGCCCGGGTGCGGGGCCAGCGCCTGTTCCAGCATTGCGTGGCCTACCACCACGATGCGCAGGCTCCGGTAGTGCTCGACGAACAACTCGCGCCAGCGCGCCTGGCGCACCAGCTCGGCGACATCGCTGCCACAGACCGCGATCGCGCCGCCTTCGTCGAATATCGTCAACATGTCGCGCAGCCTGCCACGCTTGCCGCCTTCTTTCGGGATCTCCGCCGCGTGTATGGCGTTGATGCGTGCCTTGGTTTTCGGGAAAGCGAGCCAGGCGAGCGCGTTGAACAGGTCGTGCTTGCTCTCGGGCCGTGTCTGCACCTGGCCGGTTTCGAACAGGTGGACTTCGTAATAGGGGTCGGAAGGAGCGGGCGCTACGAACCGGATCGGTTTTCCGTTTTCAGTTCTGAGATTTTGCTCTTCCGAAAACGAATTCAGAAGAGACAGCGAAGGCGAACCCCCGATCCGTTCCAGCCATTGCCTGATCGGATCGAAGATCGGGTGAGCTAAGCCAGCTTCCACGGGATGGTCTCGCCGGCGCGCAGCGGCACCAGCTCCTCCTCGCCGAAGCGCAGGGTCTTCGGCACGGTCCACTCCTCGCGCACCAGCGTCAGGCTGCCCTGGTTGCGCGGCAGGCCGTAGAAATCCGCGCCGTGGCGGCTGGCGAAGCCTTCGAGCTTGTCGAGCGCGCCTGCTTCCTCGAACGCGGTCGCGTAGAGTTCGATCGCGGCGTGCGCGCTGTAGACGCCGGCGCAGCCGCAGGCGGCTTCCTTCGCCGCGCGCGCGTGCGGCGCGCTGTCTGTGCCGAGGAAGAATTTCGGATTGCCCGAGGTCGCGGCCTCGACCAGCGCCTCGCGGTGCTCCTCGCGCTTCAGCACCGGCAGGCAGTAGTGGTGCGGCCGTACGCCGCCGAGGAAGAGGGCATTGCGGTTGAGCAGCAGGTGGTGCGCGGTAATGGTCGCGCCCACGTTCGGCCCGGTGACTTCGACGTACTGCACGGCGTCGCGCGTGGTGATGTGCTCGAGCACGATTTTCAGGCCGCTGAAGCGCTCCACGGTCGGTCCCAGAATTTCCTCGATGAAGGCCTTCTCGCGGTCGAAGACATCGACTGCGGGATCGGTCACCTCGCCGTGGATCAGCAGCGGCAGGCCGAGTTGCTCCATTTTTTCCAGCGCCGCAAAGCAGCGCGACAGGCGCGTCACGCCGGCGTCCGAGTGCGTGGTCGCGCCGGCGGGATAGAGCTTCACGCCGTGCACGCGCCCCGAGAGCTTGGCGCGCGAGATTTCCTCGACCGGCGTGTCGTCGGTAAGGTAGAGCGTCATCAGCGGATCGAAATCGGCGCCCTCGGGCAGTTCGCTCAGGATGCGCTCGCGGTAGTGCAGCGCCTGCTGGGTGGTGCGCACCGGCGGCGCGAGGTTCGGCATCACGATCGCGCGCGCGAATTGCCGCGCGCTGTCGGCGAGCACCGAGGCCATCGCCGCGCCGTCGCGCAGGTGCAGGTGCCAGTCGTCCGGGCGGGCGATGGTGAGCCGGTCCATGGGACGGATTTTACTTGCTGTCCTTCAGCGCGGCCTTGTAGAGCTCGTTCCTGGGCACGCCGGTGATGCGCGCGGCGAGCTTCGCGGCCTCGCCGGCCGGCAGTTTCTCGAGGAGGATTTTCATTACGTGCCCGGCTTCCGCACGGTCGGCACTTTTCCGCGCGCCCGGGCCGAGCACCAGCACGAATTCGCCGTCCTGCCGGTGCGGGCCGTCGAGCCAGGCCGGGGCATCGGCCAGGCGCATCCTCGCGACCTCCTCGAATTTCTTGCTCAGCTCGCGCGCGATCACGATTTCTCGCTCAGGCCCGAAACGCTCGAGCAGCGCCTGCACGGTCGCAAGCACGCGGTGCGGCGCTTCGTAGAGGATCACTGGAACGGGCAGGTCGAGGTCTTCCAACGCTTTCTTCGGCTTGGCGGGCAGGAACCCTGCGAACAGGAATCGGCCGGCATCGAAACCTGCCGCCGAAACTGCGGTTACGGCGGCATTGGCTCCGGGCACCGGCACGACGCGCAGTCCTTCGCGGTGCGCGGCGGCCACCAGCAGGGCGCCCGGGTCCGAAATGCCTGGCGTGCCGGCGTCGCTAACCAGCGCTATCGTGCTGCCTTCGCGGAGGGCGCGCAGCAGCTTCTCGCCCGCCTCGCGTTCGTTGTGCGCGTGCAGTGCGACGGTTCGCGCCGTGATGCCATGGTGCGCAAGCAGGGCACGCGAGGTCCGGGTGTCTTCGCAGGCGATGATGTCCGCCGCGCGCAGGACCTCGATCGAGCGGGGACTCGAATCGCCGAGGTTGCCGATCGGCGTGGCAACGACGTAGAGCGTTCCGGAAGTGGAAGCCAAAAGCGGGTCAACCTTACGAGGCGGCGGTTCGTTAAGGTGCCATGAACCGGGCCGGCGCGCGAGCCGAGGAACTATGTGCCGAACTGCTGCGCAAGGCCGGTCTGCGCGTACTGGCGCGCAACTGGCGCTGCCGGCGCGGCGAGATCGACCTGGTCGCCGAGGAGGGCGGCACGCTGGTGTTCGCCGAAGTGCGCTACCGGAGCGGCCAGCGCTACGGCGGGGCCGCCGAGAGCGTGACCGCGGCCAAGCAGGCCCGCCTGGTGGCCGCCGCGCGCCTGTACCTGATGCGGCGCCCGGACGCGGACTGCCGGTTCGACGTGCTGCTGCTCGATTCCCTCGAGCACGGCCGCATCCAGTGGATCCGCAATGCGTTTTACGGCTAGCCTGCTTTTCCTGTTTGCGTTTTCGGCTCAAGCACAAAATATTCAATTTCTGGTGCAGAGCTCGCCGCTGGCCGGCTTCCGCTACGGCGAGGCGGCCGATGTCTGGCCGCAGATGCGCCTTGGCGACGCGTTGGATCTGGTGGCGGAGCCCGGCAACGCGCACGACCCGAACGCGGTGCGCGTCGAATGGCGCGGCCGCAAGCTCGGCTACGTGCCGCGGCGCCAGAACGCCGCACTCGCCTGGGGCCTCGAGCGCGGCACGCCGCTGCGCGCGCGCGTCAGCCGCCTCGCCGAGCATCCGAACCCGGCACGGCGCATCGAGTTCGAGGTTTACATCGAGTAAAATGCCAACGATGGAAGCGCAGGTTGCGTCGCATTTTGCCGACAGTGCGCGGCTAAAGCAGGAATCCGCCAAGGTCCTCGCGGCGCCCATCGCGCGCGCGATCGCGCTGATGTCCGCCTCGCTCAAGGCCGGCGGCAAGATCCTCGCCTGCGGCAATGGCGGCTCAGCGGCCGACGCGCAGCACTTCGCCGCGGAACTGGTCAATCGCTTCGAGCGCGAGCGCCCGCCGCTCGCCGGCCTCGCGCTGACCACCGACTCCTCCGCGCTCACCTCGATCGGCAACGACTACAGCTACGAGCAGGTGTTCGAGAAGCAGCTGCGCGCGCTCGGCAGGAAGGGCGACGTGCTGCTGGCGATTTCGACTTCGGGCAATTCGGCGAATGTCGTCGCGGCGATGCGCGCGGCGCGGGAACTTGGCGTGCGCATCGTCGCTCTAACCGGCAACGGCGGCGGCAGGATGGCCGCGCTGTTGGGCGCCGACGACGTGCAGGTCTGCGTCCCGCATACGCGCACCATGCGCATCCAGGAGGTCCACCTGCTGGCGCTGCACTGCTTCTGCGACGGCATCGATACGCAGCTTTACGGAGAAAAAAAATGAAAAATATCCGCTACCCCACGATTCTGGCGCTGCTGGCGGCGATGACGCTCGCGGTACCGTTGCAGGGCTGCCTCGGCGTGGCCGCCGCTGGTGCTGGCGCCGCGGCCCTGTCGGCGGCCGACCGGCGCACCACCGGGACGCAGATCGAGGACGAACGCATCGAGCTGGTCGCCTCGAACCGCATCGGAGAGAAGTTCGGCGACAAGGCGCACGTCAACGTTACCTCCTACAACCGCAATGTGCTGGTCACGGGCGAGGTGGCCGACGACAAGGCCAAGGCGGAAGTCGAGAAGATCGTCCAGGGCCTGCCGAACGTCCGCGGTGTCACCAACGAGCTGCAGGTTGGCGAACTCTCCTCGATGATGTCTCGCGCGGGCGACGGCACGACCACCGGCAAGGTGAAGGCGCGCTTCGTGGACGGGGGCAAGTTCAACCCGGTGCACGTCAAGGTGGTCACCGAGGCTTCGGTGGTCTACCTGCTCGGCATCGTTACCGAGGCCGAAGCCGAGAGCGCGGTCGAAATCGCGCGCACCACCGGCGGCGTGCGCAAGGTAGTGAAGATTTTCGAGTACTGCAAGCCGACCGACCCCGCCTGCGCGCCGCCGGCCAAGCCCAAGGCCGAGGAAACGAAGAAGTAGGGCGGGGCGCAGCCTGCGCTTCGAAGAAAAAATCCGAGCGCCCGCCGGCGCCGCGCGCTGGGCCGCCGGCCTGGCGCGGCCGCTGGTGTTCACCAACGGCGTTTTCGACCTGCTGCACCGGGGACACGTGACCTACCTCGCGCAGGCGCGCGAGCTGGGTGCGGCGCTGGTGGTCGCGCTGAACGGCGACGCCTCCGCACGCCGGCTCGGCAAGGGCGAAGGGCGGCCGGTGAACGGCCTGGACGACCGCATGGCGGTGATCGCCGCGCTGCAATCGGTGGACGCCGTGACGTGGTTCGACGAGGACACGCCTGCCGCGCTGATCGAACTGTTGCGTCCGGAGGTGCTGGTCAAGGGCGGCGACTGGCCCGCGGACAAAATCGTCGGCGCCAAGGAGACGCTCGCGCGCGGTGGCCGCGTGCTGTCAATCCCGTTCGAGCACCAGCGCTCGAGTTCCGCGTTGCTCGAGAAAATCAGGAAAATCTAAGTTCAAAGCAGAGCGCACCTGGCGTCGGCGACGCCAGGTAGGGATCGATTTCCCCGAAGCCGAGGTCGCGGTAGAGCGCGATCGCGGAGGCAAGCTTCGGCAGAGTGTCGAGCACCACGCGCGCATAGCCCAGCCGCCTCGCCGTATCGATGACCGACACGGCAAGGCGCCGGCCAAGACCGCTGCCCCGGTAGCGTTCGCGCACGTACATGCGCTTTATCTCGCCGGTGGCGGCATCCAGGCGCCGCAGCGCCACGCAACCGGCCGCGATTTCCCCTTCGCCGCGGGCGAGCAGCAGGATGCCCCCCGGGGGCGCGTACTCTCCGGGCAGCGCGGCGACTTCATCGCCGAAGTTCTGGTGGCGCAGCGCTTCGGCGACCAGGCCAGAGTATTCGCGGAATAGCGTGCCGGCGTCCGCGTAGTCCTGCGCCGTCGCCGCGGTAACAATATTCAGCACCAAAGCATTCTACAATCCGGCACAGCCCATGCGCCTGCACCAGCTGAAGATCGATTTCGCCGCCGAGCAGGACCGCATGCTGATGCTGATCGCGGCGAGCGAGAAGGTCGAGGTGCGCATGTGGCTGACGCGGCGCTTCGTCAAGCTGCTCTGGCCGCTGCTGGTCAAGCTGGCCGAGGAAGCGAGCCCGCGCATCCGCACCCAGCCCAATCCCGAGGCGCGCAAGGCGCTGCTCACCATCGAGCACGAGCAGGCGGTGTCGAAGGCGAACTTCGCCAAACCCTACGACGACAGCGCGCGCGCGACGCCGCTCGGCGCCGAACCGCTGCTGCTCGCGCGCATCCAGACAGGGCACGACCCGAACGGCCATCCGGTGCTGGCCATGCATCCTTCCGAAGGCCAGGGCGTGACCCTCACGCTGGATCCCGTGTTGCTGCATTCGGTCTGCCGCCTGCTGCAGGCGGCGGTGAAGAAGAGCGACTGGGACATGGAACTCAAGCTGCCCGGCGTCGAATCGCAGGAAGCCGCACCCGAACGCAGCCGACGGACGATCAACTGAGCCAACCACCGATATGAACCTCTCGGCGGCGATGCAGGAAAAGGTCAAGGGCCTGCTGCCCGACCTGATGGGCATCGAGTTCACTGATGTGACGCCGGACAAGGTGGTCGCGCAGCTGGCGGTGCGCAAGGACCTGTGCACCATCGGCGACAACCTGCACGGCGGCGCGATCATGGCGTTCGCCGACACGCTGGGCGCGGTGGCGGCGATCCTCAACATGCCGCAGGGCTCGCGCACCACGACCATCGAATCGAAGACCAATTTCATCAGCGGCGCGCCGCTAGGCAGCCGCGTCGTCGGCGAATCGGTGCCGGTCCACAAGGGCCGCACCACCGTGGTCTGCCAGACCAGCATCCGTTCGGAGGCGGGCAAGCTGGTGGCCCTCGTCACGCAGACCCAACTCGTCATTGCTGCATAGGCGTATAATCCGGCCTCCTTAGTTTTCAAGGCGTTACGTCATCAGTTCCGGTTTCGAAAAACTAGGCTTGATCCCGCCGCTGCTGCAGGCGGTGAAGGACATGGGCTACGAGCAGCCAAGCCCGATCCAGGAGCAGGCGATCCCCCTCGTGCTCGAGGGCCGCGACCTCATGGCCGGCGCCCAGACCGGCACCGGCAAGACCGCCGCCTTTGCCCTGCCTACCTTGCAGCGCCTCGCGCCGCACGCGAGCACGTCGGCCTCGCCCGCGCGCCATCCAATCCGCGTGCTGGTGCTGGCGCCGACGCGCGAACTCGCGATCCAGGTCGAGGAAAGTTTCCGCGACTACGCGAGGCACATGCCGTTGCGTACCGCCATCGTCTACGGCGGCTCGGACATGAACGCGCAGATCGCCGCGCTGCGCAAGGGCGTCGAGATCCTGGTGGCGACCCCGGGACGGCTGCTCGACCACGTGCACAACAAGACGGTGATGTTCAACCAAGTGTCGGTGCTGATCCTGGACGAGGCCGACCGCATGCTGGACATGGGCTTCATGCCGGACATCAAGCGCATCATCGCGCTGCTGCCGCCGGTGCGGCAGAACCTGCTGTTCTCGGCCACGTTCCCGGACGAGATCCGCAAGCTCACCAAGACCCTGCTCGTCAATCCGGCCGAGGTGCAGATCGCGGCGCGCAACGCGGCCGCCGACCTGGTCACGCACATCGTGCATCCGGTGCCGCGCGAGAAGAAGCGCGAGGTCCTGTCCTACCTGATCCAGACGCGCGGCCTGAAGCAGGTGCTCGTGTTCTGCGGCACGCGCATCGGCGCCAACCGCCTGGCGCACCAGTTGCGCAAGGACCACATCCAGTCCGACGCCATCCACGGCGACAAGACGCAGTCCGAGCGCGAAGCCGCGCTGGAGGCCTTCAAGGCCGGCAAGACCGCGGTGCTGGTGGCCACGGACGTCGCCTCGCGCGGCCTCGACATCGAGGGCCTGCCGCAGGTGATCAATTTCGACATTCCGCATTCGCCCGAGGACTACGTGCACCGCATCGGCCGCACCGGCCGCGCGGGCATGACCGGCGAGGCGATCTCGCTGGCTGCGCCGGAGGATGCCGAGGCGCTGGCGGCGATCGAGAAGCTGATCAAGAAGAAAATCGAGCGCGTGCTGGTCGCGGGCTTCGAACCCAGCGCCGGCACCGTCGCGACGATGATGGGCGGCGAATCCAGGGAACGCGGCGGGCACGGGAGGCGCGACGGCCGCCCGGCGCAGAGGCCGTCGGAGCGGCATTCGCAGCCGCAGCAACCGAAGCCGCATCAACTCAGACCGCAGCACGCCCAGCACGGCAGTCCGTCGAATTCCCGCCCGCAGTCCAAGTCCTCCGACCCGATCTTTTCCCGGCCCTACGAGCCGGGTACCGCGCCGGCATCCCCGGCTGCCAAGGTGGTTGAACCCGTTTCCGCGCATGCCAAGACGCGCGAGCGCCCGGTTGCCGCGCTGCTGGGCGGCCTGAAGCGCGCCTAGAAGGGCAGCGGCAGGTCCGGCTTCATCGGCTGGAGCGCACTGCGGAAGTCGTCCTGGATGCGCTTCAGCGCGTCCGCGTCGTCCCCCTCGAAGCGCAGCACCAGCGCCGGCGTGGTGTTCGAAGCGCGCGCCAGGCCGAAGCCGTCCGCGTATTCCGCGCGCACGCCGTCGATCGTCAGCACCCGGCGCGCACGCACGAACGGATTGGCGCGCTGCAGCTTTTCGACGATGGCATGCGGCTCGCCTTCCGCGAGCTTCCAGTTCAGCTCCGGCGTCGACGGCGCGTCCGGCAATTTTTCCAGCGTTTCATTCGGGTCTTTTTCTCTGGAAAGAATTTCGAGCAATCTGGCCCCGCAGTAGAGCGCGTCGTCGAAGCCATACCAGCGCTCCTTGAAAAAAATGTGGCCGGACATCTCTCCGGCGAGCGGCGCGCCCGAGGCTTTCAGCTTGGCCTTGATGAGCGAATGGCCGGTCTTCCAGGTCACCGGGCGCCCGCCGTGGCGCTCGATCCAGGGCGCGAGCAGACGGGTGCATTTGACGTCGTAGATGATCTCGGCGCCTGGGTTGCGCGACAGCACGTCCTTGGCGTAGAGCATCAGCTGGCGGTCTGGAAAAATGATCTGGCCGCCCTTGGTGACGACGCCGAGCCGGTCCGCGTCGCCGTCGAAGGCCAGGCCGAGTTCGGCCCGGCCGGCCTTCAGTTCCGCGACCAACGCCGAGAGATTCTCCAGCTTCGACGGATCGGGGTGGTGGTTCGGAAAGCGCCCGTCGACTTCCGAGAACAACTCCGTGACCTCGCAGCCGAGCAGCCGGAACAGGCGCGGCGCAACGACCCCGGCGACGCCATTGCCGCAGTCGATCGCCACGCGGAACGGCCGCGCGAGCTTGACGTCGCCGGCGATGCGCGCGACATAGGCGTCGAGTACGCCGGCGCGCGTGCGCTTGCCTGCGCCGGACTCGTGGCGCCCGGCTTCCACGCGCTTGCGCAGATCCTGGATTTCCTCGCCGGACAGGGTCTCGCCCGCCACGACCATTTTCAGACCGTTGTATTCGCCGGGATTGTGGCTGCCGGTCAGCATCACGGCGCTGCGGCAGCCGAGATGGTAGGCGGCGAAATAGGTCACCGGCGTGGGCACGACGCCCAGCTCGACCACATCGGCGCCCGCCGCGTTCAAGCCGTCCATCAGTGCGGCCGACAACTCCGGGCTGGAGAGCCGGCCGTCGCGCCCCACGGCGAATGCCGGCGCGCCGCGCTCGCGGCCGAGGCTGCCGAGCGCGCGGCCGACGTCGCGCACCACCGCGGCCGAGAGCAAAGTGCCGGCGATGCCGCGGATGTCGTAGGCGCGGAAGATCTCCGCCGGGACGTTCATGCCGGGGCGAGAAATTCGAAAGCGCGCCGCGCCAGCCAGCGGCCGCGGCCGGGAAAGCCGGCGTGGCCGCCGGTTCGCGGAAATTCCAATGTCACGTTCGGCGGTATATCACGGTTCGCTTTCGGCAGTGCGGCCTCCGGCAGGAACGGGTCGTTGCGCGCGTTCAGCACCAGGACCGGAATGCGGATCCGGGCGAGGTACGCGGTGCTGGAGGAGCGCGCCCAGTAGTCGTCGGCGCCGAGGAAGCCGTGCAGCGGCGCGGTGACCGTGTCGTCGAATTCCCAGAACGTGCCCGCCCGGCGCAGCCGGTCCGCATCGATCAGGCCGGGATGCCTGCGCAGTTTCTCGAAGGATTTCCTCTTCAGGGTCTTCAGGAACATGCGGGTGTAGATGCGCCGGCTCAGGCCCCGGTCGAGCGCGCGCCCGGCTGCGGCCAGGTCGAGCGGCGCGGAAATGGCGACGGCGCGCGAGATGCGGGCGTTGGTGCCCTGTTCGCCGAGGCATTTCAGCAACGCGTTGCCGCCGAGGGAAACGCCGACGGCGTGGCGCGCCTGCAACCGCTCAAGGATCCAGCCGATTTCGGCGCTGTCGCCGGAATGGTAAGCGCGCGGCAGGCGGTTGAGTTCGCCGGAGCAGCCGCGGAAATGCGGCACCACGCAGCGCCAACCGACTTGGAGCGCGTGCGCGGCGAACGTGCGCGCATAGTGGCTTGCCGAGCTGCCTTCCAGGCCGTGGAACAGTGCGACCAGCGGGCCCTCGCCGCTGGCGGCGGGTTCGGCCCAGTCCAAGTCGATGAAATCGCCGTCCGGCGTGTCCCAGCGCTCGCGGCGCCAGGCGATGTGCGGTGCCGGCGCGAGCGCCGCGGCGATGGTCTGCAGGTGGCCGCCCGGCAGCCACCAGGGTGCCCGGTACGGAGTCAATGAAGGATTTTGGGCGCGGCAGGATCGGCGGGCGCCGGGTCCGATGCCGGCTCGCCGGTGGCGGGCGAGGCGTGGTGCGCAATCATGCGCCAGCCGGCCGGCGTGCGCAGGTAGACGTTGGTCGCCACTATCGGCGGCCGGGCGCGCTGCTCCCCCGCGACCGTGATGTTTTCATGCACGCTGTGCACCGCGACCATCATCCCGGCCACCACCACCTGCTGGCCGACCTGCACGCGCATGCCGGGGCCGCCGGCGAACATCTGGCGCCAGGCCGCTCGCACCTGCGCCTGGCCGGCGAGCCGCTGGCCGGCCGGATGCACGCAGACGATTTCCTCGTCCTCCGACCAGACCGCCATCATCGCCTCCAGGTCGGCGCGCTCGAGCGCTTCGTAGAAGGCGCTTTCGGCATCCTGCGCGGTGGGGAAGATCTTCGTGCTCATGCGAGGGCCCTCACTTCGGCCAGCACGCGCTCCGCCGTCATCTCCTTCATGCAGCGGAAATGGCCGAGCGGGCAGACGCGCTCGAAGCAGGGGCTGCAATCGATCTTCAGCCAGAGCACGCGCGCCGCCGGCGATTGCGGCGGCGTGTGTTCCGGGCTGGATGAGCCGAACAGCGCGACCAGGGGCCTGCCGAGCGCTGCGGCGACGTGCATCAGCCCGGAATCGTTCGACACCACCGCCGCCGCGCCGGCAACGAGGTCGATGGCTTCATCCAGCGTGGTTTTGCCGATGAGATTCCTGCCGGGCATGTCCTTGTTGTCTTTCAGGTCGCCCGCTGAACCAAGCACCACGACCTGCGAGCCCAGTTTCGCGGCGAGCTCGTTGAAATAGGGCCAGCGCTTGGCCGGGCCGTATTCCGCGCCGGGGCAAAACACCGTATAGCTGCCCGAGAGGCCGAAGCGTCCGGCCGTCGCCTTTGCTTTTGCCGGATCGAAAGACAAGCACGCGAAAGGCAGGGGAAGCGCCGGCTCGACGCCCGGCTCTTCCGCGAGCCGCGCGTAGTGCAGCGGCATCGGCTCGCCGGGCGACTTCGCCTTGTGGATCCTGTTCAGCAGGCCGACGCGCGATTCGCCGAGGTAGCCGACGCGCAACGGGATGCGGGCGAACGAGGGCGCCAGCGCGGATTTCATCGTGTTCGGGAGGACGTATGCCGCGCCGTAGCCGCGTTCCTTCAGCATGCGGCCCAGGCGCCAGCGGTCGCCGAGCTGCAATTCGCCGTGGCGCAGGTCGGCTTCGAGCACTTCATCCACCTCGGGCATGCGGCGGAGGACCGGCGCCACCCAGGGAGGCGCGAGGGCTTCGATGCGGCCTGCGGAATTGCCGGCGCGCAGTTTCGCCAGCAACGGCTGCGCCATCAGCGCGTCGCCGATCCAGTTCGGTGCGACGACGAGGAGGCGCGTCAGGCTAGTGGCCCTCAGTGACCTTTGGGGGCGCTGCCTTTGTACAGATACTTCGTGCCGCAGTACGGGCACAGGGCCTCACCGGTCTTCGTCACGTCGAGAAACACGCGCGGATGCCGGGCCCAGAGCGGCGAACCCGACATCGGGCAGTGCAGCGGCAGGTCCTTCTCCGTCAGCTCGACCCGGCGTGCCGTGTCCGCGCCGCTCATTTTTTCCTCTTCATCGGCACCGGCGTCAGCCAGTGCTTGTGCTTGCGGTCCTTGCCGGTGACCACGTCGAAGAACGCCTTCTGCAGCGCCTTGGTGATCGGGCCCGCCTTGCCGGCGCCGATCTGGCGCCCGTCGAGCTCGCGGATCGGCGTGACTTCGGCGGCGGTGCCGGTGAAGAAGCACTCGTCGGCGATGTAGATGTCGTCGCGCGTCAGGCGCTTGGCCACGACCTGGTAGCCGAGGCCTTCGGCCAGCTCGATCACCGAGGTGCGCGTGATGCCGGTCAGCGCCGAGGTGAGCTCGGGTTCGTAGATCACGCCGTCCTTGATGACGAAGATGTTCTCGCCCGCGCCTTCGGCGACGAAGCCGTCCACGTCGAGCAGCAGGCCCTCGTCGTAGCCGTGCTGGGTGGCTTCCAGCGTCGCCAGTACCGAGTTCGGGTAGGTGCCGGACATCTTTGCGCGCGCCATGGTCACGTTGACATGGTGGCGTGCGACCGAGGCGGTTTTCACGCGGATGCCCTTGTTGAGCGCCTCGGGCCCGAGATAGGCGCCCCAGGGCCAGGCGGCGATGGCGACGTGCACCCTGGCGCCGACCGGCGACACGCCCATCTTCTCCGAGCCGTAGAACGCGATCGGGCGGATGTAGCAGGCCTCGTGGCCGTTGGCGGCGACCACGTCGACGTGCGCCTGCATCAGGCGCTCGATGCTGTACGGGATCTTCATCATGTAGATGTGTCCCGAGTTGAACAGCCGCTGCGTGTGCTCGCGCAGCCGGTAGATCTGCGTGCCGCTGACCGTCTTGTAGGCGCGCACGCCCTCGAAGACCGCCAGGCCGTAGTGCAGGGAATGGGTCAGCACGTGCGTGGTGGCCGAGCGCCAGGGCACCAGCTTGCCGTCGTACCAGATCCAGCCGTCGCGGTCCGCCATCGATAGCGCCGCGGGCGCCTTTGCCTTTGCCATGAAACAGATTCTCCTTGAATGGACGGCGCCATTCTAACCATAGCCGCCGGCAAAGCACTAGACTATTAACATGAATGTTAATTCTATGGACGGCATCTTCCAGGCGCTCGCCTCGCTGCCGCGGCGGCAGATCCTCGCGTTCCTCGCGCAGACCGCGCTGTCCACTTCCGACCTCGCCGCGCGCTTCGGCATGAGCCCGCCCGCGATCTCGCGCCACCTCTCCGTGCTGCAGCAGGCCGGCCTGGTATCGGCGGAACGGCAGGGGCAGCGCGTGCTGTACCGGCTGAATCGAGACGCCCTGCTGGGCGCGCTCGCGCGCTTCGCCTCCGAAGTGGACGGACCGCTGCGGCGCGAGCCGCAGGTCATGCGCGCGCCGCGCGAAGCCATCTAGTGCTAGGCTTCGCGCAAGCGAGGCCTGCCATGAACGACGAGAAGATCACCGTGCGCATCACCGAAACCGGCAAGACGATGGAGGTCGTGGTGTTCAGCAAGCGCGCCGAGGCGGTCGAGGTGGTGATCGGCCAGGGCATGCACAGCATGAAGTGCGTGCTGGCGCCGACGCGCAACGGCCTGGCCTATGCGGGCAGCATCATGGGCCGCGAGATCGTCTATGAGCGCAGCCGCGAAAAGGTGAAGGCCGACCTGGACATGGCGAATCCGAACCTGCGCAAGCCGCGCGCCCGCTAGCCCGCCGTGGACGGCCCGACGTTTTCCGCAGTCGTTGCGCTGGTGTTCGGCGTGCTTTCCTGGCTGCAGCTGCCGGCGATTTGCGCGTTCATTTTCGACTCGACGCGCGCCGGCGCGGACAACTACCGCTACTCGCTGATCCTCGGCGTGATCCTCGCCGCGATTGGCTGCCTCTCCGGGCTGCACGCCTTCCGGCGCGGCGCGCGCGGCGCGCTGCTGATCGCCGGCGCGGTGATCAATCTCTCCCTGATCGCGGCGGCGTCGCTGGCGCCCGGCATGTTCGACGGCGCCTGCCACGCCTTTTACATCGAAGTCGTCAAAGACTAGCCGACGCGTTCAGGCATGGCGTTCGAAGACGGCCTGCCAGAGGCCGCGCACCGCCGCCGACTTGCGCGCTACCTGCGCCGGCGGCACCCGCGCGTAGCTCGCGCCGTTCAGGCGCAGCGCATGCTGCAGGCGGCGGAACTTGCGGTAGGCATTGCGGCAATCTTCCGCCGTTTTCATTTCTATCAAATTTAAATCCGAACACATCTTCAATAGCGCGATATTGCCCAGGTTCCGCGTGAGTTCCGGGTGCCGGTGCGCGTGCGCGAGCACGAGGAACTGCACCGCGAACTCAATGTCGATCATGCCGCCGCGGTCGTGCTTCAGGTCGAACAGGCCCGACCGGTTCGGGTGCGCGGCGTGCAGCTTCTCGCGCATGGCGAGCACGTCGCGGGCGAGAGCTGCCTCGTCCCTTTGCCGCCTGAGTATTTTTTCCCTTATTTTCTCGAACTTCATGCCGACGTCCCCGTCGCCCGCGCAGTGGCGCGCGCGCGTGAGCGCCTGGTGTTCCCAGGTCCAGGCGGCGCGCTCCTGGTATTCCTCGAAGGCGGCGAGCGAGGACACCAGCAGCCCGCTCGATCCCGAGGGCCGCAGCTGCAGGTCGGTGTCGAACAGCGCGCCGGCCGACGTGCGCAGGGTGAGCCAGTTGTTGTAGCGCTGCGCGAGGCGCGCGTAGTTCTGCGCCGCGCGCTCGTCGGCGTCGTCGTAGATGAAGATGATGTCCAGGTCCGAGGCGTAGCCGAGCTCCTTGCCGCCGAGCTTGCCGTAGGCGATCACCGCGAACTTCGGCTGCTCGCGATGCCTGCCCGGGACCTGGCTCCAGCACGCGCGCAGGGAGCAATCGAGCAGGATGTCGGCGAGGCGCGACAGGTGGTCGGCGAGCACTTCGACCGTGAGCAGGCCGGACAGGTCCTGCGCAAGCAGGCGGAACAGCTGGGACTGGTGCTGCTCGCGCGCGGCGTTCATCTGCCTCTCGACGTCGCCTTCCGCCGCGGCGAGCGCGGCGCGCAGGCCCGACTCGAACTCGCGCCAGTCCGGCGCCGAGTACAGCAGCCGGTCGTCGAGCAGTTCGTCCAGCAGAAGCGGGTGCCGGGTGACGTAGTCGGCCGCCCAGCTCGAGGCGCCGATCATGCGCGTGACGCGCTCCAGCGCCTCGGGCCGCTCGGCGAGCAGCGCGAGGTAGGCGGCGCGGCCGGCGATGGCTTCGATGAGGTCGACGCCGCGCGCGAGCGTCGCCTCCGGGTCCGGGGCCGCCGCCGCGGCCCGCGCGAGCGCCGGGATCAGCGCGTCCAGCCGGCGCCGCGAGTCGTCCGGCAGCTGCGCGTAGCGCTGGCTCGCGCGCAGCGCGTCCAGGCGCGGATGCACGGGCCAGGGCCTCGGCGCGGCCTCGGCGAGCGGCCCGGCGAACACCATCTGGAATTGCCGCGTCACCGCCTGCCGGTGCCGGCTCAACTCGGCCAGGAATGCATCCCAGTCGGAAAAATCCGCCATCTGCGCGACGCGGGCACGGTCGTCATCGTCCACCGGCAGCTCGTGCGTCTGCGCGTCGTCCAGATATTGCAGCCGGTGCTCGACGTTGCGCAGGAACACGTAGGCGGCGGACAGCTCCCGCGCCGCATCCTCAGGCAGGAACCGCTTCCTGGACAGTAGATGGAGGACCTCGAGCGTCGGCCGCGCGGTCAGTTCCGCGTCGCGCCCGCCGCGCACCAGCTGCAGCGCCTGCGCGATGAACTCGATCTCGCGGATGCCGCCAGGCCCGAGCTTGACGTGCTCGGCGAGTTCGCGGCGCTCGACGTCGCGCCGCACTTCGGCGTGCAGGCGGCGCATCGCCTCGAGCGTGCCGTAGTCGAGGTACTTGCGGTACACGAAGGGCCGCACGATGGCGGCGAGTTCAGCGTGGCGTTTTCCGGAAATCGGCCGCGCCTTGATCCAGGCGTAGCGCTCCCATTCGCGGCCCTGCGCGACGAAATAGGCCTCCAGCGCGTCGAAGCTGCTCACCAGCGCGCCGGAGTCGCCGTACGGCCGCAGGCGCATGTCGACGCGGAACACGAAGCCGTCCTCGGTGACGTCGTTCAGCAGCGCGATCAGCTTGCGCGCCTTGCGCTCGACCGGCCGCAGGTCCGCAGGATCCTCCTGCATACCGGGGTGGACGAACACCAGGTCGATGTCGGAGGAGGCGTTCAGCTCGCCGCCGCCCAGCTTGCCCATGGCGACGACGACCAGATCTTCCTCCCCGAGCCAGTCGAGCGCCGCGCGGATGGTGAACTCCGCGAGCAAGCTCATGGTCGAACAGACCTCGGCCAGCCGCGCCGCGGGCGAGCCGGCGCCGTCGAGGTCGCGCGCCATCACGCGCAGCAGCACGCGCCGGCGCAGGCGCCGCAAGCGGCGCTTGAAAGCAGCCTCGTCGTCGTCGCGCGAGCCGGCGAGCGCTGCGGCGAATTCCGCGGCGCTGAACGGGCCGCGCGTGGCGGTCTCGTCCGCCAGCGCGGGATCGGCCGCGAGCCACTGCGCGGCACAGCGCGAAAGGGCGATTTTCCGAATCGGATCCGGCATTTACAGCTAGAATACAGGAGCTTAGAAAAGCGCGATGAGAACCCGGCTAAAAGCCCCGCTGCGCAAGCTGATTCGCGCGCTTGAGATCCTCGCCTGGGCTGCATTCTTCGCCTTCGCAGCGGTGTTCCTGGCGCTGCGCTACTGGGTGCTGCCGAACATCGAGAGCTACCGTGGCGACATCGTCGCCAAGATTTCGCGCTCGGTCGGCCTGCCGGTGAAAATCGGCGCCATCGCCACCGACTGGCAGGGATTGCGCCCGCGCATCTCGATCGCCGACGTGCGCGTCTACGACAGCGACGGCCGCGAGGCGCTGACGCTGCCGTCGGTGGAAAACGTCGTCGGCTGGCGCTCGCTGTTCTACGGCGAGGTTCGCCTGCACTCTTTCGTGATCGACCGGCCCAAGCTCGCCGTGCGGCGCGATGCGAACGGCGACGTGTTCGTCGCCGGCATCCGCATCTCCGGCAACAAGAGCGACGGCAAGGTCACCGACTGGATCCTGTCGCAGAGCGAGATCGTGGTGCGCGACGCCGAGATCGAGTGGCTGGACCAGAGCCGCGGCGCGCCGCCGCTCAGGCTCTCGGCGCTGAATTTCCGCCTGCAGAACGACGGCGACGAGCATGCGGCCGGCTTGGCCGCGCGGCCGCCGCGCGAGTTGGGGCCCGGGCTGGAAGTGCGCGCCCGGCTGGAAGGCGCGAGCGTGCGCGACTTTTCGAAATGGAATGGCCGCGTCTATACCGAGTTCGGCTACACCAACCTGGCGGGCTGGCGCGCCTGGGTCGACTATCCGCTCGACGTGCGCCGCGGCGAAGGCGCGCTGCGGCTCTGGGCCACGCTCGCGAACGGCAGGTTCTCGCAGGCCACCGCCGACGTCGCGCTCTCGAACGTGACCGCGCGCCTCGGCCGCGACCTGCCGGTGCTGGAGATTTCATCGGTGCGCGGCCGCGTCTTCGGCAGCGAGACCGCGCGCGGCTACGATTTCGGCGTGCGCGGCCTTGCGCTCGTCAGCCCCAAGGCGCCGCCGATGAATGGCACCAGCTTTCGCGCGAGCTACGAGCCGGCCGGCGGCACGACGCTGGCGCAGCGCGGCTCGCTTAGCGCCAACCTGATCGAGCTGGGGCCGCTCGCGCACTTGGCGGAATTCCTGCCGTTCCCCGCCGACCTGCGCGCGCTGCTGGTGGAACTCGCGCCGCAGGGCAACCTGCTCGACACGAAGCTCGACTGGACCGGCGTACTGCCCGACCGCGCGACCTACACGGCGAGATCGCGCTTCACCGGCCTGACCATGAACGCCTGGCGCAATCTCCCGGGCATCACCAATCTCTCCGGCAGCCTGGAGGCGAATGAAAGGAAAGGCGCAGTCAGCTTCGCTTCCCTGAAGAGCGAAATCGAGCTGCCAAAGGTGTTCCCGGAGCCGCGCATCCTGCTGGACACGCTGGACGGAGACGTTGCCTGGGAGCGCGCGGCGACCGCCGAAGCGGACAAGCCGAGCGGGGTCGCAGTGAGGCTCTCGGGCCTGAAATTCGCCAACGAGGACCTTGCCGGCACCGCCAACGGCAGCTACGCCTGGCGCGGCGAAGGGCCGGGCATCATCGACCTGACGGTGCAATTGTCGCGCGCCGACGGCAGGAACACCGCCCGCTACTTGCCTTCTGGCACGATTATGGGCGAGCACGTACGCCCGTGGGTCGCGTCCGCCGTGCTTGCCGGGCAGGCGAGCGACGTACGGATGCGCCTGAAGGGCGACCTGCGCGATTTCCCGTTCCTCGACCCGGAGAAGGGCCAGTTCCAGGTGTCGGCCAAGGTGTCGGACGCGGTGCTCGACTATGCCGAGGGCTGGCCGCGCATCGAGGCGATCGAGGGCGTACTGCTGTTCGAGCGCGACAAGATCGAGGTGCTGGGGCGCAGCGGCAGCATCCTCGGCGCGAAGATCGAAAACGTGCGCGTCACGCTGCCCAGCATGCTCGATCCGAACAGCCAGCTTATCGTCGACGGCATCGCCGAAGGGCCGACCGCGGTCTTCCTTGACTACATCCGCGACAGCCCGGTGAAGCGCATGACCGGCGGCGTCACCGAATCGATGAGCGCGCTCGGCCGCGGCAAGCTGCGCCTGCACCTCGACCTGGCGCTGCACGACATGGACAAGAGCAAGGTCGCCGGCGAGTTCCAGATCGCGGGCAACGCGCTCACGGTCGATCCGCGGCTGCCGCCGATCGAGCGCGCCAGCGGGCGCGTCAGCTTTACCGGCTCTACGCTGACGGTCAGCGACGTGCGCGGGCAGCTGTTCGGCGACCAGGTGCGCATCACGGGCGGCACGAAACCGGACGGCAGCGTACAGATCGCGGCCGAGGGGCGCGCCACCGTGGAAGGCCTGCGCCCGCTGTTCGACCATCCGTGGCGCAAGCGGCTGTCGGGATCCTCGCGCTACGTCGCGGTGGCGACGATCAAGGAGGGCCGTACGCAGCTCACGTTCGACTCGACGCTGGAGGGGGTGTCGAGTTCGCTGCCGGCGCCGCTGGCGAAAAACGCCGCCGAGGTCCTGCCGCTGCGCGTCGAGGTATTTCCCGGCGAGGGCCGCGACCGCCTGTCGATTGCGCTCGGGCCGGCCACCGGCCGCATCGTCACGGCGGAATACTTGCGCGCAGTCCCGCCCGGCGCGGCGGCGCAAGGCCAGGCCGCGCTGCAGGTGCAGCGCTCGCTGATCACGCTCAATCCGATCGCCGGCGAAATCGTCCGGATCCCGGAGCGCCGCGGCACCTCCATCCGGGGATCGCTGCCGGCGCTGGACCTGGACCGCTGGCTGCCGCTGTTCGCCGAGTCTCCTGCGGCCGTAAGCGGCGAAGGCGTGGGCTACGACATCAAGGTCGGCGTGCTGGACGCGCTCGGCAAGCGCATGCGCGGCGTCACGATGCAGGGAGTCGCCGACGACGCCGGCTGGTCCGCGAACATGAGCACCGCGGAATTCGCCGGCGACCTCGTCTACCGCAACGAGGGCAGCGGCCGGCTGGTGGCGCGCTTCACGCGCCTGGCGCTGCCCGAGGATGCGCCCGGCGTGAAGCCCGGCGAGGGCCTGAAGGACCTGCCGGGCGTGGACATCGTCGCCGACAACTTCACGCACCGCGGCCGCAAACTGGGCCGCATCGAGGTGCTGGCGAAGCACGAGTCGCCGGACTACCGCACCTGGCGCATCGAGAAGCTGGCGATGACCAATCCGGATTCCGCGCTCACGGGCACCGGGCTCTGGAAGCAGGGTGAAGGCTCGAGCACCTCGCTTTCCTTCAAGCTCGACGTCAGCGACGTCGGCCTGTTCCTCGAGCGCTTCGGCTACCCGGACCACGTCAAGAGCGGCACCGCGAAGCTGGACGGCACGCTGACCTGGAACGGGGACCCGCTCAACCTCGACTATGCGACGCTCGGCGGGCAGATGCAGATGCAGGCCGAGGACGGGCAGTTCCTCGAGATCGAGCCCGGCGTCGGCAAGCTGGTGTCGCTGATGAGCCTGCAGATGCTGCCGCGCCGCCTGTCGCTCGATTTCCGCGACGTATTTTCCAAGGGCTTCCAGTTCGACAAGATCACCAGCAACCTGGCGGTCGAGCGCGGCGTGATGGCAGTCAAGGAATTCCACATGCGCGGGCCGGCGGCCGACGTCACCATGACCGGCCAGGTGGACCTGTCGCTGGAAACCCAGTCGCTCGCCGTCAAGGTCATCCCGCAGCTCGGCGATACCGCGTCCACCGTGGTGGGCCTGGTGAACCCGATCGTCGGCGTGGCGACGCTGATCGCCGGGCGGGTAATGAAGAATCCGCTCGGCAAGCTGTTCGCTTTCGAGTACAACATCAGCGGCACCTGGGGCGATCCGAAGGTCGAAAAGGTCGTACAGCCCACGCCGGTCGGCGCGACCGAACCGGGCATGCAGCTGCGCTAGCCGAACCAGAAAGGAACCGAACCGACATGGACGCCGACGTATTGCTCGCCACCGCGGATGCCTGCCTGCTGGCGCCGTTCGACCTGGAGAGCCGCAAGCTGGACGCGGTCTACGGCGCGCTCGCCGGGCGCCGCCTGGACTATGCCGACCTGTATTTCCAGTACACGCGCGCCGAGAGCTGGAGCCTGGAGGAGGGCACGGTCAAATCGGGCAGCTTCTCGATCGAGCAGGGCGTGGGGGTGCGCGCGATCGCCGGCGAGAAGACGGCCTTCGCCTATTCCGATGAAATCAGCTTCTCCGCCTTGCAGGACGCCGCGCAGGCGACCCGCGCCATCGCCAGCACGGGCCAATCGCGCAAGGGAAAGATCGCCCGCAAAAGCGCGGCGCCGATGCGCTACCAGGCGCTCGATCCGCTCGCCTCGCTGGATGCCGAACGCAAGATCAAACTGCTCGAAACGCTCGAGCAGCTGTGCCGCGCAGCCGACCCGCGCGTCACGCAGGTGATGGCGCACCTCGGCGGCGAATACGAGGTGGTGCTCATCTCGCGCTCGGACGGCGTGCTCGCGGCCGACGTGCGGCCGCTGGTGCGGCTGTCGGTGCAGGTGATCGCGGAGGCGGGCGGGCGGCGCGAGATGGGCTACGCGGGCGGCGGCGGCCGCACCGACTACTCGCATTTCACCGGCGCGGTGCTGAAGGACTACGCCAGGCAGGCCGTGGACCAGGCGCTGGTCAACCTGGAGTCCAGGCCGGCGCCGGCGGGCAGCATGACCGTGGTGCTCGGGCCGGGCTGGCCGGGCATCCTGCTGCACGAGGCGATCGGCCACGGCCTCGAGGGCGACTTCAACCGCAAGGGCAGCTCGGCGTTCTCGGGTCGCATCGGCGAGCGCGTCGCCGCGCGCGGCGTCACGGTGGTGGACGACGGCACGCTGCCGGGGCGGCGCGGTTCGCTCACCGTCGACGACGAGGGCAACCCGACGCACCGCACCGTGCTGATCGAGGACGGCATCCTGCGCGGCTACATGCAGGACAGCCTGAACGCGCGCCTGATGAAAATGCCGGTGACCGGCAACGCGCGGCGCGAATCCTTTGCGCACATGACGATGCCCAGGATGACCAACACCTACATGCTGGCCGGCACGCGCGATCCGCGGGAGATCATCGCCAGCGTCGACAAGGGCCTCTATGCCGTGAATTTCGGCGGCGGGCAAGTCGACATCACCACCGGCAAGTTCGTGTTTTCGGCGACCGAGGCCTACCTGATCGAAAACGGCAAAGTCACGCAACCGGTGAAGGGCGCGACGCTGATCGGCAACGGTCCCGACGTGCTGACGCGCGTCAGCATGATCGGCAACGACATGCACCTCGACGGCGGGCAGGGCACCTGCGGCAAGGAAGGCCAGAGCGTGCCGGTGGGCGTTGGCCAGCCGACGCTGAAGATCGACGGGCTCACGGTCGGCGGTACTGCCTGAGCGAGTCGCTTGCCGCGCGGATACCGGATGGCGCGCTGCTCGCGCTGCCGCCGGACTATTCGCTCGTCGCCATGGACGTCGTGCGGGCGCTCGTGCGCAGGCAGGCGAGGAACCTCCGGCTGCTCGGCGTGCCGATCCTCGGCATGGGCGCGGACCTGCTCATCGGTGCCGGCTGCGTGGCTGAAGTCGAAACGAGCGCCGTGTCGCTCGGCGAAGCCGGCCTTGCGCCGCGCTTCACCGAAGCCGTGCAGCAACGGCTCATCAAGGTAAAGGACGCAACCTGTCCCGCGATCCACACCGCGCTGCAGGCCGCGGAGAAGGGCGTTCCCTACATGCCGCTTGCCGGCGTCCTGGGATCGGACCTGGTCAAGGAACGCAAGGATTGGCGCGTCGAATCGGGGCTACTCATCGTGCCGGCCCTGCGGCCCGACGTCGCGCTGTTCCATGCGCGCTGGGCGGACGAAGCCGGCAACGTCTGGGTCGGTCGGCGCCGCGAACTCGCGACGGCCGCGCACGCCGCGCGCTCGACCCTGGTCACCTATGAAGAGCAGCGCAAAGGCGACATGCTCGAAGACGAGCTCCTTGCCCCCGGCGTGATCTCCTCGATCTACGTCACGGCCACCGCGGCCGCGCCGCGCGGCGCCTGGCCGTTCGCCGTGCCCGGCGCCTACGCCATGGACGACGCCCATGTCGCGCTCTATGCGAAGGCGGCGAAGACGCAGGAAGGGTTCCGCCGCTACCTGGACGAATGGGTACTTACGCCAAAGAAGAGCTGCTCGCCTGCGTGATCGCGCGGCTGCTGGGCGGCGCCCGCCACGCGGCGATCGGCGCCTCGTCGCCCATTCCGGCGGCGGGCGCCTTCCTCCACCAGCAGAAGGACGAGACGTTCCGGGTTTCGCTGCAGCAGCGACGCGCCGCCAATCCCTTCACCGAAGGCTCGCGCGAGCTGTTCGACCTGGCGGGGCAGGGCCGCATCGACGTCTTCTTCCTGGGCGGCGCGCAGATCGACGGCGAGGGCGCGATCAACCTGGTGCGGGCCGACGGCAAGCGCTTTCCCGGCTCCTTCGGCTCCGCCTACATGTACCCGGTGGTGCCGCGTACCATCCTATTCCGCGAGGAGCATTCGCGCCGCACGCTGGTGCCGAAGGTGGAATTCGTTTCCGCGCGCGGCACGCCGGCGGCGCTGCTCACCGGCAAGGCGCTGTTTTCCTGGTTGTCCGACAAGCGCTGCTTTCGGCTCGAAAGCGTGCATCCCGGAAGTTCGCTGGCAGACGTAAAGAGAAACACGGGCTTTGACTACGACGCGCCGCAGTACGCGCCGCAAACTGCCGCGCCCGACGAGGGCGAACTCGCTTTGCTGCGAGGCCCGGTGGCGAGCGAAATTGCAGTGAATTATCCGGAATTTGCAGGCAGAATTTGGGGATCCGCCAGACCGGCAGCGCCTACCCACCGGGAGCAACCATGATCCGCCTGACCATCAACGGCAAGGTCCACAACATCGACGCCGAGCCCGAGACTCCGCTGCTCTGGGCGATCCGCGAGCAGGCCGGGCTGACCGGCACCAAGTACGGCTGCGGCATCGCGCAATGCGGCGCCTGCACGGTGCACGTGGACGGCGCGCCGATCCGCTCCTGCGCCATGCCGGTAAGCGCCGCGGCCGGCAAGAAAATCACCACCATCGAAGGCCTCGCGCCGAACGGCAAGCTCACCAAGGTGCAGCAGGCCTGGCTCGCCAACGACGTGCCGCAATGCGGCTACTGCCAGTCCGGCATGATCATGGCGGTCAGCGCGCTGCTCGCGAAGACGCCCAAGCCGACCGACGCGCAGATCGATGCGGCGATCACCAACATCTGCCGCTGCGGCACCTTCCAGCAGGTGCGCGAAGCGATCCACGCGGCTGCGAAAGCCTGAGGAGGCGGCCATGACCAAAGCACCCAAACTTTCCCGCCGCGCCTTCCTCGTTTCCAGCGCCGCCGTCGGCGGCGGCCTGGCCATCGGCATCAACCCGTTTGGCGGCGTGCGGGTGGTGCGCGCGGCGGACGGCTCGCCCGAAATCGGCGCTTGGGTGGTGATCCGCCCGGACGAAACGGTCGTCATCCGCATCGCGCGTTCCGAGATGGGCCAGGGCTCGCTCACCGGCCTCGCGCAGATGGTCGCCGAGGAACTCGAATGCAACTGGTCGAAAGTGACGACCGAATACCCGACGCCCGGCACCAATGTCGCGCGCAAGCGCGTCTGGGGCGACTACGGCACCGGCGGCAGCCGCGGCATCCGCACCTCGCAGGACTACGTGCGCAAGGGCGGCGCGGCGGCGCGCATCATGCTCGTGCAGGCGGCGGCGGACGGGTGGCAGGTGCCGGCCTCGGACTGCAGCGTCGCCAAGGGCGTGATCACGCACCAGGCTTCCGGCCGCAAGACCACGTACGGCAAAGTCGCCGAGGCGGCGGCGAAACTGGAAGTGCCGACGGAGGTTCCGCTCAAGGATCCGAAGGAGTGGACGATCATCGGCAAGCCGCTGAAGCGGCTCGACACCGCCGACAAAGTCACCGGCAAGATGCGCTACGGCGTCGACGTCAAGCTGCCCGGCATGCTGAACGCGGCGATCAAGGCCTCGCCCGTGTTCGGCGGCAAGGTGAAGAGCGTCGATTCGGCCAAGGCCGAGGGCATGCCCGGCGTGAAGAAGGTGGTGCGGGTGCGCGACAACGCGGTCGCGGTGGTCGCCGATACCTGGTGGCACGCCAAGACCGCGCTCGAGGCGGTGAAGATCGAATGGGACGGCGGCCCGAGCGCCGCCATTTCCAGCGCCGACATCGACAACGTGCTGAAGGCGGGCCTGGATTCCGACCAGGCTTTCGTGCACAACCGGAAGGGCGATGCCAAGCAGGCGATCGCCGGCGCGGCGAAGAAGGTCGAGGCGGTCTACGACTACCCGTACCAGAATCATGCCTGCATGGAGCCGATGAACGCGACCGCGCTCTATACGGCCGACAGCTGCAAGGTCTGGGTCGGCACGCAGAACGGCGAAGCGGCGCTGGCCGCGACTGCCGAGGCCGCCGGCCTGCCGGTAGCCAAGTGCGACGTTGAAAAGCTCATCCTCGGCGGCGGCTTCGGCCGGCGCGGGTTCACGGACTACGTGGGCCAGGCCGTGCTGATTGCCAAGGAGATGCCGGGCACGCCGGTGAAGCTGCTCTGGACGCGCGAGGAGGACATGGCGCAGGGACGCTACCACCCGATCATGAAGGCGCGCCTGACCGGCGGCCTGGACGCGAGCGGCAACCTGGCGGGGCTGGAAATCCGCCTGTCGGGACAGTCGATCCTCGCCTCGGCGCGGCCGCAAGCGCTCGACAAGGGCAAGGACCCGTTCACCTTTCAGGGCTACTGGCCGGCCGGCGAGCATTCGCTCGAGTACACCATCGACAACCTGACGATCGACCATGCGATGCGCAACACGCACGTGCCGCCGGGCTTCTGGCGCGGCGTGAACATCAACCAGAACGCCATCTTCCTCGAGTGCTTCATGGATGAACTGGCGGAGGCGGCCGGGCAGGACGCGCTGGAATTCCGCCGCAAGCTGATGTCGGACCACCCGAAGTCGCTGGCGGTGCTGAACGCGGTCGCCGAAAAGGGCGGCTGGGGCAAGCCGGCGCCGAAGGGCCGCTACCGCGGCCTGGCGCATTTCCGGGCCTTCGGCAGCTACGTGGCGGCGCTGGCGGAGATTTCCGTCAGGGACGGCAGCAAGGTGAAGGTGCACAGGATCGTCGCCGCGACCGATACGGGCTACGCGGTCAACCCGGCGCAGATCGAGCGCCAGATCGCCGGCTCCTTCGTCTACGGCATGTCGGCGATGTTCATGCAGCACTGCACGCTCAAGGACGGGGCCATCCAGCAGTCGAACTTCCACGACTATCCGTCGATGCGCATCGCGCAGATGCCGAAGGTCGAATCGATCGTGATGCCTTCGGGCGGCTTCTGGGGCGGCGTCGGCGAGCCGACCATCTGCGTGGCGGCGCCGGCGGTGCTGAACGCGTTCTACCGCGCCACCGGCAAGCGCATCCGCTCCTTCCCGCTCACGGACCACGGCATCGAGATGGTGTGAGGCGTATTGCGCTAGCCTTGCTGGTCGCTTTTTCAGGCAGCGTTTTTTCGGACGACGAAATTCCCGTTCTGCCGGGCGCCGCGCCGGGCGACCCGGTGCGGGGCCGCGCCATCGTCGCCAACCGCCAGGTGGGGTTGTGCCTGCTGTGCCACAGCGGGCCGTTCCCCGAGGAGCGCTTCCAGGGCAACCTCGGGCCGGCGCTGAACGGAACCGGCGCGCGCCTGACCGAAGGGCAGATCCGCCTGCGCCTCGTGGACCCGGGCAGGCTGAACGCGGAGACCATCATGCCTTCGTATTTCCGCACCGAAGGACTGCGGCGCGTCGCGCCCTCGTTCCAGGGCAAGCCGGTGCTTACCGCCCAGCAGATCGAGGACGTGGTGGCCTACCTGGCGACGCTGAAATGATCAGCCGCCGGCGCTTCCTCGTGCTCGCCTGCGCGGCCGCCGCCGCATCGCCGCCGTCGCGCGCGCGCGCCACGCCTGCGGCCATGCAGGAGGCAATCGCCAAGGTTACGGGCGGCGCCGTCGTCTCGAAAGGCAGGGTCAGGCTGGACGTCGCGCCGCTCATCGAGAACGGCAATTCAGTGGTGCTCTCGGTCGGCGTCGACAGCCCGATGACCGCGGCCGAGTACGTCAAGGCGATCCATGTCTTCGCGCCGGCGAATCCGCTGCCCAACATGGTGAGCGCCTACCTGGGCCCGCGCTCCGGGCGCGCGCGCATCACGACGCGCGTGCGCGTCGCCGATTCGCAGACTCTGATGGCGATCGCGCAGCTCTCGGACGGCTCGTTCTGGTCCGATAGCGCGGCGGTGGTGGTGACGCTCGCCGCCTGCACCGAGGAGGTGAAGTAGCCGTGGCGCGCACCATCGTTCGCGTGCCGCCGAAGGCGAAAAAGGGCGAGATCATCGAAATCAAGGCGCTGGTCGGCCACGTCATGGAAACGGGTTTCCGCCATTCCGAAACCGGCGCGCTGATCCCGCGCGACATCATCCGGACCTTCGTGTGCAGCTACAACGGCGCCGAGGTGTTCCGCGCCGACTTCCACCCGGCGACCGCCGCCAACCCGCTGATCGAATTCTCCACCATCGCCACCGAGAGCGGCATGCTGGAATTCCGCTGGGCCGGCGACAACGGCTTCACGGCGGAAGCTTCGGCGCCGATCACCGTCGAGTGACCCTGCGCATTTTCCTTTCGCTGTTGCTGCTTGCCTGTATATCAAGGGCGATGGCACAACACCCGGCTGAACGCCGCTCCGGCTACCTCGACATGAGCCCCGGGACGCGCGCGATGCAGGATGACGATGCGACCAATCCCGGCATGCTGTGGGTGCTGGACGGCGAGGCGCTCTGGGGGCGCAAGGCCGGCGCGGCGGACAAGGCCTGCGCGGATTGCCACGGCGCCGGCATGAAAGGCGTCGCGGCGCGCTATCCCAGGGTTTCAGACGACAAGCTGATCGATCTCGAGCAGCGCATCAATTTGTGCCGTACCGGCCGGCAGAAAGCGCCGGCCCTTGCGTACGAGAGCCGCGAACTGCTGGCGCTCACCGCCTACATCGGCTTCCAGTCGCGCGGCCTGCCGATCGAGGTCGACGAAACCGGCAAGACGAAACCCTTCCTGGAAGCGGGCCACGCCGCCTACCACCGCCGCCAGGGGCAGCTGAACCTCGCCTGCGCGCAGTGCCACGACGAGCGCTACGGCGCCAGGCTCGCAGGCAATCCGATCCCGCAGGGCCAGGCCACCGGCTATCCGATCTACCGGCTGGAGTGGCAGGGCCTGGGCTCGCTGCAGCGCCGCCTGCGCAACTGCATGATCGGCGTGCGCGCCGAGCCCTACGCGTACGGCTCGCCCGAACTGGTCGAACTGGAGCTCTACCTGATGTGGCGCGCGCGCGGGATGAAGCTGGAGACCCCCGCAGTCAGGCCCTGACGATCAGGCCCTGACGCTCAGACCTTGACGGCGGGCGGGCGGCGGCGCTTCTGCGCGCCGCTTTCCTCGTTCTGTTCCGCGCGGTGGCTCACCAGCAGGGCCTCGATGTCCGGCGCCGGCAGCGGGTGGCAGAACAGGTAGCCCTGGAATGAATCGCAGCCGCGCGTGCGCAGGAACGCGAGCTGCTCGCGCGTCTCGACGCCCTCGGCGAGCGCCTTCAGCCGCAGCTGCTTGGCCAGCGTGATCACGGTGCTGACGATGGCGGCGTCGTCGCGGTCGCTCTTGATGTCGCGCACGAACGACTGGTCCACCTTCAGCGTGTGCACCGGGAAGCGGTGCAGGTAGGCGAGCGACGAATAGCCGGTGCCGAAATCGTCCAGCGAGATCTGCACGCCGAGCCGGTGCAGCGCGCGCAGGCCGGCCACGGCCTCCTCGGTGCGGTGCATCATGGTGCTCTCGGTGATTTCCAGTTCCAGGCAGGCCGGCGGCAGCGCGGTTTCGGCGATGATCGCCGCGACCATGCCGACCAGGTTCTTCTGGCGGAACTGGCGCGGCGACAGGTTGACCGCCATGGTGAGCGGCCCGAGGCCGGCGTCCAGCCAGCGCTTCGCCTGCCGGCAGGCCTCGCGCAGCACCCATTCGCCGATCTGCACGATCAGGCCGTTGTCCTCGGCGAGCGGGATGAACTGCATCGGCATCACGATGCCGCGCTCGCGGTCGTTCCAGCGCAGCAGCGCCTCCAGGCCGATGATGCCGCCGCTGCGCACGTCCACCTGCGGCTGGTAGTAGAGCTGCAGCTCGTTGCGCGCGATCGCGCCGCGCAGGCGGCTGAGCAGGTCGACGCGCTTCTCGGTGCGCTCGCTCATGTCCTGCGAGTAGAACTGCACGTTGTTGCGGCCTTCCTGCTTGGCGTGGTACATCGCCAGGTCGGCGTTGCGCAGCAGCGTGTCCGCGTCGTGGTCGTCGAGCGGATACACCGTCACGCCGATGCTGGTCGACAGGTGCAGTTCGTGCCCCGAGACGTCGGCGCGCTCCGAAATCGAGCGCAGCAGCTTGTCGGCGATGCGCGATATCTCGTCCGCGGTGCGCACGTCCTCCAGCAGGATGGTGAATTCGTCGCCGCCCAGGCGCGCCACGGTGTCGGTCGAGCGCAGGCAGCTCTCCAGGCGCAGCGCGGTTTCCTTCAGCACCGCGTCGCCGACCGAGTGTCCCAGGCTGTCGTTGATCTCCTTGAACTGGTCCAGGTCGAGGAACAGCACCGCGAGCAGCGTCTGGCCGCGGTCGGCGCGCGACATGGCGCGCTTCAGGCGACGCTGCAGCAGCGCGCGGTTGGGCAGGCCGGTGAGCACGTCGTAGTGCGCCATGCGCGCCAGCTCCTCTTCGGCGCGCATGCGCGCCGTGATGTCGCGCGCGACCCCGCGGTAGCCGCGGAACGCGCCCTTGTCGTCGAAGATCGGTTTGCCGGTGTGGCTCGCGTAGGTGACGCGGCCGTCGGCATTGGAGCGCGCGAGCACGAAATCCTTGAACGGCAGGTGCGCTTCCAGCGTGGCGCGGTGGCGCGCCATGTCCTCGTCGCCGCCGACGCGGTCGGTGGAGTCCCAGCGCTGCTTGCCGATCAGCGTCTCGGGCCCGATGCCGCGCACCTTGCGGATGCCTTCGGACACGTAGGTGAAGCGCAGGCTGGCGTCCATTTCCCAGTACCAGTCCGAGGACAGCTCGGTCAGGCTGCGGAAGCGCTCGGCGATTTCGCGCAGGCTGCGCTTGGTGCGCTTCCGCTCGGTGATGTTGCGGCCGACGCCGCGGTAGCCGGCGAAGCGGCCCTGCGCGTCGAACACCGGCTTGCCGCTCACCGAGATGACGACGAGGCCGCCCTTTTCATCGCGCCGGCGCAGCTGGAGGTCGCGGAACGGCTCGCGGCGATCGAGCGCGGCCCGGTGCGCGGACCAGTCGGCCTCGCTCATGTTCAGCCAGGGAAACTCCCAGCGCCGCTTGCCGAGAAAGGTGCTCGCCGGGACGCCGATCGTGTGGGCGCCGGCCGACATGTCGACGAAGCGGTAGTCCGCGTCCTGTTCCCAGTACCAGTCGGCCGACAGTTCGGTCAGGTCGCGGAAGCGCTGCTCGCTCTGCTCGAGCGCGCTGCGCGCGTCGACCGTGTCCGTGACGTCGACGAACGACCCGACCACGCCGTCGCCGCCGTAGGGCGCGGGCAATTCCACCAGCGTGGTGCTGACCGAAATCCAGACGCGCCTGCCATCGGGCCGCAGGACGCCCTTGACGATGCCGCGATGCGCCTGGCCGGTGGCGAGCGTGTCGAGCGGCGGATGGCGGTCGATCGGCCAGGCCACCGGGTCGATCGGCGAGGCCACGCAGCCGCGGTCCGTGGGGCGGCTGCCTATGAGTTCCGCGAGCGGGCGGCCGAGGATCGCTTCGGCGGCCGGATTGGCCGTGATCACCTTGCCGTCGCGGTCGTAGATCAGCACGCCCTCGGCGAGGTTGCTGATGATGGCGCGCAGCAGCTCGGAGCCGCTTTCCGCCAGTTGCGTCTGGGTTTCCATGTCCATCCCCCGCCGGCAGTGTAAACCACCGCGGGCGGGCGCCGGGTTGTCAGGAACTGTAAGAACTCCAGTGCAGCGAACGCTTCACCGCCTCGCGCCACCGCCCGAGCAGCGCCGCGGCCTCGCCGCGCGCCATGGCGGGCTCGAAGCGGCGCTGCATCTGCCACTGCGCGGCGATTTCCGCGCGCGAGGCCCAGACGCCGGTGTGCAGTCCCGCCAGGTAGGCGGCGCCGAGCGCCGTGGTCTCGAGCACCTTCGGCCGCACCACCGGCACGCCGAGGATGTCGGCCTGGAACTGCATCAGCAGGTCGTTGGCGGCGGCGCCGCCGTCCACGCGCAGCTCGGAGAGCTTCTCGCCGGCGTCCTTCTGCATGGCTTCGAGCAGGTCGGCGCTCTGGTAGGCGATCGATTCGAGCGCCGCGCGGGCAATGTGCGCGCGCGATGAGCCGCGCGTCAGGCCGACGATGGCGCCGCGCGCGTGGGGGTCCCAGTGCGGCGCCCCCAGGCCGGCGAACGCCGGCACGATGTAGACGCCGCCGTTGTCGAGGACGTCGGAGGCGAGCCTTTCGATGTCGGCGGCAGTATCGAAGAATTTCAATTCGTCCCGCAGCCACTGCACCACCGCGCCGCCGATGAAGACGCTGCCCTCCAGCGCGTATTCCTTTTCCGAGTCGCGCGCGTCGACCGCGCGGCCGACCTGCGCGGCGGCCGTGCTGAGCAGGTTGTTGGCCGAGGCCACGACCTTGCCGCCGGTGTGCATCAGCATGAAGCAACCGGTGCCGTAGGTGTTCTTGGCCATGCCCGCCGTATGGCAGCCCTGGCCGAAGAGGGCCGCCTGCTGGTCGCCCGCGACGCCGGTGATCGGGATCGGCGCGCCGAGCACCGAGGGCGCGACCATGCCGAAGGCGTGCGACGAGGGATAGACGTCGGGCAGCATCGCGCGCGGCACCTTCAGCAGCTGCAGCAGCTCCGGGTCCCAGTCGCCCATGTGAATGTTGTAGAGCAGCGTGCGCGACGCATTCGTCATGTCGGTGACGTGCACCTTGCTCTGCGACAGGTTCCAGACCAGCCAGGAGTCCACCGTGCCGAAGGCGAGCTCGCCCAACTCGGCGCGCCGGCGCGCGCCGGGCACGTGGTCGAGGATCCAAGCCGCCTTGGTACCGGAGAAATAAGGATCGAGCACGAGGCCGGTGCGTTCCTTCACCAGGCTTTCGGCGCCGACTTCCTTCAGCTCGGCGCACATCGCCGCGGTGCGCCGGTCCTGCCAGACGATCGCGCGATGGATCGGCTGGCCGGTCTGGCGGTCCCAGACCACCGTGGTTTCGCGCTGGTTGGCGATGCCGCAGGCGACCAGGTCCTCGGGCTTCAGGCCCGAGGAGCGCAGCGCTTCGCGCGCGACGTCGCGCTGCGTGCGCCAGATTTCGTCCGGGTCGTGCTCCACCCAGCCCGGCTCCGGGTAGTGCTGCTTGAATTCGCGCTGCGCCGAGGCGACCGGGCTGCCGGTCTCGTCGAAGATGATGGCGCGGGAGCTGGTGGTGCCCTGGTCGAGCGCGATGACATGACGCATGTCAATGATTTTAACAAGGGGGCCGATGCTAATATCTTCCGCACCAAGGAGAACATCGCCGCATGAAAATCCACGAATACCAGGGCAAGGAACTGTTCCGCAAATTCGGCATGGCCACGCCGCGCGGATTCCCGTGCTTCAGCGTCGACGAGGCGGTCGAAGCGGCGAAAAAGCTCGGCGGCAAGGTCTGGGTGGTGAAGGCGCAGATCCACGCCGGCGGCCGCGGCAAGGGCGGCGGCGTCAAGGTTGCCAAATCGCTGGATGAAGTGCGCGAAAAGGCGAAGGAAATTCTCGGCATGCAGCTGGTGACGCACCAGACCGGCCCCGGCGGCCAGAAAGTGCGCCGGCTGCTGGTGGAGGAGGGCGCCGACATCAAGAAGGAGCTCTACATCGGCATGGTGGTCGACCGCGTCACGCAGCGCGTGGCGCTGATGGCCTCGAGCGAAGGCGGCATGGACATCGAGGAAGTCGCCGCCCATGCGCCCGAGAAAATCCACCGCGTGATCGTCGACCCGGGCAAGGGGCTGACGGCGGCGCAAGCCGAGGAAATTGCCGGCAAGATCGGCATACCTGACGGTTCGAAGCCCGAAGCAAAGACACTTCTCCAGGGCCTCTACAAGTGCTTCGACGAGACCGATGCGTCGCTCGCCGAAATCAATCCGCTGATCCTGACCGGCGGCGGCAAGGTGATCGCGCTCGATTCCAAGCTCAACTTCGACGACAACGCGCTGTTCCGCCATCCCGACATCGTCGCCATGCGGGATCTCGACGAGGAGGACCCTCTCGAGATCGAGGCTTCCAAGTACGACCTGTCCTACATCTCGCTGGACGGCAACATCGGTTGCCTGGTGAACGGCGCGGGCCTGGCGATGGCGACCATGGACACCATCAAGCTCTACGGCGCCGAGCCGGCCAACTTCCTCGACGTCGGCGGCGGCGCCACGGCGGAGAAGGTGACCGCGGCGTTCAAGATCATGCTCTCCAACCCGAAGGTGAAGTGCATCCTGGTCAACATCTTCGGCGGCATCATGAAGTGCGACACCATCGCCACCGGCGTGGTGGCGGCGGCGAAGGAAGTGAAGCTCACGGTGCCGCTGGTGGTGCGCATGCGCGGCACCAACGAGGACCTCGGCAAGAAAATCATCGCCGACTCCGGCTTGCCGATCATCTCGGCCGACAACATGGCCGAGGCGGGGCAGAAGGCCGTCGCCGCGGTGAAGGGGAAATAGCCATGAGCATCCTGATCGACAAGAACACCCGCGTGATGACGCAGGGCATCACCGGCAAGACCGGCCAGTTCCACACCAAGATGGGCAAGGAATACGCCAACGGCCCGAATTGCTATGTCGCCGGCGTGAATCCGAAGAAGGCGGGCGAATCTTTCGAATCGATCCCCATTTTCGGTTCTGTAAAAGAGGCAAAAGCGCAAACTGGCGCGACCGTCTCGGTCATTTACGTGCCGCCGCCGTTCGCCGCGGCGGCGATCGACGAAGCGGTCGAAGCGGACCTGGACCTGGTGATCTGCATCACCGAGGGCATCCCGGTGCGCGACATGATCCGCACCAAGTACAAGATGCAGGGCCGCAAGACGCGCCTGGTCGGGCCGAACTGCCCGGGCGTGATCACGCCCGACGAAATCAAGATCGGCATCATGCCGGGCCACATCCACAAGAAGGGCCCGATCGGCGTGGTGTCGCGCTCGGGCACGCTGACCTATGAGGCGGTCGGCCAGCTCATGGACCTGAACCTCGGCCAGTCGTCCTGCGTCGGCATCGGCGGCGATCCGGTCAACGGGCTGAAGCACATCGACGTGCTCAAGATGTTCAACGACGATCCGCAGACGGAAGCCGTGATCATGGTCGGCGAAATCGGCGGTTCGGACGAGGAAAACGCGGCGCAGTGGGTGAAGGCCAACATGAAGAAGCCGGTGGTCGGCTTCATCGCCGGCGTCACCGCGCCGCCGGGCAAGCGCATGGGCCATGCCGGCGCCATCATCTCCGGCGGCAAGGGCACCGCGCAGGAAAAGCTCGCGGTCATGGAATCCTGCGGCATCAAGGTGACCAAGAACCCGGCCGAGATGG
>DATJYN010000151.1:0-17799 GCA_035499575.1 Burkholderiales bacterium | reverse complement strand
CTCGCTCTACGTGGCCTTGCGGCTGGACGGAAACTGAGCCTTCGCAGGCAAAATCCGCTACAATCCGGGGCCTTGGAATTCCACACGAAAGGGCACGCTCGTGCCCTTTTTGCTGATGCAGCATATCCGCAACTTTTCGATCATTGCCCATATCGACCACGGCAAATCCACCCTTGCGGACCGTTTCATCCAGTACTGCGGCGGCCTGTCGGACCGCGAGATGGAAGAACAGGTGCTCGACTCGATGGACCTCGAGCGCGAGCGCGGCATCACCATCAAGGCGCAGACGGCTGCGCTGCGCTACAAGGCCCGTGACGGCCAGGTCTACAACCTCAACCTGATCGACACGCCCGGCCACGTCGATTTTTCCTACGAGGTCAGCCGCTCGCTCGCCGCCTGCGAAGGCGCGCTGCTGGTGGTCGATGCCTCGCAGGGCGTCGAGGCGCAAACCGTGGCGAACTGCTACACGGCGACCGAGCAGGGCGTCGAGGTGGTCCCGGTGCTGAACAAGATCGACCTGCCGTCGGCGGATCCCGCCAACGCGATCCAGGAAATCGAGGACGTCATCGGCATCCCCGCGCAGAACGCGCTGCGCGTCAGCGCCAAGACCGGCGAGGGCGTGCAGGACATCCTGGAGGCGGTGATCGAACGCGTGCCGGCGCCGCGCGGCGACGAGCAGGCCAACCTGAAGGCGCTGATCATCGACTCCTGGTTCGACAACTACGTCGGCGTGGTGATGCTGGTGCGGGTGGTCGACGGCGTGCTGCGCCCCAAGGACAAGATCGAGCTGATGAGCAGCGGCGCGGGTTTTCTCTGCGAGCAGGTCGGCGTGTTCACGCCCAAGTCCAGGCCGAAGGACAGCCTGTCGGCGGGCGAAGTCGGTTTCGTGGTCGCGGGCATCAAGGAACTGCGCGCGGCCAAGGTCGGCGACACCATCACGCGCGCCGACAAGCGCGCGGCGGCGGCGCTGCCCGGCTTCAAGGAAATCAAGCCGCAGGTCTTCGCGGGCCTGTACCCGGTCGAATCGAACCAGTACGAGGCGATGCGCGAGGCGCTGGAGAAGCTGCACCTGAACGATTCCTCGCTGCACTACGAGCCGGAGGTTTCGCAGGCCCTGGGCTTCGGCTTCCGCTGCGGCTTCCTCGGCCTGCTGCACATGGACATCGTGCAGGAGCGGCTGGAGCGCGAGCACAACCTGGCCCTGATCACCACCGCGCCGTCGGTGGTCTACGAAGTACGGCTGCGCGACGGCACGGTCGAGCAGGTGTCCAACCCGGCCAAGCTGCCGGACCCCTCGAAAATCGAGGAGATCCGCGAGCCGATCATCTCGACCACCATCTTCCTGCCCCAGGAATACGTCGGCCCGGTGATGACGCTCTGCCTGCAGAAGCGCGGCGTGCAGACCAACATGCATTACGCGGCGCGCCACGTGGTGCTGTCCTACGACCTGCCGCTGTCCGAGGTGGTGATGGATTTCTTCGACCGGCTGAAATCGCTGACGCGCGGCTACGGCTCGCTCGACTACGAATTCAAGGAATACCGCGCCGCCGACGTGGTGCGCCTCGACGTGCTGGTCAACGGCGAACGCGTCGACGCGCTGTCGGCGATGGTGCACCGCGAGGCGGCGCAGCATCGCGGCCGCGACCTGGTCACGCGCCTGCGCAGCCTGATCCCGCGCCAGATGTTCGACGTGGCCATCCAGGCGGCGATCGGCGCCAACATCATCGCGCGCGAGAACGTCAAGGCGCTGCGCAAGAACGTCATCGCCAAGTGCTATGGCGGCGACATCACGCGCAAGCGCAAGCTCCTCGAAAAGCAGAAAGAGGGCAAGAAGCGCATGAAGCAGGTGGGCGCGGTGGAAATCCCGCAGGAAGCCTTCCTCGCCGTCCTGCAAACCGGAGACAAGTAAAGATGCCCGTGCTGAGCTTCGCGCTGTTCCTGTTCCTGCTGCTGGCGGTTACCGGCCTGGTCTGGCTGCTGGACAAGTGGTTCCTGAGAAAGCGGCGGCCGCCGGAAGGCCGGCAGCCCTGGTGGGTCGAGTACTCGATCAGCTTCTTCCCGGTGATCCTGGTGGTGTTCCTGTTGCGCTCCTTCCTGGTCGAGCCGTTCAAGATTCCCTCTGGCTCGATGATTCCCACCCTGCTGATCGGCGACTTCATCCTGGTCAACAAGTTCGCCTACGGCATCCGCCTGCCCGTGCTGGACGTGAAGGTCCTCGATGTCGGCAATCCGCAGCGGGGCGACGTGATGGTCTTCCGCTATCCGCTGGACCCGTCGCTGGACTACATCAAGCGCGTGGTGGGCCTGCCGGGCGACCGCATCGAATACCGCGACAAGTCGCTGACCATCAACGGCAAGCCGGTGCCGCGCCGCGCGATAGCCGACTACGAATCGCGCGAGCGGCTGCAGTACTTTCCCCGCTACCTGGAGAACTTCGGCGGCAGGGAGCACGAGATCATCCTGGACAAGGACACGCCGGGCTTCGTCAACCGCAGCATGGACTTCGAGCATTCCGCGAACTGCGACTACAATAGCGGCGGCTTGGTCTGCACGGTGCCGCCGGGCCACTACTTCATGATGGGCGACAACAGGGACAATTCGAGCGACAGCCGCGTCTGGGGTTTCGTGCCGGACGCGAACATCGTCGGCAAGGCGTTCTTCATCTGGCTCAATCTGGGCGAGCTGGGGCGCTTTGGCACCTTCCGTTGAGCGGCTGCCGCCAACGGACAACCAGGGAGAGATGGACATGCGCAAAAACCAGACCGGCATCAGCCTGATCAGCCTTCTGATGATATTGGCGGTCCTGATCGTGGTCATCGTGATCGGCATGAAACTGGCGCCGTCGTACATCGAATTCTATGCGGTCAAGAAGGCGGTAATCGCAGTCGGAGCCGAGGGACGCGGCGGTGCGCCGGTCAATCAGATCCGCAGGGACTTCGATGCGCGCGCGACCATCGACGCCATCGACAGCGTCAAGGGATCCGACCTCGAGATCACCAAGGACAGCGACGGCGTGCTGGTTTCCGTCGCCTACCGAAAGGAGATCCCGCTGGTCTCCAACATCGGCATCCATATCGATTTCGTCGCGACCTCGAAAGAATAATTCCCGGGCGACGGTGGCACGCCATTCGGCACTCGAGCGGCGCATCGGCCACCGCTTCAGGAACCCCTCGCTGCTCGCGCAGGCGCTGACTCACCGCAGTTTCGGCTCGCCGCACAACGAGCGGCTGGAATTCCTCGGCGACGGCGTGATCGGCTGCGTCATTGCCGAGGAGCTCTATACGCGTTTCCCGGATATCGCCGAGGGCGAGCTGTCTCGGCTGCGCGCCAGCCTGGTGCGCGAGGCGGCGCTGGCCGCGGTGGCGCGCGCGATCGGCCTGTCGGGCTTCCTGCGGCTCGGCGAAGGCGAGGTGTCCAGCGGCGGCGCGGACCGGCCGTCGATCCTGGCGGATGCGCTGGAAGCGACCTTCGGCGCGGTATTCCTAGACGGCGGCTACGAGTCGGTGCGCGCCGCGGTGCGCGCCACCTTCGGCGATTCGCTGGAGAAGCTCGATCCGCGCGAGCCGGCCAAGGACGCGAAGACCGTGCTGCAGGAATTGCTGCAGGGGCGCAGGCAGAAGCTGCCGGAATACCGCCTGGTGGCGACGGCCGGCGCGGCCCACAAGCAGGTGTTCGAGGTGGAATGCTCGGCCGCGGGCCTGGGCCTGCGCGCGAGCGGAAGCGGCAGTTCGCGCCGCAGCGCCGAACAGCAGGCCGCCACCAACCTGCTGAAGCAAATCGCCAAGTGACGGCGTTCCGCTGCGGCACGGTGGCCTTCGCGGGCCGGCCGAATACCGGCAAATCGAGCCTGCTCAACAAGCTGGTGGGGCAGAAGATCGCCATCGTCTCGCCGAAGGCGCAGACCACGCGCCATGTCATTACCGGCATTCTCACCACCAAGGAATGCCAGTACGTCTTCGTCGACCTGCCGGGCTACCAGACGCGGCACGACAACGTTTTGAACCGCACGCTCAACCGCCAGGCGACCGAAGGGGCGCGCGACTGCGATGTGGCGGTGTTCGTCGTCGAGGCGCTGCGCTTCGGCGAGGAGGACCGCGAGGTGCTCGCGCGCATTCCGCCGGAGCAGACCGTGGTGGCCGTGGTCAACAAGCTCGACCTGGCGAAGAGCACCAACGAGCTGCTGCCGTTCATCGACCGGCTGCAGAAGCAGCGCGGCTTCGCCGCGATCGTCCCGGTGTCGGCGCGCAGCGGCAAAAACCTCCCCGAATTGCTGCGGGTGCTGGCGAGCCTGCTGCCGGTGGGCCCGGCGGCCTACCCGGCGGACCAGCTGACCGACCGGGACGAGCGCTTTTTCGCCGCCGAGATCCTGCGCGAGAAGCTGTTCCAGCTGCTCGGCGAAGAGCTGCCCTACCGCTGCGACGTGGCCCTGGAGAGCTTCAAGGAGGAAGGTCGCCTGCGCAGGATCGAAGCCACGATCTGGGTCGAGCGCGACAGCCAGAAGCCGATCGTCATCGGCGCGAAGGGCGACCTGCTGAAGCGCATTTCCACCGCGGCACGCAAGGACATGGAAAGCCTGTACGGCGGCAAGGTCTATCTCGGCGTCTGGGTCAAGGTGAAGAAGGACTGGACCGGGGACGAGCGGCTCCTCCGCCAGCTCGGCTACCGGTAGTCCGCCGCCATGAAACGACGCGCGGAGCATGAGCCGGGATTCGTCCTGCATGCCTACCCCTACAAGGAGACCAGCCTTATCGTCGAGGCGTTCACGCGCCGCCACGGCCGGGTCGGATTGCTCGCGCGGGGTGCGCGGCGTCCGCGCTCGGCGATGCGCGGCGTGCTGCTTGCCTTTCACCCGCTGCGCCTGAGCTGGACCGCGTCGGCGGAGCTGGGCACACTGATCACGGCGGAGTGGGGCGGCGGGCAGAAGTCGCTGGCCGGCATCGGCCTGATGTGCGGGTTCTACATCAATGAACTGATGCTGCGGCTGCTACCTCGCGAGGATCCGCACGAATCGCTGTTCGACGCCTATGGTGCTGCCCTCACGCGCCTGTGCGGGAGCGAGGACAACGCGGCGGCGCATTCGACCATCCTGCGAGGATTCGAGCGCAGGATGCTCGCGGAACTCGGGTATGCTCCTGTGCTCGACCGGGACGCGGCGAACGGCGCCGCAATCGATCCGGCCAAGCACTACGCCTACGAGCCCGAGCGGGGGCCGGTCGAAACCCGGCGCATCGATGGAGATTCCGTGGTGAGCGGCAGGACCTTGCTGGATATGGCAGCGGACACTTATGAAAATACGCGGACCCGCGAAGAGGCGCGGCGGCTGATGCGCGCGCTGATCGCCGACCGCCTGGGCGGCCAGGCGCTGCACACGCGCGCGGTGCTCTCGGAACTGCAGGACCTGTGATCGAGCTGGGCGTCAACGTCGACCACGTCGCCACCGTGCGCCAGGCGCGGCGGACCTACGAGCCGGACCCGGTCTGGGCGGCGGTCGAGGCCCACTTGGGCGGTGCCGATGGCATCACTGTGCACCTGCGCGAAGACCGGCGGCATATCCAGGACCAGGACGTCAGCCGGCTGCGCGAGCTCACGCACATCAAGCTCAACCTGGAAATGGCGGCGACCGACGAGATGGTGAAGATCGCCCGCCGCATCAAGCCCGAGATGGCGATGCTCGTGCCCGAGGGCCGCCACGAAGTGACGACCGAAGGCGGTTTGGATGTCTGTTCCCTTGAAACAAAGTTGAAAAAATCGGTCGGGATGCTGGCCAGTGCCGGCATCGTCGTTTCCGTCTTCATCGATGCGGAGCTCAGGCAGGTCGAGGCGGCGAAGCGCATCGGCGCCTCGGTCTGCGAGGTGCATACCGGCCCCTACGCGCATGCCTTCCATGCCAAAGGTCGCGACGCTGAAAGCCCGGCAGTCGTTCTTGAATTGAAAAAAATCAAAAAAGCCGGCGAAAGAATCCGCGCGCTAGGCATGCGCTTCAACGCCGGCCACGCGCTCAATTATTTCAACGTCGAGCCTGTGGCGCGCCTGCCGGGCGTGCGCGAGCTGCACATCGGCCATGCGATCGTCTCGCGCGCCCTGTTCGTCGGCATGCGCGAGGCCGTGCGCGAGATGAAGCGCCTGATCACGGACGTCGCGCGATGATCTACGGCGTCGGCACGGACCTGATCGACATCAGACGCGTGGAGCGCGCGCTCGACCGCTTCGGCGACCGCTTCGCGCAGCGCATCCTCTGCGAGACGGAACTGAAGCGCTTCCGCGCGCACAAGAAGCCGGTCGCCTACCTTGCCAAGCGCTTCGCGGCCAAGGAGGCCTTCACCAAGGCGCTCGGCACCGGCATTCACGCGCCCGCCAACTGGCACGGCGTCTGGGTGGTCAACCTCAAGTCGGGCAAGCCGCAGCTGGAATTTTCCAGCGAGTTGAAAAAGCTGCTCAAGGAAAGGCAGATCCGCCACGCCCATCTCTCGCTCACCGACGAGCGCGAGATGGCGGCGGCGACCGTGATCCTGGAATGCGAAGGCTGAAGCTGCCGCTGGGTCCGGTGATCCTGGACCCCGCCGGAGCGGCCCTCACCGACGACGACCGGAAACGCCTGCTGCATCCCGCGGCGGGCGGCGTGATCCTGTTCACCCACAATTACGAGTCGCCCGAGCAGCTGCTCGCGTTGACGGAGGAAATCTCGCGCCTGCGCGAACCGCAGCTGCCGATCAGCGTCGACCACGAGGGTGGGCGCGTGCAGCGCTTCGCCCAGGGTTTTACCGCGATCCCGCCGATGCGCCGCCTTGGCGTGCTCTGGGACCGCGACCGGGAGCTGGCGAAGCGGGCGGCCAGGGCCGTGGGAACGGTGATTGCGGCCGAATTGGGCGCCCACGGCCTGGACTACAGCTTTACGCCGGTGCTCGATCTCGACTACGGTTCAAGCGCCGTGATCGGCCATCGCGCGTTCCATTACGACCCCACCGCGGTGGGCGCGCTCGCCGTGCAACTGATCGAAGGCCTGGCAGGCGGCGGCATGGCCGCGGTCGGCAAGCATTTTCCCGGGCACGGCTTCGCGGCGGCAGACTCGCATGTCGCAGTGCCGAGGGATGAGCGGCCGGCGAAAGCGTTCTTCCTCAAGGACCTGGTGCCGTACCAGGCCGCCATCAAGGCCGGGCTTGCCGGCATCATGCCGGCCCACGTCGTCTATCCCCAGGCTGATGCGGAACCGGCGGGGTATTCAAGCTACTGGCTGCAGGAAATCCTGCGCGGCAAGCTGGGTTTCCAAGGCCTGATTTTCAGCGATGACCTGTCGATGGAAGGGGCGAGCACCGCAGGTGGCATGCCGGAGCGCGCGCGCGCCGCGCTGGCCGCGGGCTGCGACCAGGTGCTGCTCTGCCAGAAGCCCAAGGATCAGGAACTGCTGCTGGAATCGCTTGCCCCGGTTGCCGTTTCTTTTCCCGAAAGAATTGAAAGAATGAGGCGCCGCGGCGGCCGCGATTTCAGGAAGAGCGTCGCCTACCGCGAAGCACTTGATACGATCGAAGACATTCCTTGAGAGGAGAGATGCGCATGCCCTATCCCAAAGTTCAGCTCCTGATCGACGGCAAGTGGTGCGATGCCGCTTCCGGCAAGACGCTGCCGGTGGTGAATCCCGCGACCGGCGAAACCATCGGCGCGTTCGCACATGCCGAGAAGGCGGACCTCGACCGCGCGCTCGAGGCGGCGAAAAAGGGTTTCGATGTCTGGCGCAAGACGGGCGCCTTTGCCCGCTACCAGATGATGCGCAAGGCGGCGGAGCTGCTGCGCGCGCGGGCCGACGCCATCGCGCCGCTGATGACCATGGAGCAGGGCAAGCCGCTCGCGGAAGCGAAAATGGAAGTGCTGGCCGGCGCGGACGTCATCGACTGGTTCGCCGAGGAAGGCCGCCGCGCCTACGGCCGCATCATCCCGGCGCGCGCGCCGGGCATCTACCAGCTCGCCATCAAGGAGCCGGTCGGGCCGGTCGCGGCGTTCACGCCGTGGAATTTCCCGATCAACCAGATCGTGCGCAAGCTCTCTGCGGCCGTCGCGACGGGCTGCTCGATCATCGTCAAGGCGCCGGAAGAGACGCCGGCGTCCCCTGCGGAACTGTTGCGCGCGTTCCACGACGCCGGCGCGCCCGCGGGCGTGATCGGCCTGGTGTTCGGCATTCCGGCGGAGATCTCGGAATACCTCATTCCGAGCCCGGTGATCCGCAAGGTGACCTTCACGGGATCGACCGCCGTCGGCAAGCAGCTGGCCGCGCTTGCCGGCAAGCACATGAAGCGGGTGACCATGGAGCTCGGCGGGCACGCGCCGGTGATCGTCTTCGACGACGCCGACGTCGACTCGGCGGCGAAACTGCTCGCTTTCGGCAAGTTCCGCAACGCCGGCCAGGTCTGCGTCTCGCCGACCCGCTTCCTGGTGCAGGAGAAGGTCTATGAGAGCTTCGTCGGCAAGTTCACCGAGCATGCCAAGGCGCTCAAGGTCGGCAACGGCATGGAGCAGGGCGTCACGATGGGCGCGCTGGCCAACCCGCGGCGCGTCGTTGCACTCGACGCTCACGTCTCGGATGCTACGAGAGAGGGAGGTAAGGTCCGCGCCGGCGGCCACCGCATCGGCGACAAGGGCAACTTCTTCGAGCCGACCGTGGTGACGGAAGTGCCGAACTCGGCCAAGACGATGAATGAAGAACCCTTCGGGCCGATCGCTGTGATCAACCCTTTCAAGTCATTCGACGATGCGGTAACCGAGGCGAACCGCCTGCCATTCGGGCTTGCGTCCTACGCGTTCACGAAATCGGCGAAGACCGCCAACGCCATCGCCGCGGAAGTCGAAGTCGGAATGATGACCATCAATCACCTCGGCCTGGCACTGCCTGAAGTCCCGTTCGGCGGCGTGAAGGATTCGGGCTACGGCACCGAGGGCGGCGCCGACGCGATCGAGGCCTATCTGAACACCAAATTCGTTTCGCAGGCGGGCATCTAGTCAATGCAGGACCATGCGGCGGACATCGCCGGCCATGCGCGCGGCGATGATTTCGTTGCCCCGCTCGTTGTAGTGCGTTGCGTCCAGGTAGACGCGCTCGGGCGTCCTCTCGAACGTCGTCGTGAGGTCGGAAAACCGCGTGCATCTGCTGCCGCGGTATTTCTCCGACAGGCGCCGGTAGGCATCGGCATAGCTTGAGAAGGCTTTCGTCATCGCCGGGGTGTATGTCGCGCGCGCAAAATACGGCTTGCCGGCTCGCGCCATGGCCGCGTGATAGTCGTCGAGCGCATCCCGTTCCTCCTGATTCGGCATCCGGGCAAGGTCGGCAATGGGCTGCAAATATCCGATGAAGCAGATTCCGGTCGCGGCCGAGTACGCCGCCATGGCTTCGACGTTGCGCGGCAGCACGAAATCGAGTCCCTGGTGGTCTGCGATGATCTCGCCGGAAATGCGGTACCAGGGCATGCTTTCGTAGCGTTCCTGGCGGTTGTCGGGCGCTTCGCGCCCCAGAATTCCCGCCTCCTTGAGCGCCAGATAAAGGTAGGTGAAGACATAGGGAGTGCTCTCGCGCTTGGCGGCGATGCGGTTGAACAAGTCGTTGTGCCGGTAGCTCATCTCGGACCAGTCCACGAGCCCGTGCCGCAAGCCGCTTCGTTCGGAATTGAACGCGCCTTCGATCGCGTCGATCCAGCCGTCCAGCGCGATGACGACGTCCGGGTCCAGGTAGATCGCCTGGGCAAAGAACATTCGCAGCTCCGAGAACGAATCGCCGCCGTTGATGCCGAAGTTGAGAACGGAAAATCGCCTGCCCGGCGGCGCGTGGGCATTCAGCGAGCGCTCCAGGTAGGCCGCGATCGTGTGCGACTCGTCGCTCCGCAGGAGGGTCCCGGCCAGGCTGCTGCTGCCCAGCATGATGATGCGGATTTCACCTTCCGCCTTGCGGGGAAACAGGCGCAGGGAAGCGTCATCCGGCCCGTTGGCGATGAAGCCGAACTTGTTGATGCGCACGTTTCCCACCTTGGTGTCGGGATCGTAGCGTTGGCCTGCGATCGGATCGAATGCGCCGAGCAGCACCACGACCTTCGGCACCAGCGGGTGCATGCGGGCGCGGTGCTCGATGGCGCGCAGCAGTTTGTCGCCGCGCGCGACGTCGAAAGCCACGAGCCCCGCAAAGGCGGCGAACTCGGCGGCGACGCAAAGCAGCACGGTGATCGCGATTCCTTTAGCAAGCCTGGCATTTGCGGACACGGGAGCGGCCTCCAGTTAGCGGGCTTCAGCCATCAGAATTGAAAGTACACAAACGCCGAAGTTCCGGTCTTCAGGATGAAGATGGCATGAAGAGCGAACGCCAGGAGGATGATCGCCATGGCCCTCTTGACGGGCCAGAAGGTCCTGCCCCGCGCCAATTGAAACGCGTTTGGCGCCAGGAAAGCGAGCAGGAGGCCGATGCCCAGGAGCACGAAATCGTTTGCGTGCAGGACGGACACCTGCGTGCACGCAAGCTTCTGCCAGTCCGCGCCTGTGCAGCCGGCGAGTCCGCGAGCCCACCTGATAACGCCGGGGATCCCCAGTGCGAACGGCAGCCAAAGCAGCGACACGACTGTGAAATTGACTGCTGTTTGAACCGCGCCCGGCAGTCGCCGCGCGAGGTTTCGCGGGAACAGGAGGAAATACAGCGCGTGCGCGAGGCCCCAAATCACGTATCCCCAGGCCGCGCCGTGCCAGTAGCCGGAGAAAATGAACACGAAGAGCACGAATGCGGTGCGTCCAGGCAGCCGCAACCAGCCGTAGAGAAAGCGCAAGTCGATGCTCAGGAACTTGTAGAGCGTCCGATGCCACCTGCGCCAGAAGCTCTGCGGGCTTGCCGCCTTGTAGGGCGAGAAGAAATTGATCGGCATGCGCATGCCGATCATGTGCGCCACGCCGGTCGCGATGTCGCTGTATGCCGAGAAATCGGCGTACAGGTAGACCGAGTAGAGAAACGGGAAGGCCAAGGCGTCCAGGCCGCTGAACGACGTCGAGGCCTGCTGCAGGCTGTGGACCACCGGATAGAGGGGGTCCGCGATCAGGGTTTTCTTCGCCAGGCCGGTGGCCAGGAACAAGAGCACCCAGTCGAACCTGATCGGGCTGCGCACCCGGTTCACCCAGCGTTCGAAGAACCTGTGGGCCTGGCTCCAGCGCACGACCGGCCCGGCCGCCAACTGCGGGAAGAACGTCAGGAGCAGGAAATAGACGGAGGCGGGAATCGACGTGAACGCATTCTGCGACCGCGCAATGAGCAGCCCGACGATCTGAAAGGCGTGAAAGGAGATGCCCAGGGGAGCGCCGTGGGGCAATGCGGCCTTGAGGTAGAACAGCGCCGCGATATTGAGCAGCGCGAACGTCAGGAGAATTCCGGCGTTTCCGCCGGCGGTCAACAGAAGCAGGTAGTTGCCGACGACGAACAAGCCCAGCAGCGCGGGGCTCGCGGCCGGGCCAAACCAGTAATAAATCAGGCTCAGGCCGACGACGAATCCGCCCCGGACAGGCAGCGGCAGCGTTAAGGCACGGTCAACGAACGCGAAGGCGGCAAAAGGCAGGAATATGAATACCAGGAACGCCGGATCGCTGAAAATCATCCGACCGCCCAGGAGCGCTCCATCAATGCGCTACGCGCGTTCCATGTACGTGCCGTCGTTGGTGCTGACCTTGATTTTCTCTCCCTCGCTGACGAAGGGCGGCACCTGCACCACCAGGCCCGTTTCGGTCGTCGCCGCCTTGAAAGTGTTGGTCGCCGTGGCGTTCTTGATCGCCGGTTCCGTCTCGGTGACCGTGAGCACCACCGAGGGCGGCAGTTCCAGGCCGATCGGCCGGTCGTTGTAGAAATTCACCTGCACGTCGGCGCTCGGCAGCAGGTAGCCCGATTGCCCCTCGAGGAATTCCGCGGACAACCGCAACTCCTCGTAGTTTTCCTTGTCCATGAACACATAGCTGTCGCCGTCCTGGTACGAGAAGGTCATTTCGCGCGGGTCGACGAAGGCGCGCTCGACCTTGTCCTCGGTGCGGAAGCGCTGGTTGGTCTTGGTGCCGGCCTCGATGTCCTTCATCTCGACCTGCATGAACGCGCCGCCGCGGCCGCCGACGTGCACGTGGTAGCACTTGAGCACGCGCCAGACGCGCTTGTCCCATTCGAGCAGGTTGCCGACGCGGAGTTCGACTGCGGATACTTTAGACATACGCCAAGTCCCTGAAAAGGGGGCGAATTATAATCCAACTCCCATGTTCGATCCGAAGCCGTTCGTCGCCGGCCTGCCCAACCTGCCCGGCGTCTACCGGATGCTCGGCGCCGCCGGCGAAGTGCTCTACGTCGGCAAGGCCGGCGACCTGAAGAAGCGGGTCAGCTCCTACTTCCAGAAGCATGGCTTGAGTCCGCGCATCCGGATGATGGTGTCGCAAGTGGCCGCGGTCGAGGTCACCGCCACGCGCTCGGAACCCGAGGCGCTGCTGCTCGAGAACAACCTCATCAAGAGCCTCGCGCCGCGCTACAACATCCTGTTCCGCGACGACAAGTCCTACCCCTACCTGATGATCAGCGGACACCGGTTCCCGCGGCTCGGCTTCCACCGCGGCGCCAAGGACCGCCACAACCGCCATTTCGGGCCGTTCCCGCACGCGCATGCGGTGCGCGAGAGCATCCAGCTGCTGCAGCGCGTGTTCCGGCTGCGCACCTGCGAGGACTCGGTATTCCAGAACCGTTCGCGGCCCTGCCTGCTGCACCAGATCCGGCGCTGCACGGCGCCCTGCACCGGCCTGATCTCGGCGGAGGCCTATGCCGAGGACGTGAAGAGCGCGGCGCTGTTCCTGGAGGGCCGCGAGGACGACGTCACGCGCCTGCTGGGCGAGCGCATGGAGAGCGCCTCTGCTGCGCAGCGCTATGAGGAGGCAGCCCTGTTCCGCGACCAGATCCGCGCGCTGTCGCGCGTGCAGGCCCGCCAGTACGTCGAGTCCAACCGCGGCGTGGATGCGGACGTCGTGGCCTGCGTTCTGGAAGGCGGGCTGGCCTGCGTGAACCTGGTGATGATCCGCGCCGGCCGGCACGTCGGCGACCGCAGCTTCTTCCCGCAGAACGCGGGCGAAGCGGGCGCCGGGGAAATCGTCGAAGCCTTCCTCGACCAGCATTACATCGAGCAGTCAAAGCCCCCGCTGGTGATCCTCGCAGGCGCGGCGCGCGGCGAGCGCAGGGTGTGGGTGGAGATGGCGGCGAAGAATGCGCGCCTCGCACTCCAGCAGCGTGCGCGCGAGAAAACCACGCAGGAGGGCAGGATCGTCGCGCTGCGCGAGGCGCTCGGCCTGCCGGAAATGGCGCAGCGCATCGAGTGTTTCGACATCAGCCACACCATGGGGGAAGCCGCAGTCGCCTCCTGCGTGGTATACGACAGGCATGCGCTGCAGAAAGCAGAGTACCGCCGCTTCAACATGCGCGACCTGACGCCCGGCGACGACTACGCCGCCATGCGGCAGGCGCTGTCGCGCCGCTACGAACGCGTGTCGGCGGGCGAGGGCAAGGTGCCGGACCTGATCCTGATCGACGGCGGGCGTGGCCAGCTGAACGCGGCGCGCGCGGCGCTCGCCGAACTTGGCCTGAACGACGTCACGGTGGTCGGCGTCGCCAAGGGCCCGGCGCGCAAGGCGGGCATGGAAGAGCTGGTGCTGGAGGCCGACGGGCAGTCGCTGTCGCTGCCGCCGCAGCATGCCGGCCTGCATTTAATACAGAGCATCCGCGACGAGGCGCACCGCTTCGCGATCGTCGGCCACCGGGCTCGGCGCGGCAAGGCGCGCACCACGTCGTCGCTCACCGAGATTCCCGGCGTCGGCGCCAAGCGCCGGCAGAAGCTGCTCGCCCATTTCGGCGGCCTGCAGGGCGTGCAGGCCGCGGCAGTGGATGAGCTAGCCAAGGTGGACGGCGTCAGTCGCTCGCTGGCGGAAAAAATCTACCGGCACCTGCACGCCTGACATGCCACTGAACCTGCCGAACCTGGTTACGCTGCTGCGCGTCGTGCTGATCCCGTTGATCGTCGGCGTGTTCTACCTGCCGGATGACTGGCTGTCGGAGTCCGGCAAGAACTTCGCGGCGACCGCGATCTTCATCGTCGCGGCGGTCACCGACTGGCTGGACGGCTACCTGGCGCGCAAGCTGAACCAGATGTCGGCGTTCGGCGCTTTCTTCGATCCGGTCGCCGACAAGCTGGTGGTGGTGGGCGCGCTGATCGTGCTGCTGACGCTGGGGCGGGTCGACATGGTGGTCGGCCTGATCATCATCGGCCGCGAGATCGTCATTTCCGCGTTGCGCGAATGGATGGCGCAACTGGGCCAGGCCAACAGCGTCGCCGTGGCCTATGTGGGCAAGCTCAAGACCGTCCTGCAGATGATAGCGATCTCGCTGTTGCTCTACGAGGACCCGCTCTTCGGCATCGTCGATTGCAACGCGCTCGGCACCGTGATGATCTACCTCGCCGCGGTGCTGACGGTGGTGTCCATGCTGTACTACCTGCGCAGGGCGCTGCCCCTGCTGCGGGGTTGAGGTATAATTCGCGTCCGTTTTTGCGGGAGTAGCTCAGTTGGTAGAGCGTAACCTTGCCAAGGTTAAGGTCGCGAGTTCGAGACTCGTCTCCCGCTCCATTCCTTTAGCGTAGGGAAGGCCGTCCGGCCTTCCCTGTTCGCTCCGGCGCGGTAGCAAAGCGGTTATGCAGAGGCCTGCAAAGCCTTTTAGGGCGGTTCGACTCCGCCCCGCGCCTCCACCATAAATCGGTTCGCCCGGGTGGCGAAACTGGTAGACGCAGGGGACTTAAAATCCCCCGGCCGCAAGGCCATGCTGGTTCGATTCCGGCCCCGGGCACCACGCGAGATTCAATTCAGATCGGGGTCCACCGAGTAGACGGTGCCGCCCCAGCTCGCCTGCACCGCCGAACCGCTTTCGGGAATCTGCACGATGTCGATTTCAGGATTGAACGACATCACAGATCCGCCCGCGCCGGTGCTGTAGGACGCGCTCAAGTCGCCGCCCACGCCGCCAGCCAGCGTGAATTGGTCCATGGCGCCCTTGGTCTTGAAGGCGAAAATCTGGTAGACGCGCTCCTTGCCGATGCCGGGCCCGGTTCCCGTTCGCAGGCTGGTCATGAACGTGGGCTTTTTGGTCGCGTTGTCGAACAGCACGCCGTTGCCTCGCTGGCCGACAAGGAGAATGGCATATATGGAGTTGATGTCGAAAACCGCGTAGCCGACAGCACCTTCGATCTTCTTGCGCGCATCCGGCTGCAGCTGGTAAAGCCTTTCGAGCCCGTCCGAAGCCATTTTGAGGCTCGCGGCGCGCCCGGCCTCCTTCTGTTCCGGCGTCAGCTTCGATGCCTGTTGCTTGTTGGTGCCCTCGGCGATCGATATCTGGCCCAGCGGCAGGAGCGCAGCGGCAGCCACGAGGAGCGCGGTCGCGAGCAGCCGAATGCGGAGTTGGAAGGTCATTGCAGGTTTCCTTTTCTTAATTTGCGAGCGGCACTTCGCCGGCGATCTCATACTTCACGAGCGCGCGAATTTTGCTTTCGATCTGCAGATAGCGCGCCACCTTGCGTCCCGTCAGCACCTTGCCCAGCCTGGGCATGAACGCGCGCTTCAGCTTGGTCTCTGATTCCTCGATCGCGAGGCTCTGGCTCAGGAGCTCGGTCGCTTTCTTGTCCGTGAGACTGCCGGCGTTGTATTCCCTGGCGTAGGCGGTAATCGTCAATGCGAGCTGGTCGTTGATCTTCGCAAGTTCCTTCTGGTATTCGTCGTAGAGCGGCCAGAATTTCTTCGCCTCCGCCTCCGTGAGCTCCATGTTGGCCGCGACGACCAGTTTCTTGTCGGCCCGGAGCTTTTCGCGCAGGATCTGCATGTTGTCCGCGGGCTTGTCCGCGGCCTTGGTTTGCGCGAACACCGGGGTCACCGCAAGCGCGGCGACTAGGAGCAATGCGTAACGATTCGTCTTCACGATGTCCCCTTATTTGATGGTGTAGCCACGGCCTTCCATACAGGCGCCGTAGGCGCGGTAGAACGTATCCATCGCGCCCTGCTGGTTTGATTGCGCAGACGCCTGCTCGGCCCGCTGGTTCTGACGGGCACGCGCGCCTCCGGCCACGACCCCGACAGCGGCACCGGTGCGCGCTCCGTCTCCTCCGTCGACAATGCCGCCGACCGCCGCGCCACGGAGCGCACCCCTGGCGCGTTCGCCGCCGCCGACCGCCGGTCCCGAGGGGGGCGGGGGAGCGCTGGCGACCGCGGCCGGGTCGATGCCGGTATTGCCCTTGGCCCAGCTGTAGCACTGCCCGTCATCCGCCTGCTGCTGTTGTGCGCTCTGACCCTTGGCGGGGTAAATGACGGGCTTGGCTGCGTGCGCCGCCCCCGCTGCGAAGACTGCCGCCGCCAGCACGGCAGTCCACGTGCTGGCCCGTTTGATGTCCTTCATGTGTGTACTCCCTGGGTTCACTTCTTCTCGGCTTTTTTCGCCGCCGGCTCCACCCTGATCGCGAGCGCCTCGGTGTAGACCGCTTCGACCTTGTCGCCCTTCTTCACCGCCGTGAACTGCTCCGGGTTATGCACGTCGAGAACCACGACGCTGCCATTGGGGCCCTTCAGGGTGATGGTCTTCTTCTTGGGATCGACCGCCGTGACGTCGGCCATGACGGTCACCTGGCGACCGACGGCGCCGCCGGGCTTCTCGCCCGGCTTGGCCCGCACCGCATCCGTCCTCTCCGTCGTCGCGCCGGCGCCGCCGCTCTTCTTCACTTCCAGGGAAAGCGCTCGCACGTACTGGACGACGACCTGGTCGCCTACCGCGATCTGGTCGAAGTTCCGGACCTCGTCGCCGGCGGCCACGTCGAAGAGCTCGCCGCTGGCGGACTTCAAGGTGACGGTACGGCTCGCCTTATCGATCGCGGTCACCACGGCGGACGCCTTGACGGTCTGGGCGACCGCCGCTTTTCCGGGCGAGCTGGCGGTAACTTGGGCTCCGCTGGGTCCTTGCTGCGCGAAAACCGGTAGCGCGAGCATGGAGGACGCGATCAGTCCGGCTATCGTCGAATTGCGCATACGTTTCTCCTGTAATTGGCGGAAGGATTGCATTGCACGAGAAGGCTTCCATTCTGGCGCAGGCCAACGCCCGGCGTGCAGGCACAAAGTGCAAGCGCGACTGCCCATTGGTGCAATGACGCGCACCTGGGGACCGTGAGTAAACTGCATCGACCATGCCGAGTGTGGCCGAGGAGTGCTCCCGCAGCAGTTGCTGCATCGGCGTCCTGATACTTCTCTTTACCGCGGCGCTGGCGATACCGGCGAGAGCGGGGGACCACGAGCGTGAGTACGTTCCGGAGGTGCAGGGATTCTTCAAGCTCACGGATGAGACTCGCCTGTACCTGGATGGCTCGCTGACCAGCAAGCAGAGAGCGGATACGACCGACAGCGAGCTCGGCGCCTATCTGGACTTCACGCTCAAGCCGTTGCTGCGCCCCTCGCTGCGTGATGCCGATTGGGTGAGGAACCGTTATCTGTGGACGAGGGTCGGATACGCGGAAATCGATAACAAGACCAGATTGGGTCGCAGTACCACGGAGCACAGAGGGGTCCTCGAGGCAACGGGGCGGGTGCCGCTGCTCGGCGAGGTCTGGCTGGAGGGCCGGGGCAGGGTGGACCTGCGGGACATCGAGGGCAGTTCCTCGCAGCGTTACCGCTTTCGGCTGACGATCGAGCGCGAGATTGCCGTGAGCGGCGTGGTGGTGGTCCCTTACGTGCGTGCCGAGGGCTTTTACG
>DATJYN010000150.1:0-33585 GCA_035499575.1 Burkholderiales bacterium | reverse complement strand
GCCATCATCGGGCCGGAACTCGCGCGCGAGTTCGGGCTGTCGGCCGCCGGCCTCGGCTTCCTTTCGGGGATTTATTTCTTCGCTTTCGCTCTGTTCCAGCTGCCGCTCGGCTTGCTGCTCGATCGCTATGGTCCGCGCCGTGTCAACGGCACCCTGCTGATGGTCGCGGCCGGCGGCGGCCTGTGGTTCACGCTCGCGCCGTCGATCTTGCAATTGACGCTGGCGCGTGCGCTGATCGGCCTGGGCGTGTCGGGCTGCCTGATGTCGTCGTTCTCCGCTTTCGCGCTGTGGCATCCGCTGGAGCGCCTGGCGACCATGAACGGCATCGCCTTCGCCTCGGGAATCCTGGGGGCGATCATGGTGACGGTGCCGCTGGAAGTCGTGCTGCGCGTGCTCCTTTGGCGGGAAGTGCTCCACGGAGTGATCGGGCTGACGGTGCTCGTCAGCCTGGTGCTTTTCTTCGTGGTGCCGGAGAAGACTCCGGTGCGGCGCGGCGCGTCCAACGCATCGCTCGCGCTGCAGTTGCGCGAATACGCCGCGCTCGCGCGCGATCCCGCCTTCTGGCGCATGGCGCTATGCATCGGCGCGAGCCAGCTCGCCGCGGTATCGCTGGCGACGCTCTGGGTGGCCACCTGGCTGCGCGACGTGGCCGGCTACAGCCAGGCGGAGGTGGCGCGCGCGCTGCTCGCGTTCAACGTCGTGATGCTGGCCGGCTACCTGGGTTTTGGCCGCTTGGCCGACGGATTGGAGCGGCGCGGGCGCAGCACGCTGCCGCTGCTCGCCGGCGGCGTTGCGACGGCTTCGGTCAGTCTTGCGCTGCTCGCGCTCGGCGTGCGTACCGGAGCGCTGTTGTTGTGGTGTGTTTTTTTCAGTGGCGCTACCGCGGTAGTGCTGTCGTATGCGATTTTTTCACGGCGCTATCCCAAGGAAATGGCGGGGCGCGTGAACAGCGCCCTGAACGTTGCCGTCTTTGTCGGCATGTTCAGCGGCCAGTGGGCGGTCGGTGCGGTGCTCAACCTCTGGCCGCCTTCCGCCACCGGCTATGCGCCCGAGGGCTACGCTTGGGCGCTGCGGTTGTTGTGGGCAGTACAGCTGTCCGGGCTTGCCTGGCTCTGGAGCGGGCGCGGGTTGTTCACGCAGCAGCGCCCGGCCTAGCGCTACTTCGGAGTGATCGCGCGGAAGGTGCCTATTGCCTTGGCGACCAGTTCGCCTTTTTCGTCGCGCGCCTCGCCCTCGCAGAAGATCGTGCTCTGGCCGGCCTTCATCACGCGTCCCTCCGCCTTGAGCACGCCTGTGGCGGTGCTGATGAACTGCGTGCTGAGGTCGATCGTCATGATCGAGCGCGGCGGGTCGTAGAGCGTGCGAGCCGTCATCGAAAGGGTGATGTCGAGCAGCGACAGGATCGAGCCGCCGTGCGCGGTGCCCCAGCTGGTCATGAACTCGGGCCTGACCTGCATCGACAGGCGCGCGACGCCTTTTTCCAGCGAATCGACCTTGATGCCCAGGTGTTCGGAGAACGGGATGTTCTTCGTAAACTGGTAGGTCTCCTCGGGCACGCCGCTCATATGATGGTCGCGCCGCCGTCCACGACCAGCGCCTGGCCGGTGATGTGCGCGCCGGCGTCCGAGGCGAGCAGCACCGTCGCGCCCTTCAGGTCCTCGTCGTTGCCGACGCGCCCGCCGGGCGTGGCGTCGATGATCATCTGCAGGTCCTTGCCAAGCGTGGCCTTGGTCATCTTCGACGGAAAGAAGCCGGGACAGATGGCATTCACCGTGATGCCGTAACGGCCCCATTCGGCCGCGAGCTGGCGCGTCAGACCGACTACGCCATGCTTGGTGGCGACGTAGGCTGCGGTGCGCACCAAGCGCGGGTCGTTGGCCTGCACGCCGTTCACCGACGCGATGTTGATGACGCGCCCCTTCTTCGCGGGGATCATCGAGCGCTTGGCGATCAATTGCGTGAGCACGAACATGCCGGAGAGATTCACGTTGACCAGCTTGTCCCAGGCCTCGAGCGGATGATCCTCGGCGGGCGAACCCCAGGTGGCGCCGGCGTTGTTCACCAGGATGTCCACCTTGCCGTACTTCTTCAGGATCGCCTCGGCGACGGGCGCGATGGCTTCGCGACGGCCGATGTCGCAGGCCCAGGCCGACGCTTCGATTTTCTGCTTCGCCAGCGCGGCAACCGCGCCATCCAGTTCGTCCCGCTTGCGCGCGGTGAGCGCGATTCGCGCGCCCATTTCTCCGAGCGCTTCGGCCATCTGCAGCCCGAGCCCGCGCGACCCGCCGGTGACGACGGCGACGCGGCCGCCCAGGTCGAAAAGCTTCTTGACACTCATGCCCGCTCCCCTAGTATGCAGCCTCCATGTTAGCAACAACCCAACGACCGATTTACACGCGCGCGCAGGTCGAGCGCCTGATCGCGCCGAAATCCATCGCCATCGTCGGTGCTTCGCCGCGCGCAGGCTCCTTCGGCCTGCGCACGCTGGAGAACCTCGCCAATTTCCGCGGCGCGATATGGCCGGTGAACGCCAAGTATCCGAAGATCGGCGAGCATGCCTGCTATCCCTCGCTAGCCTCGCTGCCCGGCAAGCCCGACCTGGTAGCGCTGGTCGTACCGCGCGAAGGCGTCGAGGCGGCACTGAAAGAAGCGGCAGCGGCGGGGGCTGGCGGCGTGGTGGTGTATGCCTCAGGCTACGGCGAGATGGCGCGGGAAGAGGGAGCGGCGGAACAGCGCCGCCTTGCCGCCATCGCGCAGGCGGCGCGCATGCCGATGCTCGGTCCGAATTGCATGGGCTTGGTGAACCATGCGCTCGGCGTCGGTGTCAGCTTCATTCCCGAATATTCGAAGATGCCGCGCCGCGTCGGGCCGATCGCTTTCGTCAGCCAGTCCGGCGCGCTCGGCTACTGCCTCGCGCAGGCCGCCGAGCGGGGCCTCGGCTACAGCTACTTCTTCTCCGTCGGCAATTCCTGCGATGTCGATGTCGCCGACCTGATCGGCGCGATGGCTGAGGACCCCGGCGTGCGCGCAATCGCCTGCCTGTTCGAGGGCGTGCCGGAGGCGCGGCGCTTGCTGGAAGCAGGCGAGCGCGCTCGCGCAGCCGGCAAGCCGGTGATCGTCTACAAGCTGGGCATCAGCGAGGACGGCGCTGCCGCCGCGCGTTCGCATACCGGTTCGCTGGCCGGATCGGGCGCAGCGTTCCGCGCACTCTTCGAGCGCGCCGGCTTTGTCGCCGTGGACAACTACGAAGCGCTGGTGGAATACGCCAAATTCTTCGCTTCGGCCGGCAAGCCGCTCGCGCGCGGCGTCGCCGTGGTCTCGGGTTCCGGCGGCGCCGGCATCATGGCTGCCGACATGGCGGAGCGCCACGGCGTGCCGATGCCGCAGCCCATCGATGCGACGACTGCAGTGCTGCGCAGCGTCGTTCCGGAATTCGGCGCCGCGCGCAATCCCTGCGACCCGACCGGGCAGGTGCTGAGCGTGCCCGAGTCCTACAACAAGTGCTGCCAGGCGCTGCTCGACGATCCGCACTACGGCGTGCTGTTGTGCGCCATGAGCGTCTCCTCGCGCGAAACCGGCAACAAGCGCGCCCTGGACATCGCCCGGCTGGCGCGCTCGCAGCCGAAACCGATCTCGGTGGTCTGGGTATCGGAGTGGCTGCAGGGGCCGGGTTCCGAGGCCTATGAGTCGGATGACAGGGTCAGCTTCTTCCGCTCCATGGACCGCTGCTATGCCGCCATCGCTGCCTGGCAGCGCTGGCACGAAGGCAGAATTCCCGAAGCAAGGGTGACGACGAAAATCGGTGATTTGCTTCCTTCCGGAAAAAAAGTCCTTGGGGAAAGAGAAGCAAAAGCCGTTCTCGGAAAATACGGCATCCAATCCGCCCCCGAGCGCCTGGCGAAGAACGCGGACGAGGCCGTCGTTGCCGCCGCCGCGCTCGGCTACCCTGTGGTGCTCAAGGCCGACGGCGACATCGAGCACAAGACTGAAGCGGGCGCGGTGAAGCTGAACCTGCAAAACGCGGAAGACGTTCGGGCGGCCTGCGGTGCAATGAAGGCTGCAAGGGACGGCTTTCTCGTGCAGTCGATGTTGAAGGGCGGCGTGGAACTCGTGGTCGGCGTGAAGCGGGATCCCCAGTGCGGCCCAGTGCTGCTCGTCGGCTTGGGCGGGGTGCTGGTGGAAATCCTGCGCGACACGGCGCTCGCGCTCGCGCCGGTCGGCAAGATGGAAGCGCGACGGATGCTGGAAAGCCTGCGCGGCTTCAAGCTGTTGCGGGGCTACCGCGGCTCGCCACCGGCCGACCTGGACGCCGTGTGCGAGGCGGTCGCGCGCATCTCGGAGTTTGCCGCCGACCATGCGGACCAGGTCGAGGAAATCGACGTCAATCCGCTGCTCGCGTGCCCCGGCGGCGCAATCGCGCTCGACGCGCTGATCGTGCTGCGCGGCGGTTAAATCCGCGGCCTAGGCGCCTGTGACTTTTACCTCGACCGGCACATTGTTGCGCGTGGCGTGCGAGTACGGGCAGATCTGCTCGTGCGCCTCGTTCGCCAGCGACTGCAGTTCGGCCTGCGGCAGCGACTTGTCCTCGATCTGCAATTTCACCGCGATGCCGAAGCCGCCCGCGTCGCGCGGCCCGATGGAAACCGCGCAGCTGATCTTCGCCTTGGTCGCGTCCTTCTTGTGCTTTTTGGCGACGAAATCCAGCGCGCCGCCGAAGCAGGCCGCATAGCCGGCGGCGAACAGGTGCTCGGGCGTCGTCGTATTCGGCTTGCCCGGCCCGCCCATGGCCTTCGGCACCGACAAATCGGCGCTTACCGAGCCGTCGTCCGCCTGCGTATGGCCGTTGCGCCCGCCGGTGCAGCTCGCAGTCGCGGTAAACAGCGGTTTTATCGTGTCCATACGTTCTCCTTGGTTTGGTTCCTGCAAATATAAGCCAGTCAGGCCTTCAGGGCGGCGCGGACGGCGTTCTCCATCGCTTCAGGGCTGGTCGTAGGCGCGTAGCGATCAAGCACGGCCCCGTCGCGGCCCACGAGGAACTTCGTGAAGTTCCACTTGATGGGCTCGGACCCGAGGACGCCCGGGCGCTCTCCCTTCAGGAACGCATACAGCGGGTGGGCGTTCGCGCCATTCACCTCGACTTTCGCGAAAAGCGGGAAGGTCACGTCGTAAGTGAGGGAACAGAATTTCCGGATCTCCTCCGCGTCGCCTGGCTCCTGGTGGCCGAACTGGTTGCAGGGAAAACCCAGAATTTCGAAGCCATCGGGTTTGTAGCGGCGGTACAGCGCCTCCAGGCCCCTGTACTGAGGCGTGAAGCCGCAGGCGCTGGCGACATTGACGATCAGGAGCACCTTGCCACGGTAGTCCGCCAGCGTCCCGGGCTTTCCTTCGAGGGTGGTTACCGTGATGGCGTAGAGGGAAGTCGAATCGGGCATGGTCAGGACATGAAATTGTTTATCGCCTTGTCCTGCAGGGCGCGCAGGACCTTTACTGTCCGGTTCACTCGAACCTTGCGCAATTATGTCGACGAGAAAATTTTTTCGCCATTGCGGAATAAGGACGCAACGCCTTGCTTTTACCGGCCGCTTCAAGGTATATCATTGTTGAAGCAAATGCATTAAGGCCTTGTTCTAGAAAGCAGTTGGTTCGCAATGCAGGAGGGGCTGGCGAGGGGTAGTCCGACCGGAGGGAGCGGCGTCGCCGTGGGCGAAGTAGCGAATCAGGCTGTCAAAGTGTTGGTCATCGACGACAGCAATACGATCCGGCGTAGCGCGGAGATATTCCTGCGCCAGGCCGGCTTCGACGTGGTGCTCGCCGAGGACGGCTTCGACGCGCTCGCCAAAATCACCGATCACCATCCGCGCGTGATCTTCGTCGATATCATGATGCCGCGTCTCGACGGCTACCAGACCTGCGCGCTCATCAAGCAGAACGCGCAGCTGAAATCGACGCCGGTCATCATGCTCTCGAGCAAGGACGGGGTGTTCGACCGTGCGCGCGGCCGCCTTGCCGGCTCCGACCGTTACCTCACCAAGCCCTTTACCAAGGAGGGCTTGATCCAGGCCGTGCATGAGACCATCCAGCCGGCGCAGGCATCCCCATGATTGAAAGGAAATTTCATGCCGATTAGCAAAGTCCTGGTCATCGACGACTCCCCGACCGACCGCGAGTACCTGAGCGGGCTGCTGTCGAAGAACGGCTTCGCCGTCACCACGGCTGCGAGCGCTGAGGAAGGCATCGCCAAAGTGAAGCAGGTCAAGCCGGACCTGGTGCTGATGGACGTGGTGATGCCGGGTCAGAACGGCTTCCAGGCGACGCGCACGCTGGCGAACGACGCCACCACCAAGCACATCCCGGTCATCATCTGCAGCAGCAAGGGGCAGGAGACCGACAAGGTCTGGGGCATGCGCCAGGGAGCGCGCGACTACATCGTCAAGCCCGTGGTGCAGGCCGACCTGCTCGCCAAGATTTCCGCGCTCGGCTGATGGCTGAACGGATCTCGCTGCGGGATTACCAGCGCGACCTCGCGGAGCGCCTGCGCAACGCCGAACGCGCCGGCGGCGCGTCCAAGCTGGGCATCCTGGTCGGCGGCGAGAATTGGCTGGTGGATCTCGGCGATGCGGGCGAGGTGATCCCGGTACCGCCGATCTCCGCCGTGCCGCTGACGCGGCCCTGGTTCAAGGGCGTCGCCAACGTTCGCGGCAATCTCTGCAGCGTGGTGGATTTTGCCGCGTTTCTCGGCGGCAGCCCGGCGGCGCTCACCGACCAGCGGCGCCTGCTGCTGGTGAGCGAACGCTTCCGGCTCGGGGCCGCATTGCTTGTCGATCGTTCGCTCGGGCTGCACAACGCGGCGGGCTTGCGCAGCGTTACTACAGGCGCGCCCGCGGCATGGGCGAGGGCCGAGTACGAAGACGGCGAAGGCAGGCGCTGGAAGGAGCTCGACCTGCCGCAGCTGGTGCAGCACCCGGATTTCCTGTCGGTCGGAATGTAAGTGATGAACAGAAGGAGAGGCTCATGAACCGCATTGCAGCATTTGCGTTGGCCATCGTGCTGCCGGCGCTCGCCGGCGCCCAGGGCAGCCCGGGCGTCACCAGCGACAAGATATTGCTCGGACAATCAGTCGCGCTCACCGGGCCGGCGGCGCAGCTCGGCATCCAGATGCGCAACGGCATCAAGGCCTACCTGGACTACGTGAACGAGCGTGGCGGGGTCAGCGGCCGGAAGATCGAACTGCTCACGCTGGACGACGGTTACGAGCCCGCGCGCACGGTGCCGAACACCAAGAAGCTGATCGAGCAGGACAAGGTGTTCGCGCTGATCGGCTACGTCGGCACGCCGACCAGCGTGCCGGCAGTGCCGGTGTTCACCGAGGCGAAGGTGCCCTTCGTCGGTCCCTTCACCGGCGCCGAGGCGCTGCGGGTGCCGTTCAACCGCTATATATTCCACGTGCGCGCCAGCTATTACGACGAGACCGACAAGATCGTCGAGCAGGTGGTGTCCACCGGCGGCAAGAACATCGCCGTGTTCTACCAGAACGACGCCTACGGCCAGGCCGGCCTGAAGGGCGTGGAGATCGCCACGCAGAAACGCAACATGAAGATTTCCGCGCTGGGCACGGTCGAGCGCAACACGATCAAGGTGGAAGATGCGGTGGCGAAGATCCTCGCTGCCAAGCCCGATGCGGTGGTGATGATCAGCGCCTACACTTCGTGTGCGGAATTCATCCGCCAGATGAAGAAGGCCGGCAGTGCAGCGACGTTCTACAACGTCTCCTTCGTCGGCAGCAAGGCGCTGGCGAACGCGCTCGGCAAGGAAGGCGCCGGCGTCGCCATCTCGCAGGTGGTGCCCTATCCGTGGGGGGCCGCGGTGCCGGTGGTGAGGGAATACCAGACGCTCTCGGCAAAGGCCGGCATCAAGGACTACGACTTCGGCGCGATCGAGGGCTTCCTCGTCGCCAAGGTGTTCGTCGAGGGCCTGAAGCGCGCAGGCAAGAACCTGACGCGCGAGACCTTCATTGGCGAGATGGAGAAGATGCGCGACGTCGACCTGGGCGGATTCTTCGTCAGCTATTCGCCGACCAATCACGCCGGCTCGAAATTCGTCGACCTGACGATCATCGGCCACGACGGCAAGTTCCTGAGATAAGGGGAAGACCATGGCACTCAAACTAGGCTCGCTCAAGCTTCCGTTCGGCAAGCGCGGCGGCAACCCCGAAAAATCGAAAATCCGGGCCGCTGCCCCCGATGCGCCGCCGGCCGGCCTGCCCCTGCTCGGGCGCCTGCAGTCGGCGCAGCAGTTGCAGATCCTGATCGGCATCCTGGTGTTCGTGCTGCTTGCGAGCGTGGTCGTCGTCGTCATCGACGCACGCCAGGGGACCTTCGGCACGGCCTATGTCGCGGCAGTCGGCAAGATCCGCATGCTGTCGCAGCGGCTCGCCAAGGCGGCGCAGCTGGCCTCGCGCGGCAGCCAGGAGGCCTTCAAGCAGCTGCGCAGCAGCCGCGACGATTTCGAGAAGCTGATCAAGCTGCTGGACGCCGGCGATGCGGTCGTTGGCCTGCCGGCGGCGCCGGCGGCGGTGCGGCCCGCGCTGGACGCGCTGAACACGGAATGGGCGAAGACCGACCGCAACGCCGGCCTGGTGCTCGAGGAGGAGAAGAACCTGGTTGCGCTCGGCAGCGCCGTGCGCGCGATCAACAACACCAACCAGTCGCTGCAGGAAATCGCCGACGAGATTGCGGCGATGAGCGTGCAAAGCGGCGGCTCGGCGCGCCAGAACGCCATCGCCTCGCAGCTGACGATGATGACGCAACGGATGGCGAAGAACGCGAATACCATGCTGGCGGAAAACATCGTCGACCCGGAAGTGGCGTTCCTTCTCGGCAAGGACACCAACACCTTCCGCGACACCTTGCAGGGCCTGCTGCAGGGCAGCCCGACGCAGCGCATCGCGCGCGTCGAAGACAGCGACATGCGCGCCAAACTCGCCGAGCTGCAGACCGGCTTCGCCGAGTACCAGAAAGCCGTGAACAGCATCCTCGGCAACCAGGCGCGGTTGGTCGGCGCCAAGCGTGCGTCGTTCGAGATGTTCAACGACAGCGAAGCGCTGCTGCAGGCCGCGGAGAAACTCGGCGACGCCTTCGAACAGGACCTCGGCAAGCGGCGCTACAACTTCATCGCGCTGGTGGTGCTGGGCGCCTTCGCGCTCGTGTTGCTGTTCCTGATCGGCCGCGTATACCTCGACGACAGCCGGCGCCGCGCCGCGGAAAGCGAAAAGCAGAACAAGGACAACCAGGAGGCGATCCTGCAGCTGCTAGACGAGATCGGCAACCTCGCGGGCGGCGACCTCACGGTGCGCGCCAAGGTGACCGAGGCGGTGACCGGCGCGATCGCCGATTCGATCAACTACACGGTCGACGAATTGCGCCGCCTGGTGACCGGCATCACCAGCGCCGCGCAGCAGGTGACGGCAGCCACGCAGGAAGCCGAGGCGGTCACCAGCCAGCTGCTGCAGGCGGCGCAGAGCCAGGCCGTGGAGATCCAGGGAACCAGCCAGTCGATCGCCCAGATGACGGTGACGATGCAGGAAGTGTCGAAAAGCGCGAACGATTCCGCCGGCGTGGCGAAGACCTCGCTGCAGGCCGCGGAGAAGGGCACCGGAGCCGTGCAGAACGCGATCCGCGGCATGAACGACATCCGCGAGCAGATCCAGGAGACCTCCAAGCGCATCAAGCGGCTGGGCGAGAGTTCGCAGGAGATCGGCGAAATCGTGCAGCTGATCTCGGACATCACCGAACAGACCAACGTGCTGGCGCTGAACGCCGCGATCCAGGCGGCCTCTGCAGGCGAGGCGGGGCGCGGCTTCACGGTGGTCGCCGAGGAGGTGCAGCGCCTGGCCGAACGTTCGGGCGAGGCGACCAAGCACATCGGCGCGATCGTGAAGAGCATCCAGCGCGATACCCAGGATGCGGTCGAGGCGATGGAACGCAGCACCCGCGGCGTGGTGGACGGCGCCAAGGTGGCCGACGAAGCGGGCGACGCGCTGCGCGAGATCGGGCAGGTGTCGGGGAGGCTGGCCGAGCTGATCGGCTCGATCTCGAACGCCACGCAGCAGCAGGCGGCGTCCGCCGCGAAGGTCGCGGCAAACATGAAGGCGATTCTGGCGGTCACGCAGCTCACCACCGAGGGCACGAAGAAGACGGCCGGTTCCGCGGCGCGCCTCACGGCCCTCGCCGATGGCCTGAAGAACTCCGTGGCCGGCTTCAAGCTGAACTGAGAGCCTGATGGGAAGCGCCAACGCCACGCTGCTGTCCTGGATCGCGCCGGAGGTCAACCAGGCGCTGACGGTGGTGCGCGACCATATCGCCAAGGTCGCGGCCGAGCCGGCGAGTGCCGCAGCGCTGGGCATTTGCTCGGACCACCTGCACCAGGTGAGCGGGGCGCTGCGCATGGTCGGGCTGGCCGGCGCGACGCGCATGAGCGAGGCCATCGAGGCCAGCATGCCGGCGCGCGGCGAGTCGGCGCCGGCGCGCGGTGCGCTGGCGGTGATCGACCGCGCGGTGCAGGCGCTCAGGGAATTCGTCGATGGGCTGGAGCGCGGGCAGCCGAACGAGCCCCTGCGGTTGTTTCCGGCGTACCGCGAGCTGTCCTCTTTACAGGGCAAGCTCGACAGCTCGGAGCGCGACCTCTTCTTCCCTGACCTTGCGCCTCAGGCGCCCGCGCATCCAGCCGCGAAAACCCTGCCTGCGGAAGAACTGCCGGCCTACATCCAGGCGCAACGCGCGCTGTTCCAGCGCGGCCTGCTGGCCTGGCTGCGCGGCTCGTCCGCGGGCCTGAAGGAAATGCGCCAGGCGCTGGACGCGCTGCACCAGGTCGCCGCGCAGATGCCGCCGCCACAGGCGATCTGGTGGGTTGCCACCGGGTTCGTCGAGTCGATCGAGAAGGCGGCCGACGCCGAGTGGCTCGCGGCGGCCAAGGCGCTCGGCAACAAGATCGAGCGCCAGATGCGCGAGGGCGCCGAGACGGTGAACGAGAGCCTGCTGCGCGAGATGCTGTATGCGATCGTGAAATGCAACGTCACGACGCCGCTGATCCGCGAAATCAGGCAGCTCTATCACCTCGAGAGCCAGAACACCCAGCCGTCCGCGTTCGACGGCACGGTGGAATTCGACCTGGAATGGCTCGAACACGCGCTCTACAACATGCATTCGCGCCTCGACGCGCTCAAGACCGCCTGGGAGCGCTATGTGTCCGGCGAGCAGAAGGCGGCGGCGCGCTTCCGCGACCTGGTCGCCTCCTTCCGGGCGAAGGCGGCCGAGCTCGGCAACCAGCACCTGCTCAAGCTGCTCGAAGCCATCGCGCTGGTCACCAAGCACCTGCCCGATCCATGCCCGCGGCAGAACCAGTTCATGGTCATCGAGATGGCGGCGGCGTTCCTGCTGGTGGAAAACATCATCGACCATTTCACCAGCCCGCCCGACGACCTCGACCTGCAGATCGTGATCATGGGCGGCTGGCTGCTCGATTCCGCCCAGGGCAAGGCGACGGACGAGCCGCCGCCCGGCCTGCGCCCCGAGCTATTGCAGCAGATCGGCGCGTTGCAGTTGCGCGCGCAGGTCGCCAAGCAGATCCTCACCAACCTGCAGCACGTCGAACAGGTGCTCGACGCTTTCTCGCGCGACGCCGACAAGCGCAACACGCTGCATGCGCTGAAGCCCTACCTGCGCCAGATCCACGGCGCGCTCGTGGTGCTCGGCTTCCAGCGCGCCGCGCAGGCGCTGGCGGTTTGCGAGGTCATGATCGCGCAGTGCGAGAAACCCGGCTACGCAATGGCGGTCGACGACATGGACCACATCGCGGAGGGGCTCTCCAGCCTCGGCTTCTTCCTCGACCCCTGCCTGCGCGGACGCGAGCCGGCGCGCGATGCCGTCGAGCTTTTTTTCTCGCGATTCGAGCGGCATACGGAGATAACGGCGCTTCCGGACAGCACCATCAAGCTGACCCGGTCCGCGCTACAGAAAAAGATGCCCGGCGCGAAGCCGGTGGACGTAACGGCGAAGATGGAGCGCGTCGTCCAGCCCCCGCCTGCGCACCCACCCGCACCCGCACCGGCCAAGGCGCGCGGCGGCGTCGACCAGGAATTGCTCGGCGTCTTCCTCGAGGAAGCGGTCGAGGTGCTGAAGAACATCGGCGCCAGCGTTCCGGCTGCACGGGCACACGCGGACGACGTCGAAGCATTGACCACCATCCGGCGCGGATTCCACACGCTCAAGGGCAGCGGGCGCATGGTCGGCCTGATGGACCTGGGCGAGGTGGCCTGGGAAATCGAGCAGGTGATGAACCTCTGGCTGAAGGAGAAGCGCGCCGCGACCGGGGACCTGCTCGACCTGATCGATGCCGCCGGCAGGTCGTTCTCCTCCTGGGTGGGCGAACTCCAGGCGGGCACGCTGGCCGGCGAGATTGCTCCCGGCGACCTGGTGACGCGCGCGCAGGCGCTGCGTGGGGTCGAGCTGCCTCGGGCCGCAGCGCCCAAGTTGGAAGAACCCGACGAGGTCGCCATCGGCGCGCTGCGCGTGCCGAAGCAATTCTTCGAGATCTACGTGGCCGAAGCGGCGGCGCACGCGGCCATGCTTCGGACAGAGGGCAAGCGCTGGGGCGCAGCGCCCGGCAGCGAGGTCCCGCAGGAGCTGATGCGGGCCGCGCATACGCTGGGCAGCAGTTCGCGTACCGCGGGCTTCACGGAGATTGCCGACCTGGCCGGTGCCCTGGAGCAATGGGTGCCGTTCGCGCGGCAGACGCAGGCGGCGGATGCCGGGGTAGTGCAATCGGCGATCGGGCGGCTGGACGCGATGGTCGGTGCGGTCCGGCGGCGCGAGCCGCCCGCCGCGGGCGCGCAGGAAGCGGCGGCGCTGGGCGCGCTCGTGGCGCGCCTGAAAGCAACCCCGCCGCCTGTCGAGATCACCAGGTCGATGCCGACCCCCGCCGTGGTCAAGGATCAGCGCGTCGTGCGCGACGACGTGGACGAGCAGCTGATGCCGGTGTTCCTGGAGGAAGCCGAAACGCTGGTGCCGCTGATCGGCGCCGATCTGCGCGACTGGAAAGCCAATCCCGCCGACGCGGTGGTCATGCAGTCGCTGCAGCGGTCGCTGCATACCTTCAAGGGAAGCTCGCGCATGGCGGGCGCGATCCGGCTGGGTGAGCTGACCCACCTGATGGAGAGTCGCATCGAAGAGGCGGTCGCCGCCGGACAGTTTTCCGCGGAGCTGTTCGAGTGGCTCGAGAACTCCATGGACCGGCTGAGCCTCGAAGTGGAGCGGATGCAGGCGGGCCTAAAGCAACTGCAGGAAGCCCTGCCCGTTGCAGCCGTGGCGCCCGGCGCACCGGTCGCGCAGGCGCCCGCGCCGGCCCGCGCCGCCGAGGCTCCGCTGCCCAGCCCGGCGGCGGTGCTGCGGGTCAACGCCGATACGCTCGACCAGCTGATCAACGAAGCCGGCGAAGTGGCGATCGCGCGCTCGCGGATCGAAGGCGAATTGCGCGTGATCCGGCAATCGCTCGCCGACCTCGGCGAGAGCATCGCGCGGCTGCGCGGCCAATTGCGCGAGGTCGAGGTGCAGGCCGACAGCCAGATGCAGTCGCGCCTGTCGGTGGTCGAGGAGCGCGGCCGCGACTACGATCCGCTGGAATTCGACCGCTACACGCGCCTGCAGGAGCTCACGCGCCTGATGGCGGAGAGCCTGAACGACGTCGTTTCCATCCAGCAGGGACTGACGCGCAATGTCGGCGAAACCGACGCGGCGCTGCTGCAGCAGGCGCGCACCAACCGGTCGGTGCAGGAGGACCTGATGCGCATGCGCGCGGTGCCGTTCTCGAACCTGAACGAGCGGCTGTTCCGCGTCGTGCGCCAAAGCGCGCGCGACCTGGACAAGAAGGCCGAACTGGCGATCGAAGGCGCCGAGATCGAGCTCGATCGCAGCGTGCTTGAGCGCATCGGCGCGCCGCTGGACCACCTGTTGAGGAACGCCGTCGCGCACGGGCTGGAAGCTCCCGGCGCGCGCACCGCCGCGGGCAAGCCCGAGGCCGGCCGGATAAGCGTGACGCTGCGGCAGGAGAGCAATGAAATCGCGCTGATCGTCGCCGATGACGGCGCCGGCCTCGACCTGGACGAGCTGCAGAGCCGCGCGGCCGCGAAAGGCCTGCTTCCGCTCGATCGCCAGCTGAGCGAGCAGGAGCGCATGCAGCTGGTGTTCGCTTCGGGCCTGTCGACGGCGGAGTCCGTCACCGAACTCGCCGGCCGCGGCGTCGGCATGGACGTGGTGCGCAACGAGGTGACGGCGATTGGCGGGCGCATCGATATCGCCTCGAAGCGCGGGCAGGGCACGACCTTTACCCTGTACCTGCCGCTTACCCTCGCCGTTACGCAGGCCGTGCTGGTGCGCGCCGGACAGGAGGTGTTAGCGCTGCCCTCGGCGATGGTGGAGCAGGTGCTGCGGCTCAAGGCGGAGGCGGTCGCGGAGCTCTACGGGAAATCGGCTGTCACCTTCCAGGACAGGACCTACCCGCTGCACTACCTGGGCGGGCTGCTCGGCCTGGCGGGCGCCGCCGAAGCGCAATCCTACGGTTCGGTGCTGCTGCTGCGCAGCGGCATCCAGCGCATTGCGTTGCACGTCGACGAGCTGATCGGCAACTACGAAATCGTCGTGAAGAACATCGGCCCCCAGCTTGCGCGCGCTCCCGGCGTATCGGGGGCCACGGTGCTCGGCGACGGCCGCATCGTGCTGATCGTCAATCCGGTGCTGCTGTCGCAGCGCGAACGCGTTGCCGCGGTGCCTGCGCCCGCGCAACCTGCCGCCGCGGCGCCGGTGGTGATGGTGGTCGACGACTCGCTCACCGTGCGCAAGGTGACCTCGCGCCTGCTCGAGCGCGAGGGCTACCAGGTGGTGACAGCCAAGGACGGGGTAGACGCGCTCGAGCAGGTGAAGAACTTGCTCCCGACGGTGATGCTCGTCGACATCGAAATGCCGCGCATGGACGGTTTCGACCTCACACGCAACCTGCGCGCTGACCCGCGCACGCGCGAGATCCCGATCATCATCATCTCGTCGCGCACGGCGGACAAGCACCGCAGCCAGGCGGCGTCCCTCGGCGTCAACATATTCCTCGGCAAGCCCTATCCGGAAGCTGAGCTGCTGCAGTACATCGCCGAATACGTGGCCGCGGGTCCGGTCGGCGGCGCCCGCGTGCAGTGAAGTTCGAACTCCAGGAACACGTCGGCAAGTACCCGGTGATCCGCGAGATCGGCCGCGGCGCGACCGGCCGCGTCTACCTGGCGCGCGACCCGTTCGCCGAGCGCGAAGTCGCGATCAAGGTGCTCGAATTTGACGAGAACGCCGATGCGTCCGGGGTGCGCATGAAACACAAGGCCTTCGTCGCCGAGGCGGCGCTGGTCGGCAAGCTCAACCACCCGCATATCGTCGGCATCTACGACGCGGTCGTCGAGCCGGGCTACCGCTACCTGGTCATGGAATATGTCGCCGGCGTGACACTGGCGGCGCATTCGGACGTCTCGACCCTGCTGCCACTCGACAAGGTGATCGAGATCATCTTCAAGTGCGTGCGCGCGCTGGAGTACGCGTTCCAGCACGGCGTGATCCACCGCGACATCAAGCCCGGCAACATCCTGCTGTCCCGCGACGGCGAGACCAAGGTGAGCGACTTCGGCGCCTCGTTCCGCTACGCCTACGAGGGTGAGACCACGCAGATCGACGGCGTCGGCTCGCCGGGCTATATGTCGCCGGAGCAGATCCGCATGGAGCCGCTGACGCAGCAGTCCGACATCTATTCGCTCGGCGCCACCATGTACCGGCTGCTCACCGGCAGGCTGCCTCACCAGGCACCGACCCAGGCGGCGCTAAGCTACGCCATCCTGAACACGGCGCCGCCGCCCGTCGGCAAGCTGCGCCCGGAACTGCCGCAGCTGGTAAGCGACGTGGTGATGAAGGCCCTCGACAAGTCGCTCGCCGGGCGCTACGCGTCCTGGCTGGAGTTCGGCAAGGACCTGAGCCGGGCGTTCATGACGCTGCGGCACATCAGCACCTCGATCACCGATTCCGAGAAATTCAACAAGCTGCGCGAACTGTCTTTCTTCCAGGATTTCGGCGACGTCGAGCTCTGGGAGGCGGTGCGCATCGGCAACTGGCAGACCATCGAAGCCGAGAAGTTCGTCATCCGCGAAGGCGAGCAGGGCAACAGTTTCTACGTGCTGATCGACGGGGAAGTCGGCGTTACGCTGACCGGCAAGCCGCTGAACACGATCCGGTCCGGCGGCTGCTTCGGCGAGGTGCTCTACTTCAGCGGCGCCACGGCCGCCCGCACCACTACCATCGTGTCGATGGAGCGCATCACGGCGCTCAAGATCAAGGCGAGCGCGCTGCGCTCGGCGACCGACGGCTGCCAGGTCGCGTTCAACAAGGCTTTCATGCGCGTGCTCATCGAGCGGCTCGGCCAGGCGAACCTCAAGCTCGCGAAGTAGTGAAGCCTTTGGCTTACTTCACGAGCTCCCAGAAGATCCCGCCGACGCAGACGAAACCCAGCGTGAATACGATGGTGCGGATGTAAGGAATGCCCAGCAGGTACACCACCGCGTGCGTCAGGCGCAGCCAGAAAAAGCTGGCGACCCAGAAGTCGGTCATGTTGTTCGTCTTGCCCGCGATATGCGCGAGGATCACCAGCACTGCGAAGGGCGCGAGCGTTTCCACCGCGTTGATGTGGGCGCGGTTCGCGCGCATGCCCCAGGGCGGCAGGGGACGCGGCGTCGGATCAACGTAATTCTTCGGCTTCAGGGGGCCGTTGGTCCTGACCTGCGCGATGACGTAGGGAATCCACAGGGCGGCCGTCAGCATGGCCGTACAGGCGAGATACATCAGGTCGATTGTCATTGCTCCTCCGCAGTCTGGTTGGAAACTATCGCCTCAGCCTTTCAGCTGCAGCGACTTGTACTCAAGGAACTCCTCCAGCCCGTATACGCCCGCCTCGCGGCCGTGACCCGATTGCTTGAAGCCGCCGAAGGGCGCGCTCATGTTGAAGGCGCCGCCGTTCACGTCGACCTGGCCGGCGCGGATGCGGCGCGCCACTTTCTGTGCGCGCGCGTCGTCTCTGGACCAGACCGCGCCCGCGAGGCCGTAGGGCGTGTCGTTGGCGATGCGCACGGCTTCCTCCTCGTCCTTGTACGGGATGATGGACAGCACCGGGCCGAAGATTTCCTCCTGAGCGATGGTCATCGAGTTTTTCACCCTGCCGAAAATCGTCGGCTTGACGAAATAGCCGCCCGCATTTTTACCTTCGATGCCGTCGGGCTGGTCGGCGCCGCCGGCTAGAAGCTCCGCGCCTTCCGCGACGCCCTTCTTGATGTAGTCGCGCACGCGGTCCAGCTGCATCCTGGAAGAAAGCGGCCCGAGGCGCGTGGCCTCTGACATCGGATCGCCCAGCGTGAACCCCTTCGCGGCTTCCACGGCCAGCTTCGCCGCTTCGTCGTATTTCGCGGCCGGCACCAGCATGCGCGTGAGCGCAGTGCAGGTCTGCCCGGAGTTCAGGTAGCAGCCGTTCACGGTGCCCTTCACCGCGGCCGCGAGGTCGGCGTCTTCCAGGATGATCGAGGCAGACTTGCCGCCGAGCTCCAGCGCCACGCGTTTCACCGTCTGTGCGCCGATTTCCGAGATGCGCTTGCCGGCGCGCGTCGAGCCGGTGAAGGAAATCATGTCCACCTGCGGGTGTTTTACGAGCGCTTCGCCCGCGGTCGGGCCGAAGCCGGTCACCAGGTTGAACACACCCTTCGGCAGGCCGGCGGCTTCGATCACCTCGGCGAGGATGAAGGCATTGAAGGGCGCGACTTCGGAGGGCTTGAGCACCACCGTGCAGCCTGCGGCAAGCGCGGGCGCCACCTTGAGCGCGATCTGGTGCAGCGGGTAGTTCCAGGGCGTGATCGCGCCGACCACGCCGACGGGTTCGCGCACGACGAGCGAATTGCCGATGCGCTCTTCGAATTTGAATTCATTCAACAGCTTCGAATAATTTCCGAAATTGGCGATGGGCAGTCCTGCCTGGATGCGCCCGGCGAGCTTGATCGGCATGCCGACTTCCTGCGCGATGGTGGAGCCGAGCTCCGCCGCGCGCGCCTTCAGGCCATCGGAAATTTTCTGCAGGTATTCGGCGCGCTTCGCCGCCGGCGTTCCGCTCCAGCCCTCCAGCGCCGCGTGCGCCGCCGCGACCGCCGCGTCGATGTCCTTCTCGGTGCCCGCGGGCACTTTGCCCATCACCTCGCCGGTACCGGCGTTGTGTACTTCGATCGCTTCCTTGGAGGAGGGGATGACCCACTGGCCATTGATGAAAAACTTGTCGCGCAGAATCATGGAAAGGTCCTTGGGAGGCAAAGCGAGGCGCTACTATACCGCCCAGCCATGGCCGAGAGAAGCCAGTTCGCGCTCCTGACGCAGCGGCGCTTCCTGCCGTTTTTCCTGACGCAGTTCTTCGGCGCGGGCAACGACAATGTCTTCAAGTTCGCCTTCACCGTGCTGGCCACCTACAGCGCGGCCGAGTGGGGCGGCCTGGAGCCGAAATCCGCCGGCGCTGTGATCGGCGGCATCTTCATCCTGCCGTTCGTCCTGTTTTCGGCCACCTCCGGTCAGCTCGCCGACAAGTGCGACAAGGCGGCGTTGATCCGCTTCGTCAAGAACCTGGAGATCGCCATCATGCTGGCGATCGGCGCCGGCTTCCTGTGGCAGGTTGTCGGGCTACTGTTCGCCGGCGTATTCCTGATGGGCCTGCATTCGACGCTGTTCGGACCGGTGAAATACGCCTACCTGCCGCAGCACCTGGACCCGTCCGAACTCACCGGCGGCAACGGCATGGTCGAGATGGGCACCTTCGTCGCCATCCTGCTCGGCACCATTGCGGGCGGCTGGCTGGTCGGGCTGGGAGATGCCGGACCGCACTGGGTCGCGGCGGTTTCGGTCGCGCTCGCGCTGATCGGTCGCGTTGCCGCGGGTTTCGTGCCGGATTCGCCCGCGTCGGACCCGGGCCTGGCGATCAACTGGAATCCGGTCAGCGAAACCCTGAAGAACCTCGGGCACGCGCGCACCAATCGTTCGGTATTCCTGTCGCTGCTCGGGATTTCCTGGTTGTGGTTCTTCGGTTCCATCTTCCTCACCACCTTCACCGGCTTCGCGAAGGCGACGCTCGGCGGCGACCAGAACGTGGTCACTCTGCTGCTGGCGGTGTTTTCCATCGGCATCGGCGTCGGCTCGCTGCTGTGTGAGCGGCTGTCGGGACACAAGGTCGAGATCGGCTTGGTGCCCTTCGGCTCGATCGGCATGACGGTGTTCGCTGTCGACCTGTGGCTGGCGAGCGGCAGCATGGCGCCGGGGGAACTCGTAGGGATACATGTATTCCTCGGGGATCATGCCAACTGGCGGGTGATCGCCGACTTGTTCCTGCTCGCCATGTTTTCCGGCTTCTACAGCGTGCCGCTATACGCGCTGATCCAGACCCGCTGCGAGCCCTCGCACCGCGCGCGCATCATCGCCGCGAACAACATCCTGAACGCCCTCTTCATGGTGGTCGCCTCGGTGATGGCGGCAATCCTGCTGCACGAAGGAATGTCCCTGCCGCAGCTCTACCTGGTAGTCGGGCTGCTGAACGCGGCGGTGGCGGCCTACATCTACACGCTGGTGCCCGAATTCCTGATGCGGTTCATCGCGTGGATGCTGATCCACTCGGTGTACCGATTGGAAAAGGCCGGCCTGGAGCGGATTCCCGAAGACGGAGCGGCGCTGATCATCTGCAACCACGTGAGCTTCGTAGATCCGGTGGTAATCCTTGCCGCCAGCCCGCGCCCGATCCGCTTCGTCATGGACCATCGCATATTCAAGATCCCGGTCCTTTCCTTCATTTTCCGCTCCACCCGGGCGATCCCGATCGCGCCGGCCAAGGAAGACGCCGCGATGATGGAGCGCGCGTTCGCCGAGGTCGCAAAAGCGCTGAAGGAGGGCGAACTGGTGGCCATCTTCCCGGAGGGCCGCATCACCGACACCGGCGAGTTCTACCCGTTCCGGCCAGGCGTCAAGCGGATTCTCGAGGCGACGCCGGTGCCCGTGATTCCGATGGCGCTGCGCGGCCTGTGGGGCTCGTTCTTCTCGCGCAAGGACGGCGCCGCGATGTCCAAGCCCTGGCGCTTCGTGCCGTTCCGCAGGATCGCGCTTGCCGTCGGCGAGCCGGTACCGGCCACAGCCGCCGCACCGGACCTGCTGCAGGCGCGGGTGCGCGAGCTGCGCGGAGACTGGCGCTAGCTATACTTCGGGTCCAACCAATACGGAGCTCTCGATGGCGCGCAGTGGCAAGGCGGCGGTCTGCCGCGATCTGAACAAGCCGGTGGTCGTCGAGACCATCACGGTGGACGGCCCCAGGCGCGGCGAGGTGATGGTCAAGCTCGCAGCCTGCGGCGTCTGCCATTCCGACCTTTCCGCGACCAACGGCACCATCCCGCTGCCGCCGCCGCTGGTGCTCGGGCACGAGGGCGCCGGCGCAGTGGTCGAAGTCGGCGAAGGCGTCACTGCTTTCGCGGTCGGCGACCATGTCGTCACTTCCTTCATCTACATGTGCGGCAAGTGCAGCTTCTGCGCCGCCGGCCGGCCGGTGCTGTGCATCGAGCAGGGCAAGGCTCTCGTGACGCCCCCGGAGGGCACGCCTCGCGTCAAGGATGCGGGCGGCAAGCCGCTGAACATATTCTCGGGCTGCGGCGTGATGGCCGAGTACGCGACGATGTCGGTGGACAACGTGGTGAAGATCGACCCGAAGATCCCGCTCGACCGCGCTGCACTGGTGGGCTGCGCGGTGACCACGGGCGTCGGCGCGGTGTTCAACACGGCGCGCGTGGAGCCGGGCGCGAGCGTGGCGGTGTTCGGCTGCGGCGGCGTCGGCCTGAACGCCATCCAGGGCGCGGCGATCGCCGGCGCCGAACGCATCCTCGCGATCGACACCATGCAGGCGAAGCTCGACATGGCGAAGAAGTTCGGCGCCACCGACACGCTGCTGTCCAAGCCGGGCGAGGATCCGACCAAGGAAATCAAGAAGCTCACCGGCGGCGGGCCGGACTACGCCTTCGAGTGCGTGGGCTCGGGCGCGCTCGCCGAGCTCGCCTACAAGGCAATCCGGCGTGGCGGCAAGGCGGTGATCGTCGGCGTGGCGCGGCCGACTGACGCCACCGCCTTCAAGCCGATGAGCATGGTATTCGAGGAAAAGTCGATCCAGGGCAGCTACTTCGGCTCCTGCGTGCCGCGCGTGGATTTTCCGCGCATGCTGCAGCTCTACATGGCGGGCAAGCTGAAGCTGGATGAACTTATCACGCGCCGCTACAAGATCGACGAAGCGCCCCAGGCCTTCGCAGACCTGGAGTCCGGCAAAAACGCGCGGGGCGTAATCGTCTTCTAGAGGTGTCTACACGACCTCGAACAGGCCGGCGGCGCCCATGCCGCCGCCGATGCACATCGTCACCACCACGTGCTTCACGCCGCGGCGCTTGCCTTCGATCAGCGCGTGGCCGACCAGGCGCGAGCCGGTGACGCCGTAGGGGTGGCCGACCGCGATCGAGCCGCCGTCGACGTTCAGCCGCTCGTCGGGAATGCCGAGCTTGTCGCGGCAGTAGATCACCTGCACCGCGAAGGCTTCGTTCAGCTCCCACAGGCCGATGTCGGCGATCTTCAATCCCGTGCGCTCGAGCAGCTTGGGGATCGCGAACACCGGGCCGATGCCCATCTCGTTCGGCTCGCAGCCGGCGACCGCGAAGCCGCGGAAGATGCCCATCGGCTTGAGGCCCTTTTTTGCCGCGGTCTTGTCGCTCATCAGCACCTGCGCCGAGGCGCCGTCGGAGAACTGGCTGGCGTTGCCGGCGGCGATCACGCCGCCCTCGATCGCCGGCTTGATCTGCGACACGCCCTCGTAGGTCGTGTCGGCGCGGATGCCCTCGTCGTGCTCCGCGGTCACCTCTTTCATGGTCTCGGTGCCGGTCGTCTTGTCGACCACTTTCATCTTGGTGGTGATCGGTACGATCTCGTCCTTGAACTTGCCCTCTTTTTTGCCCTGGGCGGCGCGCTGCTGGCTGAGCACGCCGTAGCGGTCCTGCGCCTCGCGCGGAATGCCGTACTTCTTCGACACGTATTCGGCCGTCTGCAGCATGTTCCAGTAGATCTCCGGCTTGTGCCGGACCAGCCACTCGTCCTTGCCGTGGTGCTTGTTGGCCTCGTTCTGCACCAGCGAGATGGATTCCACGCCGCCGGCGACATAGATGTCGCCCTCGCCGGCGAGGATGCGCTGCGCGGCGAGCGCCACGGTCTGCAGGCCCGACGAGCAGAAGCGGTTCACGGTCATGCCGGACACGGATACCGGCAGCCCTGCGCGCAACGCGATCTGGCGCGCGATGTTGCCGCCGGTCGCGCCTTCGGGCGTGGCGCAGCCCATGATCACGTCCTCGACTTCCTGGCCTTCGATCTTTGCGCGCTCGAGCGCCGCGTGCACCACGTGGCCGCCCATCTTGGCACCGTGGGTCATGTTGAGGGCGCCGCGCCAGCTCTTGCAGAGCGGCGTGCGCGCTGTCGATACGATCACTGCGTCAGCCATTGAATTTTCTCCCTTCCTTTGCGAGTTTGACGAGGAGCGGCGCGGGCTTCCACACCTGTCCCATGTAGCCCTTGCTGAATTTCTCGATCGAGGCCAGTACTTGCTGCAGCCCGACGGTATCCGCGTAGAACATCGGCCCGCCGCGGTAGGGTGGGAAGCCGTAGCCGGTGAGGTAGACCATGTCGATGTCGGAGGCCCTGAGCGCGATGCCTTCCTCGAGGATGTAGGCCGCTTCGTTGACCAGCGCATAGATCAGGCGCTCGACGATCTCTTCATCCGGGATCTGCCGCACCTGAATGTTTTTTTCTTTTCTATAGTCAGAAATAATCTTTTCAACGTCCGGATCGGGGATCGGCTTGCGGTCGGGGAGGTTGTACTTGTACCAGCCCTTGCCGGTCTTCTGCCCGAAGCGGCCGAGTTCGGCGATCTTGTCGCCGACCCTGGAGTAGACGAAGTTCGGCCGCTCGACGTACCGGCGCTTGCGGATCTCCCAGCCGATGTCCAGGCCCGCCATGTCGCCCATCGCCAGCGGCCCCATCGCCATGCCCCACTTGTAGGCGGCGGCGTCCACCTGCTGCGGGCTGCAGCCCTCGTCCAGCAGGAACAGAGACTGCTGGCCGTATTTCTCGATCATGCGGTTGCCGATGAAGCCGTCGCAGACGCCCGAGACCACCGGCACCTTCTTGATGGCCTTGCCGAGCTTCATGGTGGTGGCGAGCACGTCTTTCGCGGTTTTCGCGCCGCGCACCACTTCCAGCAGGCGCATCACGTTGGCGGGCGAGAAGAAGTGCGTGCCGATCACGTCCTGCGGCCGCTTCGTGACGTCGGCAATGGCATTCACGTCCAGCGTCGAGGTGTTGGTGGCGAGAATGGCGCCGGGCTTCATTACCGCGTCGAGCTTCCTGAACATCTCCTGCTTCACGTCCATGCGCTCGAACACCGCTTCGATGACGATGTCGGCGTTTCTCCCGGTGGCCAGGTCGGTGGTCGGCGTGATTAGCTGCATCCTCTTGTCCATCTCCTCCTGCTTCAGCCTGCCCTTGGAGACGGTCGACGCGTAGTTGGCCTTGATCTTCGCGAGGCCCTTGTCCACCGCCTCCTGCGTCACGTCCATGATGAACACGGGAATGCCGGCATTGGCAAAATTCATCGCGATGCCGCCGCCCATGGTGCCGGCGCCGATCACCGACGCGCTCTTGATCGGTCGTGCCGGCGTGTCTTCCGGCACGTCGGGGATTTTCGCGGTCTGGCGCTCGGCGAAGAACATGTGCCGCATCGCCTTCGACACGTCGCCTTCGACCAGGACCATGAAGCGTTCGCGTTCGAACTTGCGGCCCTCGTCGAAGGTCTTGGTTGCCGCCGCCTCGCAGCAGGCGACGATTTCCAGCGGCGCCGGATAGCCGCGCGACGCCTTTGCCACTTCGGCGCGCGCCGCCGCGAAGAATGCCTTGGGATCGCCGTCCATCTTGGCGGGCAGGTCGCGGATGCGTTTTGGCCCTTTGTTCTGCTTTACCAGTTCCCTGGCAAAGGCCAGGGCGCCTTCCAGCAGGTCTCCTTGCACGACGTCGTCCACGAGGCCCAGGGATTTCGCCTTGTCGCCGGAGACCGGCGTACCGGTGGTCATCATCCGCACGGCTTCGGCCATCGGCACCACGCGCGGCAGGCGTTGCGTACCGCCGGAGCCGGGCAGCAGGCCGAGCTTCACCTCGGGCAGGCCGAGCTGCGCTTTCGGCATCGCTACGCGGTAGTGGCAGCCGAGCGCGAGCTCGAGGCCGCCGCCGAGCGCGAAGCCGCCGATGGCGGCAACCAGCGGTTTCTTCATGCCGTCCTGGATGTCGTTCAATTCCGGCAGCACTGGCGAGACGCGCGACTTCTCCGTATTGAATTCACGTATCTCGGCGCCGCCCGAGAACGCTTTTTCGGAGCCGATCAGCACGACCGCCTTTACCGAAGGATCGGCATCCGCCGCCTTCAGCGCGCCGCCGACGTGAACGCGATTGGCGGCCGACATGCTGTTGACCGGCGGATTGTTCATGGTGACGACGGCAATGCCGTCGCGCACGGAATACGAAGCCGCGTCGCTCATGGCGAGTGAACTCCTCCTTGGAGAGGATGGGAATTCTAGCCTAGACTCAGGCAGTAAAACCCGTCGGACAACCCTCTTGGAGCTGACCTTACCGGTTACGTTCGCAGTCCTTGGCGCGGCGCTGCTGCACGCGTCCTGGAACGCGCTGATCAAGGCCGGACGCGATCCGCTCCTCGATACCGCCCTGGTGGCGCTGGGCGGCAGCGTGATGGCGCTGCCGCTGACCCTGCTCGTGGAGGCGCCGGCAAGAGCGTCCTGGCCCTATATCCTCGGTACTGTCACGGTGCACATCGGCTACTACACCGCCTTGGCTGCTGCGTACCGCGTCGGCGACCTTTCCCACATCTATCCGATCATGCGCGGCGGTGCGCCGCTGCTGGTCGCGCTCGCGAGCGGTTTCTTCTTTGGCGAGACGCTGTCGGCCAGCGCGTGGCTGGGCGTGCTGTTGATCTCGTGCGGCGTGCTGTCGCTGGCTTTCGCGAGCCGGTCGAAGCACCATGTCGCGGGCAAGAACCCGGCCGCCGCGACGCTCTGGGCGCTCGCCGGCGCGGCTGTCATCGCGGTCTACACGCTCATCGATGCCGCCGGCGCGCGCGCTTCAGGAGGCGCGGAGCGCTACGTGGTCTGGTTGTTCGTGTTTCTCGGCCTGCCGTTCGGCCTTACCGTCCTGGTCGCCAAGCGGCGGGCGCTGCTCGCGCACGCGCGTCGCTATTGGTGGGTCGGCGTCGCCGGCGCGACGCTCTCGGGCCTCTCCTACGGCATCGCGCTCTGGGCGATGACGCGCGCGCCCGTGGCGCTCGTCGCCGCGCTGCGCGAGACCTCGGTGATCTTTGCCGCACTGATCGGCGCACTGCTGCTGAAGGAAGGGCGCCTCCGGGAGCGCATGTTCGGCGCCGCAGCCGTGCTCGCGGGCCTGGTCGTACTTAAACTCTGAACCGCATCCACCTATGACCTGGGAAAAGGAAATCGAAGAACTGCGCCGCCGCGAAGCGCTGGCGCAGAAGATGGGCGGGCCCGAGAAGGTCAAGCGCCAGCACGACGGCGGCAAGCTCACCGTGCGCGAGCGCGTCGACCGGCTGTTGGATGCAGGCTCCTTCCATGAAATCGGCGGCCTGGCCGGCGTGGCGAAGTACCATGAAGGAGGACCGCTGGACGGTGAGCTGGCCGATTTCACGCCGGCCAACCTGGTGATGGGGCGCGGGCGCATCGGCGGGCGGCCGGTGGCGGTCACCGGCGACGATTTCACGGTGCGCGGCGGCGCGAACGACGGCGGCATCAAGAGCAAGCTCCTCGCGATCGAGCGCATGGCCTGCGACCTTCGACTGCCGCTCGTGCGCCTGGTGGACGGCACGGGCGGCGGCGGCTCGGTGAAGAACCTCGAACTGCAAGGTCACTCGCCGATGCCGAAGGCTTTCCTCTGGGACTGGTGGACCGACAACCTGTCGGAGATCCCGGTAGTGTCGCTCGCGCTCGGTTCGGTGGCGGGCCTGGGCGCGGCGCGCGTGGTCGCGAGCCACTATTCGGTGATGGTGAAGGACTCCTCCCAGCTGTTCGTCGCCGGGCCTCCGGTAGTGGAGTGGACGCACGGCAAATTCGAGAAGAACGAACTCGGCGGCAGCCACATCCACACTCGCAATGGCGCGGTGGACGATGAAGCCGCGAGCGAAGACGACGCCTTCGACAAAGCCCGCAAGTTTCTCTCCTACCTGCCCAATTCCGTCCATGATCTTTCGGAAAGAAAAGAAAACGATGACGATCCGGCGCGTTCCGATCCCTGGCTGATCGAGGCGGTGCCGCGCGATCCGCGCAAGGTCTACAACATGCGCAGGATCATCGGCGCCGTGGTGGACAGGGGTTCCTTCTTCGAGACCGGCAAATTCTGGGGCCGTTCGATGATCACCGGCTTCGCGCGCCTCTCGGGATGGCCGGTGGCGCTGATGGCGGGCGACCCGATGCAATACGGCGGCGCCTGGACCGCCCGTGCGTCGGAAAAAATCATGCGCTTCGTCGACCTGGCGCAGACCTTCCACCTGCCAGTGGTGCACCTGGTGGACGTGCCCGGCTTCCTGATCGGGCCCGAGGCCGAGAAGGAGGGCACCATTCGCTACGGCATGCGCGCCGCGAGCGCGATCCTGCAGTCCACGGTGCCGTGGTGCTCGGTGATCGTGCGCAAGGTCTTCGGCGTCGCCGGCGCGCTGCACCAGAATTCCTCGCGCTACGGCATGCGCGTCGCCTGGCCGTCCGCGGAGTGGGGCTCGTTGCCGATCGCAGGCGGCCTGGAGGCTGCCTACCGCGCCGAAATCGAGGCCGCGCCGGACCCGGCTGCCAAGCGCGCGGAAATCGAGCAGCGCATCCGCAAGTTCGCCTCGCCGATGCGCGGCGCCGAGCGCTATGACATCGAGGAAATCGTAGATCCACGACATACGCGGCGGATCCTCTGTGAATTCGCCGAGTTGGCGGCTCCGCTGCGCACGCCCGGGCGCAGTTCCTTCGGCGTTCGTCCGTAAATAGGCGCCGTTCGGCTGAAGAGTCGAAAAAGATAGTGAAATCCGGGCCGAACCGGCAGACGCGAGGCTGACATCCGGGTAAGTTGCAGGTCACAAAAAGGGAGCGTGGTGACCAACGAAAACGAAACACTAAGGTGGCCGACCAACCTGGATCGCGCCGCCATCGTCGAGCGGCTGGTGCAAGTGCGCGTCATGGCCGTGGCGGCGGGACTCGCGGACCTGGCCGCGGGCCTTGAGGGCGTGGAGGCCATGCCGTCCGGGGAAATCGGCTCGAAGGTCATCGCCGCCCTGACCTGGATCCAGGAAAAGCCCGAATATCCGGCCATCACGGCGCAGCTGGCGATGGTGGCGATGAACCTCAAGAACCTCAAATAGTCCGCTAAGCTGTTCGCGGGAGAACCACTCATGCGAATCGGCATCATCGGCGGCGGCGTCATCGCGCGCCTGTTTCTCGAGCACATCCGCCGCGGCGACATGGGCGAGACCGAGGTGGCGGCGATCCTGGGCAGGAGCGAATCCTCGCGCGGCAAGGCACTGGCCGCCGAGTACGGTACGCCCTACGTCACGAGCCTGGACGCGCTCATGGACCAGCGGCCGGCGATGGTGATCGAGGCCGCTTCGCACGACGCCGTGCGCGACCATGCGGAGCTGCTGCTGAACCGCGGCATCGCCGTGATGGTCCTGTCTGGCGGCGCGCTCTGCGACGACAGCTTGCGCACGCGGCTGGAAACCGCGGCGGCGAAGCATGGAGCGCTGCTGTACGTTCCTTCCGGCGGCATCGGCGGGTTGGATGCGCTCAAGGCGGTGTGCATCGCCGGCGCGGATTCGGTGGAGATCGCCGTCACCAAGCCGCCCGCGGCCTGGAAGGGCATTGCCTACGTCGAAAAACTGAACGTGGATCTCGACCGCCTGAGCGGCCCGGTGACCCTGTTCGAAGGCGCGGCGCGCGAAGGCGTGCCGCATTTCCCCGCCAACGTGAACATCGCCGCGGCGCTGTCCATGGCCGGCATCGGTTTCGACCGCACGCGCCTGAAAGTGGTGGCCGACCCCGCGCTGACGCTCAACACCCACACCATCCACATCAGCGGCAAAACCGGCCGCATCAGCCTGAAGTTCGAGAGTGTGCCGTTTCCAGACAATCCCAAGACCGCCATGCTCGCCTGCTACAGCGCGCTCGCCGCGTTCAGGCAGTTCAACGCGCCGGTGCGGTACGGCACCTGAGTCCATGCGACAATTCCTGCATCCCTTTCCGAAGTATTGAGGCAAGCATGGCAACCCGACCAGACGAACGCATGATCGAGCCGGACATGAATCCGCAGGACCTTTGGCTCGAGGAGGTTTTCACCGACCGGCGCGTCGGCACGATCCGCCGCATGACGCCGGTAGACGGCACGGGCGCGCGCGACGCGGGCCGCGAAGTCCTCTACATCGGCGAAACCCAGGTGATGAGCCAGATGGGCGCGTTGCCGATCAATTTCGTGCTCGAAGCGAAGACGCTGGAAGAGGCGGCGAAGATGTTCGGCCCGGCGGCCAAGGCCGCAATCGAGCGCACGGTGCGCGAACTGCAGGAACTGCGCCGGCAGCAGGCTTCCCAGATCGTCGTGCCGCAGGGCGGCATGCCGCCGATGGGCCCCGGCCCCGGCGGAAAAATACAAATGCCCTGAGGGCTAGACCTCCAGCCACTCCTTGCGCATCGCGGTGTTCTCGCGCACGTCGCGCGGGGTGCCCTCGAAGACGATGCGGCCGTGGCCCATCACGTACAGGCGCTCGGAGATGTCGAGTGCGATCGCCAGCTTCTGTTCCACCAGCAGGATAGAGATGCCGCGCTTCTTGATTTCCTGGAAGAGCTGGGCCACCTGATCGACGATTTTGGGCGCCAGGCCCTCGGTAGGCTCGTCGATCATTACCAGCGCCGGGTCGCCCATCAGCGTGCGGCACAGCGTCAGCATCTGCTGCTCGCCGCCGGAGAGCACACCCGCCTCGTTGTCGGCGCGGTCCTTCAGGCGCGGGAAGATCTCGAACATGTCCTCCATCTTCCAGCGCGCCGAGGGCTTGGCCGCCTTCTGGCCGAGCAGCAGGTTCTGGCGTACCGTCAGCGTCGGAAAGATGTCGCGGTTCTCCGGCACGTAGCCCAGGCCCTGGTGCGCGACCTGGTAGGCCTTACGGCCGATCATTTCCTGACCGCGGAATTTCACCGAGCCGCGGCATTCCACCAGGCCCATCACCGAACGGATGGTGGTCGAGCGGCCGACGCCGTTGCGCCCGAGGATCGAGACGATTTCGCCCTCGCGCACGTCCAGGTGCACGCCGTGCAGGATGTGGCTCTTGCCGTAGTAGGCGTGCAGGTCGCGGACCTCAAGCATGCGCTGCGTCCTCGTGGATGGTGCCGAGATAGGCCTCCTGCACCGCGGCATTGGCGCGGATTTCTTCCGGCTTGCCGGTGGCAAGCACCTCGCCGTAGACCAGCACGCTGATGCGGTCGGCGAGGTTGAATACCACGCCCATGTCGTGCTCTACCATCACCAGCGTCTTGCCCGCTGTCACCCGGCGGACCAGTTCGACCACGTGGTCGGTCTCGGAGCGGCTCATGCCGGCCGTGGGTTCGTCCAGCAGGATCACGTCCGCACCGCCGGCGATCGTGATGCCGATCTCGAGCGCGCGCTGCTCTGCGTAGGTCAACAGGCCCGCCGGCCGCTCGCGCCGGCTGGCAAGGCCGATCGCCTCGAGCACTTCGTCGGCGCGCTGGCGCGCGTCCGCCAGGCCTGCCAGGCGGTGCCAGAACGAGTAGCGGTAGCCGAGCGACCAGAGCACCGCGCAGCGCAGGTTCTCGAACACCGACAGGTTGTGGAAGATGTTGGTGATCTGGAAGCTGCGCGACAGGCCCTTGCGATTGATCTGGAACGGCTTCAGGCGCGTGATGTCTTCGCCGTTCAGGCGGATCGCGCCGCGGCTGGCGGGGAAGCGGCCGCTGATCAGGTTGAACAGCGTCGACTTGCCGGCGCCGTTCGGCCCGATGATGGCGTGGCGCTCGCCGCGCGGGATCGCGAGATCGACGCCGCGGATGATCTCGGTGTTGCCGAAGGATTTGCGCACGCCGGCCAATTCCAGGGCCGCGGTGATCGAGGCGGCGGCGCTCATGCACGCGCCCCGGCGATCTCAGCCTGGATCTCGCCCCAGGCGTGCGACAGCCGTAGCCACGCGCGGCGGAACAGCCAGCCGCCGACGATCCACAAGACGCCGGCCAGCGCCCAGGGCAGCGTGCCGGCGGCATCGAAATCGACGCCTAGCAGGGTCATGGCAGTGCCGTTGGCGCTGTCGACCGAGACCTTGTAGGTCATCTCCACGGTCAGCACCAGCGCGGCGAGCACCAGCAGGCCGGCGGCGCCGGTGCGCGCGTAGTGCGGCAGCAGCGAGCGGAAGCGCCCGCGCGCGATCACCGGCAGCTGCATCACGATCAGGCTGGCGATGCCGCCGGGCGCGAACATCACCATCAGCATGAAGAACAGGCCCAGGTACAGCAGCCAGGCCTTGGTGTGGTCCGACAGCGCGACCACGAAGTAGACGAACAGGCAGGCGCCGATGATCGGGCCGAAGAAAAAGGTCACGCCGCCGATGAAGGCGGCGAACAGCACGCCGCCGGAGCGGATCGCGCTGACGTTCTCCGCGGTGACGATCTCGAAGTTGATGCAGGCCAGCGCGCCGGCAATGCCGGCGAAGAAAGCCGAGATGATCAGCGTGAACCAGCGCACTTTGTGCGTGTCATAGCCGACGAACTCCGCGCGCTCGGGATTGTCGCGCACCGCGTTGGCCATGCGCCCGAGCGGCGTGTGCGACCAGGCGTACATCGCGGCCATCGAGGCGAGGCACCAGAGCGCGATCAGGTAGTACACCTGCACCCCTGGGCCGAAGGTGAGGCCGAGGAAGGGCTGGCCGAACACCCGGTTGGTGGTGATGCCGCCTTCGCCGCCGAAGAATTCCGGGAACATCAGCGAGCAGGAGAAAACGAGTTCGCCGATGCCCAGCGTGATCATCGCGAAGGTGGTGCCCGCGCGCTTGGTGGTGACGTAGCCGAACAGCACGCCGAAGAACGCGCCGGCGAGCCCTCCCACCAGCGGCAGCAGCGAGAGCGGCATCCAGACCTGCCCCTTGGAGGCCAGGTTGAGCACGTGCACCGCGATGTAGGCGCCCAGGCCCGAGTACACGGCGTGCCCGAAGGACAGCATGCCGCTCTGCCCGAGCAGCATGTTGTAGGACAGCGTGAAGATGATCGCGATGCCCATCTGCGACAAGAGGGTGATCGCGAAGCCCTGCGTGAAGATGAGCGGCAACACGGCCATCAGCAGGGCGGTCGCGCCCCAGATGAGCCAGCGGCCGAGATTGATCGGTTGGTAGCGCACGCGATCCGCCCTCAGTCCTTCAATCCGCCCGCGTGCCGAGCAGGCCCTTGGGCCGGAAGATCAGCATCAGCACCAGCAGCAGGTAGGGCAGCACCGGCGCGACCTGCGACAGCTGCAGCTTCCACAGCGAGTACAGCGGCGTTTCCGGCGTCACCGCGATGCCGATCGCGCCCATAATGCCGCCGAGCGACCAGTCGAGCGCGATGGCGAAGGTCTGCAGGATGCCGATCAGCAGCGAGGCCAAGAAGGCGCCCGCGAGCGAGCCCATGCCGCCGACCACCGCCACGACGAAGACGATGGGGCCCACCGAAGCGGCCATCGAGGGCTCGGTGACGAAGGCCACGCCGCCGATCACGCCGGCAAGGCCTGCCAGGGCGCAGCCGCCACCGAAGACGAGCATGAACACGCGCGGCACGTTGTGGCCGAGCGCTTCCACCGTGTGAGGGTGCGTGAGCGCCGCCTGGATCACCAAGCCGATGCGGGTGCGCGTGAGCAGCAGGTAGACCGACAGCAGCATCGCCAGCGCAACCAGCATCATGAAGCCGCGCAGTTTCGGAAAGGAGGTCGAATAGAGCGTGAACAGCGGCCCTTCAAGCAGCGCCGGCGTGCGGTAGGGCACCGCGGGCAGGCCCCACACGACTTTCACCGACTCCTCGATCAGGTAGGCAAGGCCGAAGGTGAACAGCAACTCAGGGACGTGGCCGTACTTGTGCACGTTGCGCAAGCCGTAGCGCTCGACCACTGCCCCGAGCAGCCCCACCAGCACCGGCGCGAACAGCAGAGCGGGGAAGAACCCGACCTTCAGCCCGAGCGAATAGGCGACGTAGGCGCCGATCATGTAGAAGCTGGCGTGCGCGAAGTTCAGCACGCCCATCATGCTGAAGATCAGCGTCAGACCCGAGGAGAGCATGAACAGCAGCAGCCCGTAGGACACGCCGTTCAGCAGCGAGATGACGAAAAATTCCATAAAAAAGGACCGGATTTTCGCCCGGCCCTTTTTATCCCTGACGCCGGGTTACTTGGGTCGCTGCATCTGGCACGAAGTCGGCTGCGTCGCGATGTAGGTCGGCAGCAGCGCCTCGGTCTTCCAGCCGTAGCCGGTCTTTTCCTGGTCGTACTTGACGTCCTTGCCGTTCACCTTGACCCACTTGGCGATATACAGCGGCTGCAGCGCCTGGTGATCGGTCTTGCGCATTTCCACTTCGCCGTTCAGGCTCTGCACCTTGATGCCTTCCAGGGCGGCAGCCACCTTGACCGGGTCGGTCGACTTGGTCTCCTTGAACGCCTTGGCAAGCATCGCGATGCCGGTGTAGGTCGCCATGGTGTAGTAGTCGTCGTGGAATTTCTTCTGGTAGCCCTCGACGATGTCGCCGCCGACGAACTTCTCGTTGTTGGCGTTCCAGTAGCCGACGTACTTCACCTTGTCCTCGCCCGCCGCGCCCATCGCGGTCGGCACGCCGGTGGTGGCGGCGTAGTAGGTGTAGTAGTTGACGTTCAGGCCGGCGTCCTTGCCCGCCTTGATCAGCAGCGCGAGGTCGCTGCCCCAGTTGCCGGTGATCACGGTGTCGGCGCCCGCAGCCTTGATCTTGGACACGTAGGGCGCGAAGTCCTTGATCTGCGCCAGCGGGTGCAGATCCTCGCCGACGATCTTGATGTCAGGCCGCTTGCGTGCGAGGTATTCCTTGGCTGCGCGCGCCACCGCCTGGCCGAACGAGTAGTTCTGGTTCAGCAGATAGACGTTCTTTACCTTGGGATCCTTGGCGAGGTAGGTGGTCAGCGCCTCCATCTTCATGTCGGAATTGGCGTCGAGGCGGAAATGCCAGTAGGTGCACTTGCTGTTGGTCATGTCCGGGTCGACCGCGGCGTAGTTCAGGAAGATGATTTCCTTGCCCGGATTGCGCTCGTTGTGCTTCTGCACCGCGTCCTGCAGCGCGAG
>DATJYN010000149.1:0-2249 GCA_035499575.1 Burkholderiales bacterium | reverse complement strand
AAGCGCTGCAGCGGTTGGCTCGTTGATGATGCGCACGACTTCCAGACCGGCAATCTCACCCGCTTCGCGGGTGGCCTGACGTTGCGCGTCTGAGAAGAAGGCCGGCACCGTGATCACGGCTCGCGTTACGGCATGGCCAAGGTGCGTTTCGGCGAGGCTCTTCAGCTGGCGCAGAATGATCGCTGAGATTTCCTGTGGCGCGTAGTCCGCCGTGCCCATCGTCACGCGCGCGCTTTCCCCCATGCGCCGTTTGATCGAACGCACGGTGCGATCCGGGTGCAACACATACTGGTTCTTCGCCGCTTCGCCAACGAGCAGCGTGCCGTCGTCGGCGATGCCCACCACCGAAGGCAGGATGGGTACGCCACCGGACACCGGTATGACTTCCACGCGTCCGTCGCGCACCACGGCGATCTCGGAGTTGGTGGTGCCCAGATCGATACCGACAATGACCTCACTCATGCTTGCATTCCTTTCTTGTTCACGATGACCTCTGCGGCGCGCAACAGCTCCTGGCCATGCAGGAAACCCCGCCGCACTTCTCGCAGTACGATGCCCTCGGGCGCATCGTGTGCCGAGTCGACGCCGACCGCGCGCATGTGTTGCGGGTCGAGCCGCGCGCCGAGCGCATCAATGGGCCGCACCCGGTGGGTCGCAAGCAGTTCGTCGAGCCGCTGCAGTGTAAGCGTCAAGCCCAAGCCCTGGCTTTGCGCGAAGCGCGTGTCGCCGGGCACCATGCGTGCGAGCAGGGAAGGTCGCCGCGCTGCGGCGGCATCCACGCCGGCCTGCAGCCGGTCGCGCAGATCGAGCATGCCCAGCAGCAAGCGGCGCTCGGCCTCGCGCGGGGCCATAGCCGCCTGTTCGCGCGCACGTTCGAGATCGCGCGCGAGCCGCTCGTTCTGCTCACGCAGCGTCTCGCCGAAACTGCGCAGCTCCTCCAGCGCACTCTTGAACTGGCGCGACTCCAGGCGCACTTCGTTTTTCAGCACGGCCATCTCGGCAAGCAGCGTGCGCAGGTCGACGGGCTCGCCAGGCCCCTCATTCGAGTCCTCGTCGTCAGCCTCCCAGTGCTCCAGGCTCGCGCGAAACTCTTCGACGAGGCGTTCCTTTTCTTCGACATCGAGCAGCCTCATTTTCCCCCCAGGAGGCGGTAGAGACGCCGCTCGTCGGGGCAACCTGGGCGCATGTCGGCGCTCACGATCTCGAGCACTTCCTGCACTGTCGGCGCGGCCACGTCGAACAAGGCGTGAGCCCACCGGTCGCGCTCTGTGGCAATGGATTCATAGGCGGCGCGGACCCGTTCGAAGTGCAGGCGGTCGCGCTCGGGCGGGCAGGCACGGATTGCGGCAAGATAGGCGGCGCGGATCGCCTCATCGTCGGCGGTGTTGGCAACACCAAGCACGCGGTACGGATCAGTCATCGAACAGGTCCTTTTGCATGTCGGTCGGGGCTGTGCGGCGCTTGCGGCGCGGTGGCGGCTTAAGAGGCACGATCGGCTGCGGATCGGCATACGCTCCTGTGTCGCCCAGGCCAGGAGGCGGCCCGATGTCAGCGAGCAGTCCGATCAGAGCGCGAATGAACTGTTTCCTGTTGCCCCCGAAGTCTCGCCGCATCTCGTCGAACAGAGGCTTGCCCAGTTGCTTGCGGACCATCGCGAGGAAAGCATCCTCGCCGAGCGCGGCCAGCATCATCTCAAGCACCGCGCCCGCATCATCGCCGGGCAGCCCATCGAGGTAATCGTCGTCATCCTCGCCCGGCAACCCGATATGTCCCGTAGCGGCAGCGAGCAGATCGTCCAGCCGCAACACAGTACGCTGGTCGCCGCTGGCCTGAGCGACTTCGAGCGCCCGATCCAGCGCCAGCAGTTCGCGCCGCGGCATGCGCCAGGGATTCGCTCCGTAGGCGGCTGACGCCCTAAGGTAGACGAACACCGGTCGCGCCGGCCAGCGCTGCAGCGCTGCCTCGGCATAGCGGCGCACCAGGGCGCGTTTGTTGTGCCGATGCAGCGCTTCACACACCACCAGTTGGTCGGACTCGGCAAACTGCGCCGCAGAGGCACCCCTGAGCTCGTCGCCGAGCAGGTCAAGCGCGATTTGCACCGCTTTGTCGCCGACGCGCGCTGTGTTCAGCGCATGCGCCAATGCCACGACTTCGGAAGCCGCGGGCACCCTGTTGCGCTCGATACCGGCGCGCCGCAAGAGCGCCTTGGGATCGTGTCTGGTATGGGAGGCCTCAAGCACCAGATGAAA
>DATJYN010000148.1:0-3222 GCA_035499575.1 Burkholderiales bacterium | reverse complement strand
GTCGCCCAGGTCGTTGATCGCCACGAATTCCAGGTCGTGCTTCACCGGGCTTTCGTGGAAGGCCCGCAGGATGTTTCGGCCGATGCGGCCAAAACCATTGATCGCTACGTTGATGGTCATGACGCCACGCTCCTGACTGCTTTGACGACGTTCTCCGGCGTGAAGCCGAAGTGCTTGAAGAGATCCGGCGCCGGAGCGGATTCGCCGAAGCGGTCGATGCCGACCACCGCCCCGTCGAGGCCCACGTACTTGCGCCAGTAGTCCGTCACGCCCGCCTCGACGGCGACGCGCGGCAATCCCCGGGGCAGCACCGCGGCCCGGTAATTTTCGTCCTGCCGGTCGAACGCGCTGGTCGAGGGCATCGACACCACCCGCACCGGGAAGTCGAGCAGCTTCTGCGCCGCCAGCGCAAGCTGCACTTCCGAGCCGGTGGCGATCAGGATCGCCTTCGCGCCCGCCGCATCGGAAATTACGTAGCCGCCGCGCCGGATGTCTTCTGTCCTGTCCCGCTTCACGAATGGCAGGTTCTGGCGCGAGAGCAGCAGCGCACTCGGGCCGTTCTTCCGTTCGATCGCGGCCGCCCAGGCGATCGCGGTCTCGACCGCGTCGCAGGGCCGCCAGACGTCCAGGTTCGGGATCAGCCGCAGCGAGGATGCATGCTCGATCGGCTGATGCGTCGGCCCGTCCTCGCCCAGGCCGAGCGAATCGTGGGTGAAGACGTGGATCGCGCGCAACCCCATCAGCGCCGCCATGCGCAGCGAATTCCTCATGTAGTCGGAAAACACGAGGAAGGTGCCGCCGTAGGGGATGAAACCGCCGTGCAGCGCGAGGCCGTTCATCACGGCGCCCATGCCGAATTCGCGCACGCCGTAGAAAAGATAGTTGCCCCCGCCTTCCCTGCCGATCGCCTTGGACGCCTTGACCATCGTCAGATTGGATCCGGTCAGATCGGCCGAGCCGCCGAGCAGCTCGGGCAGCGCCGGCACCAGCACCTCGAGAGCGTTCTGGGACGCCTTGCGGGTGGCGACCGCTTCCGCCTTTAGATTTACATCCCTTATCAAAGACTCAATCAGGGATGAGAAGCCCGAAGGCAAATCCCCTTTTACCCTGCGCAGAAATTCTTTGGCCAGTTCGGGATGGGATTTTTCGTAGCCGTTGAAGACCCGCTTCCAGCGCCGTTCCGCCCGCTTGCCCTTTTCCTTCGCATCCCAGCCGGCGCGTACGTTTTCAGGAATCTCGAAAGGCGGGTATCGCCAGCCGATCGCCTCGCGCGCGGCCGCGACTTCCTTGTCGCCCAGCGGCGCGCCATGCGCGCTGCCCGTGTTGGCCTTGGTCGGCGCGCCCTTGCCGATCACCGTCTTCGCGCAAATCAGCGTCGGCCGGCCGGCGCCGTTCCTGGACCCGCGCTTCGCCTTGCGCAACGCCCGGTCGACCGCTTCGACGTCGTGACCGTCGACGTTGGCAATCACCTGCCAGCCGTAGGACTCGAAACGGCGCCGCACGTCGTCGGTGTACCACTGCTTGATGCTGCCCTTGTCGGAATCGATCGAGATGCCGTTGTCGTCGTAGACCGCGATCAGCTTGCCCAGGCCGAGCGTGCCGGCGAGCGCGCAGGATTCATGCGAGACGCCTTCCATCATGCAGCCATCACCGAGGAAGGCGTAGGTGAAGTGATCCACCAGCTCAAAACCGGGGCGGTTGAACTCTGCCGCCAGCGCGCGTTCCGCGATCGCCATGCCGACCGCGTTCGAGATCCCCTGGCCCAGCGGCCCGGTGGTGGTCTCGATGCCGGGCGCGAGGCCGTGTTCTGGATGCCCCGGCGTCTTCGAGCCGAGCTGGCGGAAGCGCTTCAGCTCCGCCATCGGCAGGTCGTAGCCGGTCAGGTGCAAAAGCGAATACAGCAGCATGGAGCCGTGCCCGTTGGAGAGCACGAAGCGATCGCGGTTCGGCCAGGCGGGATTGGCGGGGTTGTGCGACAGGTTGCGGTGCCACAGCGCCACCGCGATCTCGGCCATGCCCATCGGCATGCCGGGATGACCGGAGTTCGCCGCCTGCACCGCGTCCATCGCGAGGGCGCGCAGCGCATTGGCCATCTCGCCTTCGGGTGCAGGGGAAATCATCGGAAAACTTATTCGGAGCGGGGACGAATTATAGCGAACGGCTTTCCTATAATCGTCGCGTGATCGAAATGCCGTTTACCAGCCCGCAAGGCTTCGAAGGCGCCGCCGGTGCTCCCGCGGGAAGCGCCGCGCCGCACTGGTTCGTGTTCAAGGGCGACCGCCTCCTGGTCGAGCTCGGACCGCCCAGCCCGCACCCTTCGGGCGATTTGCGGGTGCCCGCGCGGCCGTCCTGGGCGCGCCTGCCGTTGCTAAAAAGCAACAACGGGTTGTGGTTTGGAGCTGCCCGGACACTATATCTAGGGCGTCTCGCCGGCAACGACTGCTGGGCCGCCGAGGCGCCCCCCGACGCCCCGCCGCCGCCCGCGGCCGGCCTCGCCTGGGAAGGCCTGCGCACGCTCTTCAGCGTGCTCGAGGACGCGCATTTCGCGCTCGCCGGCCGCGCCATCCAGCTGCTCGACTGGGACCGCAACCACGGCTACTGCGGCCGCTGCGGCACGCCTACAGAGGCGAAAGCCGAGGAACGTGCCCGCATCTGCCCGGCCTGCAAGCTCGCCGCCTATCCGAGGATCTCCCCGGCGGTGATGGCGCTGGTGCGCCGCGAAGGCGAGATCCTCCTCGGGCGCAGCCCGCACTTCCCGCCCGGCATGTACAGCGCGCTGGCAGGTTTCGTCGAGCCCGGCGAGACGCTGGAGCAGTGCCTGGCGCGCGAAGTGGAGGAAGAAGTCGGCGTGAAAGTGTCGCGTATCCGCTACTTCGCCAGCCAGCCCTGGCCGTTTCCAAATTCGCTGATGATTGCTTTCTTCTGCGACTGGTCGTCCGGAGAAATTCGTCCGCAAGCCGGGGAAATCGAGGACGCCAAGTGGTTCAAAGTATTGCAATTGCCAAAACTTCCGAGCAGAATCTCCATCGCGCGCAGATTGATCGATGCGGCCGTCGATGAAATGCGCGCAGACAGGGGAAACAAAAAGAATTGAACGAAGCAGACGAACACAGTAAACCGCTGCAAGGCGGTGGAGCCAAGGCGCAGCCCGGAACATTCGGCAGAGGGTTGCGCCTTCGCATTTTCAGGGGGCACGGACATGAGTGAAGTCGAACAAGACGA
>DATJYN010000147.1:0-13085 GCA_035499575.1 Burkholderiales bacterium | reverse complement strand
ATAGCCGCGGTCGAACTGCATGCCCTCGACCACTTCCAGCTCATTGTCCAGGCCCGAGCCTTCCTCGACAGTGATCACGCCTTCCTTGCCGACCTTCTCCATCGCATCCGCGATGGTCTTGCCGATCGACTCGTCGCTGTTGGCGGAGATCGTGCCGACCTGGGCGATGTTCTTGGAGTCCTTGCAGGGCTTGGAGAGCTTCTTCAGCTCCTCGACGCAGGCCGCCACGGCCTTGTCGATGCCACGCTTCACGTCCATCGGGTTGCGGCCCGAGGAAACGGCCTTCAGGCCTTCGCGGATGATCGCCTGCGCGAGAACGGTGGCGGTGGTGGTGCCGTCGCCAGCCTCGTCGGAGGTGTTGGACGCGACTTCCTTCACCATCTGCGCGCCCATGTTCTCGAACTTGTCCTTCAGCTCGATTTCCTTGGCGACCGAGACGCCGTCCTTGGTGACGGTGGGGGCGCCGAACGAGCGCTCGAGCACCACGTTGCGGCCCTTGGGGCCGAGTGTGACTTTCACGGCGTCGGCCAGGATGTTCAGTCCGTGGACCATCTTGACGCGCGCGCCTTCGTGGAAACGTACCTCTTTGGCTGGCATTTAAATCTCTCCTGTGTGCTTGTTCGTATGAGTCAGCGGCGACGGATCAATGGCCTTCGATCACGCCCATGATGTCTTCCTCGCGCATGACGAGGAGTTCATCGCCCTTCACCTTCACGGTCTGGCCGGAATATTTTCCGAACAGCACCTTGTCGCCCGGCTTGACGTCGAGCGCGATCAACTTGCCGCTCTCGTCCTTCTTGCCCTTGCCGACAGCGACGATTTCGCCCTGGTCGGGTTTTTCAGCCGCGGTATCGGGAATCACGATGCCGCCGGCGGATTTGCGCTCTTCATCGATGCGCTTGACGATCACTCGGTCATGCAATGGACGGATCTTCATACGGGTCTCCAATATAATTCGTTAGTATTTACAACGGCTTACAAAATAATCGATGTCGGTGCCCGGCCGCGCGCCCGAACCCTCTGTTAGCACTCAGCCTTGGCGAGTGCTAAGTATAGGGGCAAGGTCGCGCCAATTCAAGTGTTCTCTAGAATCCTTCCAGCCATGGCCCCGCGCGTATTCCTCCTCCTCCTGCTGAGCGCGATCGCGTTTGTCGCCGGCGCGCAAAACGTCCTGCCGCCAACGGTCGCGCAGGCGCTCGCCTCGGCGAGGATCCCGGTCGCCAATGTCGCGGTAGTGGTGCAGGAGGTCGGCGTCTTCCGCGAGACGCTGCGCGTCAACGCGGCGGCACCGATGAATCCGGCGTCGGTGATGAAGCTGGTGACGACCTACGCTGCGCTCGAAAAGCTCGGTCCCGCCTACCGCTGGAAGACAGAGGCCTGGGTGACGGGCAGCCTGCGAGACGGCGTGCTCGAGGGCGACCTGGTCTTCAAGGGCGGCGGCGATCCCAGGCTCGACCTCGAATCCTTCTGGATCATGCTGCGCGCGCTGCGCGGCAAGGGATTGCGCGAGATCCGCGGCGACCTGGTGCTCGACCGCGGCTATTTCGAAGGCGTCGGCGGCGATCCTGGCCGCTTCGACGGCGATCCTTTCCGCCCTTACAACGTCCTGCCCGACGCGCTGCTGGTCAATTTCAGGTCGCTGCGCTTTACCTTCATCCCGGATCCGGAGCACGGCGCGGTGCGCATTTACGTCGACCCGCGACCGCCGGCGCTCGAGCTGGTAAACACTTTGCGCCTGACCGACGGCCCCTGTCCGGAGGGCCGCGCGTTCAGGGAGCTGCTCAAGCCCGAGTTCGAGCCGGCGCGCCAGCGCGTGGCCTACGCCGGCGTGTACCCGGCAAGCTGCGGCGAGAAGGACCTGAACGTGGCCTTGCTCGAGCCCAACGACCAGGTCGCCGGCATCTTCCGGCAACTATGGGCGGAACTGGGCGGCAGCTGGACCGGCGGCGTGCGCGAAGGGCCGGTACCCGCCGGCGCGCGCCTTTTTCACAGCCACGATTCGCCGCTGCTCGCGGAGATCGTGCGCGACACCAACAAGTTCTCCAACAACATCATGGGGCGGCACCTGTTCCTGACGCTGGGTGCGGAGGCGGGCGGAATCCCGGGCAACCTGCAGAAGGCGAGCGTCGCCCTGCGCGGCTGGCTCGCCGCCAAGGGCCTGGCCGCGCCGGAACTGGTCCTGGAGAACGGCGTCGGACTGTCGCGCACCGAGAGGATAAGCGCGGCGACGCTTGCGGCCTTGCTCCAGTCGGCGTGGCGTAGCTCGGTGATGCCCGAATATATTTCCTCTTTGCCGATCGTCGGGCTGGACGGCACCATGCGCCGCCGGCTGAAGGACGACGACATGACCGGCCAGGCGCACATCAAGACCGGGTTGCTGAACGACGCGCGCGCGATTGCCGGCTACGTGCTGGACCGCAGAGGCCGGCGCGAGGTGGTCGTAATGCTGGTCAATCATCCCAATGCCCCGGAATCCCAGGCGGCAATGGATGCGCTGCTGCGCTGGGTCTACGAACGTTAGAGCTTCAGTTCCTTCCAGAGCGCATCGATGCGGCGCTTTACTTCCGCGTCCATCGCGATCGGCCGGCCCCAGGTACGCGAGGTTTCACCGGGCCATTTGTGGGTGGCGTCGATGCCCATTTTCGAGCCCAGACCCGCCACTGGGCTGGCGAAATCCAGGTAGTCGATCGGCGTGTTGTCGGCGATCAGCGTATCGCGCGCCGGATCGACGCGCGTGGTGACCGCCCAGACCACGTCCTTCCAGTCGCGCGCGTCGATGTCGTCGTCCACGACGACGATGAACTTGGTGTACATGAACTGGCGCAGGTAGCTCCAGACGCCGAACATCACGCGCTTGGCGTGGCCGGGATACTGCTTTTTCATGCTCACCACCGCCATGCGGTAGGAGCAGCCCTCGGGCGGCAGGTAGAAATCGGCGATTTCCGGGAATTGCTTTTGTATCAGCGGCACGAAGAGTTCGTTGAGCGCGACGCCCAGCATCGCGGGCTCGTCCGGCGGCTTGCCGGTGTAGGTGCTGTGATAGATCGGCGCGCGGCGCAGGGTGATGCGCTCCACCGTGAGCACCGGGAATTTTTCGGCTTCGTTGTAGTAACCCGTGTGGTCGCCGTGCGGGCCCTCCAGCGCAACGTCGTCCGGATGGATCACTCCTTCAAGCACGATCTCCGCGGCGGCCGGCACCTGCAGCGCGCTGCCCAGGCAGTTGACCAGCTCGGTGCGCGCGCCGCGCAGCAGTCCCGCGAACTGGTACTCGCCGAGCGCATCGGGCACCGGCGTCACCGCGCCGAGGATGGTCGCCGGATCCGCGCCCAGCGCCACCGCGACTGGAAACGGTTCGCCCGGATGCGCCAGGCCGTGGTCGCGGAAATCGAGCGCGCCGCCGCGATGCGCGAGCCAGCGCATGATGACGCGATTGGGCGCGATCACCTGCTGGCGGTAAATGCCCAGGTTCTGGCGCGCCTTGTGCGGCCCCCGCGTGACGGTCAGGCCCCAGGTGATGAGCGGGCCGGCATCGGCGGGCCAGCAGGTCTGCACCGGCAGGCGCGCGAGATCCACGTCCTTGCCTTCCCAGACCACCTCCTGACAGGGGCCCGAGGACAACTCCTTCGGCTGCATGTTGAGCACTTGCTTGAGCAGCGGCAGCTTCTCCCAGGCATCGCGCAATCCCCTGGGCGGATCGGGTTCCCGCAGGTAGGCGAGAAGTTTTCCAAGTTCGCGCAACGCCAGCGTGTCTTCCACGCCCATCGCCAGGCATATGCGCTTCACGGTGCCGAAAAGGTTTCCCAGCACCGGCATCGCATGCCCGGCAGGGCGCTCGAACAGGAGCGCGGGGCCGCCTTGGCGCAGGACGCGGTCGCAGATTTCGGTCATTTCCAGGCGCGGCGAGATTTCCGCGGCAACGCGCTTCAGTTCGCCCTGGCGCTCGAGCTGGGCGATGAAATCGCGCAGGTCCGTGTAATGCACGCCTAAGCGCCGCGACCGGCCGGCGGAGCCGCCAGCTGCTCAGCCACCGTCTCGGTGAACTGGAACAGCAGCTGATTGCGGCCGCGCACGGAGTATTCCCGCTCCGTCGCCGCGAAGCTTAGGGCCAGCGTGGTCCGCCCGAGCCAGAAAAGCACCAGCAGCGCAGCCGCCAGTGCCGTCAGCGCCGCCGCCATCGGCGTAAATAGCCGCGCGAGCGCGCCCAGCGCCGAGAACGAGGAGATCAGCACAGCGTCAAGGGATTCGCGTCCGGCCTGTTCCTTCACGCCCGCGACCAGCTCGGCGGCCCCGGTCTGCAGCGGCCCGGACAGCATCGCCAGAACGAGCGCCGCCACCAGCAGGACGATCGCCCAGTTCAACTTGCGCACATCGCGCTCGAAAGCCACGCGCACCGAGGCGAGCTGCGCAAGCGGTACGGTTTCCATCGCGTCGCCGCCGTGCAGCACCAGACGGTTGGCAAACAGCGTCAGGCGCGAGCCGCGCTGTGCGCCGGAAGCGAACTCGAACTCCGCGAGGGGCTGGCTCATTGGACGAATGACGCGGCGGTACCGGCAAAGACGGCGAGGCCAACCCAGTTGTTGTGCTTGAACGCGCGCAGGCAGCCTTCGCGCGAGCGACCGCGGATCAGCATGTAGTGGTAGACCATCATCGCCGCAGCGAGCGCGAGGCCGAGGTGGAATGGCCAGCGCAGATGCAGCGCGTCGCCGGTCCACGCCAGCAGGGCGACCATCAGCAAGTAGCTCGCCATCACCGCTGCCACATCGAAGCGCCCCAGTGTGATCGCAGAAGTGCGGATGCCGATCTTCAGGTCGTCGTCGCGGTCGACCATCGCGTATTCGGTGTCATAGGCGAAGCCGTAGCATACGGCCGCCGCGAACAGCGCCCAGCACTCCCAGGGCAGCTCGTTGCGGATCGCCGCAAAGGCCATCGGGACGCCGAACGCAAAAGCAATGCCGAGGACGACCTGCGGCAGCGGGAAGACACGCTTGGCGAAGGGGTAGAGGCCGGCGATGGCGAGCGCGACGACCGACAGCAGGATCGCGAACTTGTTCAGGAACAACACGAACCCGAACGCGGAGGCCGCGAATACGGCGCCCACGGCAAGCGCTTCCCTTGGCCTGATTTCGCCCGTTGCCAGCGGCCGGTCGCGCGTACGCGCGACCTTGCCGTCGAAATCCCGGTCGGCCCAGTCGTTTAGCGCGCAGCCGGCCGATCGCATCAGAATCGTGCCCATCAGGAAGACGATCAGCACCTCGATCCGCAACCGCCCCTGCGACGCGATCATGACGGCCCACAGCGTCGGCCACAGCAGCAGCAGTATGCCGATCGGCTTGTCGAGGCGGATCAGGCGCTCGTAGGCGTCGATGCGCTTAAGGGCGAAGGCGAGGTCCATGGCGGGCGGGAAAGGAGAATATCAGGCGCGCAGATATTCAGCGCGCGAAGCCAGCCAGCGATCCACATGCCGGCGCGCCGCCGGCTCGTCCTGGGTGAGCAAGGCTTCGGCAGCCTCGCGCGCCTGCTGCGCCAGGGGCTCGTCCTTCTCCAGGTCCGCGTAGCGCAGCAGCGGCATGCCGCTCTGGCGTTCGCCCAGGTACTCGCCCGGACCGCGCAGCCTGAGATCGGCGCGCGCGATCTCGAAGCCGTCCCTGCTTTCGAAAATCACCTTGAGGCGTTCCCGTGCCGACGGCGAGAGCGGGGAAGCATACAGGAGGATGCACACGCTCTCTCTTTCGCCCCGGCCAATCCGTCCGCGCAGCTGGTGCAGTTGCGCGAGACCGAAGCGCTCGGCATGCTCGATCACCATGAGGGAAGCGTTCGGTACGTCCACGCCCACTTCGATGACAGTGGTTGCGACGAGCAGATTGAGTTTTCCTTTTTCGAACTGCTTCATCGTGGCAGCTTTCTCATCCGCCGGCAGGCGGCCGTGCAACAGGCCCACGCGCAAGCCCTTCAATTCGCTGCGTAGCGTTTCGGAGGTATCGATCGCAGTCTGCAAGTCGCCGTCCTTGGATTCTTCGATCACAGGGCACACCCAGTAGGCCTGCTGTCCTTCGGCGCAGGCGGCACGGATACGCGCCAGCACTTCCGTGCGACGTTTGCTCGAGAAGAGTTTCGTCACGACTGCGCGGCGCCCGGGCGGCAATTCGTCGATCGTCGACACATCCAGGTCGGCGTAAACCGTCATCGACAGCGTGCGCGGGATCGGTGTCGCGCTCATCATCAGCTGGTGGGGCGCGAGCCGGGATTCCGCCTTCTTGCGCAATGCGAGTCGCTGCTGCACGCCGAAGCGGTGCTGCTCGTCCACCACCGCGAGCGCGAGGCGCGCGAAGCCGACGTTCTTCTGGAACAGGGCGTGGGTGCCGATGGCGACCGTCGGCTTCGGCTCCTTCAGCCTGCTGACCACGGCGTTCTTCTCCGCAGTCGACAGTCCGCCGTGCAGCCAGGCGATCGGCACGCCGAGGGGCGCGAGCCATTCGCCGAACTTGCGCAGGTGCTGCTCGGCGAGGATTTCCGTGGGCGCCATCACTGCCGCCTGGCAACCGGCGTCGATCGCGGCCAGGCAGGCGATCGCCGCGACGATGGTCTTGCCGCTGCCAACGTCGCCCTGGAGCAAGCGCTGCATCGGATGCGGTTGCGCGAGGTCGCCAAGAATTTCCGCCATCGCGCGCCGTTGAGCGCGCGTGAGCCTGAACGGCAGCTTGCCGAGGAAACGCTTCAATAGCAGCCCGTTCGACGGCAGTGCGATTGCGTCCCGGGCACGGCGCGCCCGATAGGCCATGCGCATCGAAAGCTGTTGCGCGAGCAGTTCATCGAACTTGACGCGCTGCCAGGCCGGCCCGCCGCGCTCCATGAGCTCGGCAACCGGCGCGTCCGGTGCCGGCAGGTGCAGCGAGCGCACACTCGGGGCGAGTTCCGCGAGGCCGTATCGCCTGCGCAGCGGCGCGGGTAGCGTGTCGTCGAGTTCCACCTCCTGCAGCGCCGCAAGCACCAGCTTGCGCAGCTGGAACTGCGACAGGCCTGCCGTGGTCGCGTAGATCGGCGTCAGCGAGAGCGGCAGCGGCTCGCCCGGCGCGACGATCCGATAGCGAGGGTGCACCATCTCCGCGCCGAAGAATCCCGGGCGGACTTCGCCGTAAGCGCGTACCAGCTGGCCCTCATCGGCAGCTCGCTTGAACTGCTTCAGTTGGCTGCCGTAGAAGTTGAGGAACCGCAGCACCAGGCCTTCTGCGTGAACCACCAGTTGGCGGCGCGGCCGGTACGCCACATCCGCGCGCTGCACCAGCGCTTCCACCAGCACTGGCGTTCCCGGGGACGCCGCTTCGGGCGACGTCAGGTGCGTCTCGTCCTCGTAGCGGTGCGGCAGGTGCAGGACCAGGTCCTGCGGCGTGCGCAGGCCGATCCTGGCGAGCAGCTTGGCGAGCGCAGGGGCCGGATCGCGCATCAACGGGCGCGCCCGGCCGTCAGCCCGCGTACAGGATGCAGTCGATCTCCACCAGCGCGCCGCGCGGCAGGCTCGCGACCCCGATCGCCGCGCGCGACGGATAAGGCTTGCCGACATATTGCGCCATGATCTCGTTCACCCTGGCAAAGTGGCCGAGGTCGGTGAGATAGACCGTCATGCGCACTGCGCGGTCCAGGCCGAGGCCCGCGGCCTGCGCGATCGCGGCGAGGTTCTTGAACACGCGGTGGATCTGCGCGTCGATGCCTTCCACGAGCTGCATGGTCTCGGGCTCGAAGCCGATCTGGCCGGACACATAGACCGTGTCGCCCGCACGCACTGCCTGCGAGTACGTGCCGATCGCGGCGGGCGCGGCGCCCGTATTGATGGAAGCCTTCATGCAAGGAGTATCTTAGCCCAATGACCGCGCCCGCCATCGCTCGACTGGAGAAGCTGCTCGGCACGCCGCGCGATGGAGCCCTGCTGCGCTTTTCCCTGGGGCTGGAATACGTGAAGGCCGGTGACGCCGAGAAGGCCGTCAGCTTTTTCCGCGACGCCGTCGCGAAAGACCCGGGCTATTCCGCCGCCTGGCGCGCGCTCGGCAAGGCGCTCGAATCCGCGGGTCGCGCCGACGATGCACTCGCCGCCTACCGCGACGGCATCGCCGCCGCACGGAAGAAGGGCGACAAGCAGGCGGAAAAGGAAATGACCGTGTTCGCGCGGCGGATCGAGAAGCGCGCCGGCAACTGACGGGTTGAAATGGAAGGGATTGGTGGAGACGAAGGGGATCGAACCCTCGACCTTCGCATTGCGAACGCGACGCTCTCCCAGCTGAGCTACGTCCCCACGGAGGGCGCGGATTCTACCGGAGAAATGCCGCCCCGCACAGGCCATCGGCTATCATCCGCGCCATGCAGATATCGCCGCCGTTCGGCTTCACCGAGATCGTCCCTCTCAACCGGGCCCAGAAAATCCGCCTGCTGCGTCCGGGCGAGGTGGCCCAGTTCGCGAGCGGCCTGAATTCAATCCCGATCAGCTACACCGAATTCGGCGTCGTGGCGCGCGAATACCCGATCGTCTTCACCTCGGTGCCCGGCAGCCAGGTCTACGGGCCGTCGGCGGTGCTCGGCATGAGCGCGGGCGAGAACCTCTACAACAGCGGCGGCGCCTGGGCGAGCGGCGTCTACGTGCCGGCCTACGCGCGGCGCTACCCGTTCTGCATGGCGAGGGTCACGCTGGACAAGGTCGAGCAGAAGAACCGCCTGATCTGCGTCGAGAAATCGCACATCGACGAAGCTGCGGGCGAAGCCTTGTTCGACGCGAAGGGCCAGCCGTCCGAAAAATGGAAGGAAATCGAACGCCTGCTCGTCGAATACGAGGCCGACCTCGAGCGCAGCCGCGAGATGTGCGGCATCCTCGCCGATTACAACCTGCTCGAGCCCTTCACCGTGCAGGCCAAGCTGAACAAGGGCGGCGGGCCGCTCGCGATGACCGGCATGCACCGCGTCGCCGAGGCGAAGATCGAACACCTGAATGCGGCCCAGCTGAAGAACCTGGTGAAGAAGGGCGTCCTGTCGCGCATCTACGCGCACCTGCTGTCGCTGGACAACTTCGCCAAGCTGCTCGACCGCAAGGCAAGCCGGGCTGCCTAGCGCTCCCTGCCGGCTTCAGCGGCAATCTTCTGCACGGGCGAGAGCAGGTACTCGAGCACCGTGCGCTCGGCCAGCTTGATTTCCGCGGTGAGTTGCATGCCCGGCAGCAGCGCATGGCGCGCTTCGCCCAGGCGCAACTCCTGCGTCAGCGGCTCGAGGTGCGCGCGGTAGGCATACGCGCTCACGCGCGTCCCGTCGGCGCCGCCGGGCGCTTTTGCCGGGTCGCCGCTGCGCTCGGTAGAATCCGCCGAAACGCGCGCCACCCTCGCGTCGATCATGCCGTAGCGCTGGAACGGAAAGCTCGCCAGCTTCAGCTTCGCGCTCTGTCCGCTGGTGACAAAGCCGGCGTCCTGGTTCGCGAGCCAGACCTCGGCCACCAGCGCTTCACCCTCCGGCACCAGCGTCATCAGCACCGTCCCGGGTGCAAGCACCGCGCCCGGCGTTTGCGTCGCCAGGTCCTTGACCACGCCGTCGGCCGGCGCGCGCAGCTCAGCCAGCCGCTGGCGGTGCGCGAGCTTCTCCAGCTCCTGCTCCAGCCGCGCGAGCTGCGTCTCCGCTTCCACGCGTTCACCCTGCAGCTGCGCGCGGTAGCCGGCGCTGATTTGCGCGATGCGGCGCTCGCCCTGGTCGATCACGGCGCGCGCGCCTTCCACGCGGTGCTCCTGCGCCCGCAGGTCCTGCTCGGCGTCCTGCCGCTCGCGGCTGCGCTGCGCCACCATGAGCTTGCCGGCGTAACCGTCGCGGCCGAGCTGGGCAAACGCACGTTCTTGCTCAACCAGCAGCGGCAGCGCGCCGGCCAGCTTCGCCTGCGTTTCGATTGCTGCCTGCATTTCGCGTTTCGCGCGGGCAACGACGGCGCGCTGCTCGGCAAGGCTCGTTTCCTGCGCATGCATGCGCGCTTCGCGCTGCGCCTCGACCTGCGCGTACAGCCGGGGCGGGTCTTCCGGCAGCGCTGCCAGCCTCTCGCCGCCCAGTTCGGCGTCGATGCGCCTCAACTGCAGGCGGCGCAGCGCGATCTCATTACGCGCCGTCGCCGCATCGGCCTCTGCCGAACGCACGTCCATGCGCGCGAGCACCTGGCCTGCGTGCACACGCTCGCCCTCCTTCACCAGCAGTTCGCGCATCACGCCGCCCTCGGCGGGCTGCACGATGCGCAGCTGCGATTTGGGCACCAGGCGGCCTTCAGCAACGGCAACCACGTCGAGCTTGCCGATGCTCGCCCAAGTCGCCAACGCGGCAACCAGCGCGAGCACGGTCCAGAGCACCGCGCGCGGCAGCGGCGAGGGCGCGTTCTCCTGCAACTGCAGGATCGCCGGCAGGAATTCCGAGCGCCGTGCCGGGGCCAGTGTCCCGGCATCAGGCGGATTGCCGCCGCGCATGGGGAGCTTCATGTACCGGACCTCTGCTGGTGAAGGTCGATCCGCGCCGAGCCACGCTTGCGGGGCTCGATGAACGCCACGGTATCCGTTGCGAGACCTTCCGGGATGTGGTGCGCGATGAACAGCACCGTGGCGCTGCCGCGCAGTCGGCTCACGGTGCGCGCGAACGCTTCGGCGGTATCGCGGTCGAGGCTCGCCGTGGCCTCGTCGAAGATCAGGATGCGCGGCCGCCGCAGTAGTGCGCGCGCAATCGCGATGCGCTGCTTCTGCCCGCCCGAGAGTCCGACGCCGTTCTCGCCGACCGGCGTGCGGTAGCCCTGCGGCAGACCCTCGATGAAATCGTGGATCTCCGCCTCGCGGCAGGCCGCGGCCACCTCGGCGATGCTCGCATGCGGCTGACCCGCCACCAGGTTGTCGAACAGCGAACCGGCGAACAGGCGCGTCTCCTGCGGCACCACGCCGAAATTGAGGCGCAATTCGTTGGCGGCGAGCTGGCGGGTGTCGCGCCCGTCGATGCGTACGGCTCCCGCGGCAGGCATGTGGAAACCCATCAGCAGCTTGGCGAGCGTGCTCTTGCCGCTGCCCGAGGGTCCGGTCAGGGCGACGCAGGCGCCCGCTTCGATGGTCAGGCTGAAATCCTCGTAGACCGGCGCCTGATCCTCGCGGTAGCGGAACGTGACCCTGTCGATCTCAATGCGCCCGACGCCCTCGCGCCCCCGCCCCGGGTTCATGGCATAGATTTCCGCCGGCGCATCCATCAGGTCGCCAAGGCGCTGCACCGCGATCGCCGCCTGCTGGGACTCCTGCCAGAGGCCCGCCAGGCGCAGCGCCGGCTGCGCCAGCCGCCCGGCGAACATCTGGAAGGCGACCAGCATGCCGATGGTGAACGCCTCCAGCGTCATCACCATCCAGGCGCCGACGCCGAGGATCGCCACCGACAGCGTCTGTTCCAGCGCTCCGGCCAGCACCCCGTAGGCGTTCGACAATTGCCGCGTCGCGAAGCTGGCGCGCAGGTAGTCGGCCAGGTTGCGGCCGAAGCGCGCCGCGACCTGCGGCTCCATTTGCAGCGCCTTCACCGTTTCCATGGCCGCCACGTGCTCGGTGACGAATGCCTGGTTGCGTGCGCCGAGCAGGAACTGCTCGTTGATCCGGCGGCGCAGCAGCGGCGTCACCGCCAGGCTGGCCGCGGCGAGCACGCCGATCAGCGCCACCGCGACGAGCGTGAGCGGTACGCTGTACCAGAGCATCACCGCGAGGAATACGAACAGGAACGGCGCGTCGAGCAGCAGGCTCGCTGCCGCGCCGGTAACGAATTCGCGGATCGTCTCGACGCCGTGCAGGCGTGCGACCAGCGTGCCGGTGGGCCGCGTCTCGAAATAGCGCGGCGGCAACCGCAGCAGGTGCTCGAAGGCGCGCATGCCGAGCACCGCGTCGATGCGGTTGCCGGTATGCAGCATCAGGTACTGGCGGGTATAGCTGAGCGCGGCGCCGAATGCCACGAACAGCGCGAGCGCCGACAGGATCACGGCCAGCGTGCTGGTCGAGTGGTGCACTACGACCTTGTCGATGACGACCTGGGTGCAGAGCGGCACCGCCAGCGCAACCAGTTGCAGCACCAGCGAGGCCGCCAGCACCTCCCGCCAGACCGCCTTGTGGCGCATCAGCTCCGGAATGAACCAGCGCAGGCCGAACGGCCGGTCGGTCAGCGCGGGGTCGCTCCCGTCGGCCTCCCTGGGTACCGCGGCGAGCACGCCGGTCTCGAATTGCAACGCAAAATCCCCCAGCGGCATGTCGCGCGGCTTGGCGTCGCGCTCTGCGACGAGCACTGTCCGGGAGTCCGCCGAGAGCACCATCGCGAGCTTCGCGCCGGCGCCCTCGCGGCGCACCGCAAGAACGGGAAGTACCGCATGGCGAAGGTCGCGTGCCGGAACCGTTTGCTCGGACACGCGCAGTCCCAGCGCCGACGCGGCATGGAACAGCGCCGCCATGGTGACGGGCGGCGGGCACTGCAGCAGCGCCAGGCGCGCGTCGAACGGCATGCGCTGCATCCCGCACAGGCTCGCGAGCGCCCAGAGCAGATCGGCTGCGTCGATCGGCGTGTCCGGCTGCAAAGACTAGACCCCTCCCTCGAAAAAAAGGATGCGCCGCCGATTTTTGCGCGTCAATGCAAGGCCTTATCCCGCAGTCCGAAGTGAGGGGTTATGCTTGGCATTCAGCACATATATTTGCCGGGGGTACCGATGAAAACGCTCTTCGCTGCTGTCGCCCTTGCCACCCTCCTCGCCGCCTGCGGCGTCGAGACCGCCACCACCGCGGCCACCGTTGCCGAGATGAAGCGCCGCGAAGCGGAAGCGGCGAAGAAGAACCTGGACATTGCCAAGCAGAAGATCGAGGCGGCCACGCAGCAGGCGCAGAAAAATTCGGAGCGCGGCGAGAACGAAACCAAGGACTAGCGGATGGTGGGCCGGGTTGGATTCGAACCAACGACCAAGGGATTATGAGTCCCCTGCTCTGACCAGCTGAGCTACCGGCCCTGCGGTACGAAGTGTAATCCCCAAAAACAGAAAGGGCCGCTGCGGTTTCCCGAGCGGCCCTTTCGTTCCCAACTCCACTCCC
>DATJYN010000146.1:0-4412 GCA_035499575.1 Burkholderiales bacterium | reverse complement strand
AGCATGTCGTCGGTGCGGCCGCCGTAGGCGTAGAAGCCGTCGGCGTCCTGGCTGTACTTGTCGCCGCTGCGAGTCCATTCGCCGACGAACGTGCTCCGGCTCTTGGCGCGGTTGTTCCAGTAGAGGTTGGCGGCGGTCGGGCCCTTGATCAGCAGTTCGCCCAGTTCGCCCTGCTTCACCTCGTTGCCCTGCTCGTCCACGAGCTTCAGCTCGTAGCCCGGCACGGCCTTGCCGGTGGTGCCATAGCGCAGGTCGCCGGGGCGGTTGGACAGGAAAATGTGCAGCATTTCAGTGGAGCCGATGCCGTCGAGGATCTCGACGCCGGTCTTTTCCTTGAAGCTCTTCGCAATCTGCGGAGGGAGCGCTTCACCCGCAGAAACACAGGTTTTCAAACTCAAGTCTTTTTTCAAGGGAAACGACGCAGAAGCAAGCATTCCGGCATAGAGCGTCGGCACGCCGTAGAAAAGCGTCGGCTTCCTTTCCGTCAGCCGCTTGAACACCGCGTCGGGCGTCGGCCGCTCGGCCATCAGCACTGTGGTAGCGCCGGTCATGAGCGGAAACGACAACGAATTGCCCAGGCCGTAGGCAAAAAAGAATTTCGCGGCGGAAAACACCACGTCCGATTCCTTGAGCCCGAGCACCCCGTCGGCATACAGTTCCGCCGTAATCCGCATGCTCGCGTGCACGTGCACCGTGCCCTTCGGCATGCCGGTCGAGCCGGAGGAGTAGAGCCAGAAACAGGGATCGTCGCGCGTCGTGGGCGCGGCCTTCAGGACCGGGCTGCTTTTCGAAAGGTCGAAGGGCGGCATCAGCACATGCTTGAGGAACGGCAGCTTCGGCAGGAACGGCTCGAACTGAGGCTTCAGCGCAGGCGACACTAGCAGCGCCTTGGCGCGGCTGTCGGACAGCATGTACTCGTAGTCCTTCGGCGTCAGCAGCGTGTTGACGGCGATCGGCACGATGCCGGCCTTGATCGCGCCCAGGAACGCGACCGGCCAGTCGATGGAATCGTGCATCGCGATCAGGATGCGGTCTTCCATGCGCAGGCCCATCGCCAGCAGCGCGCTGCCGAAGCGGTCGACGCGCTCGGCCAGCTCGCCGAAGGTAATCTGCCCGCTATCGTCGATGTACGCGACCTTGCCTGCGCGGCCGGCCTTCAGGTGGCGGCCGACGAGGTCCTCGGCCGCGTTGTATTCGCGGGGAATTTCGGAGTTCATGTCCGGCAATTTATATCAGGACACGCCGGCGGGGGCGGTTCCGTTCAGGCCGCGACGGCTTCCCTTACGAGCGCAAGCCAGCCTTCGCCCCACTCGACCGCCATCTCTTCAGGGAGTACGCCGGAGGACGCATCGTGCTGGACGCGTTCGCCGATGCGTTGCGCGCCCAGCTCCCGCAGGACATCGTCGAAACGCTTGCCGCCGAAGTTGAAGGTCTCGGCATAGGTCCGGTCGCCCAGGCCAAACACGCCGTAGCGCACGCGCGACAGGTCCGGCCGCCTGGCCTTCAGGTCTTCGTAGAAATTCTTCGCATTGTCCGGGACGTCGCCCTGGCCGTAGGTGGAAGTGACGATGAGGAAAATCCCCTCCCGGGCGAAGACGCCGCTGTCCAGCTTGTCCATCAGCAGCGTTTCGACCTGCATCTCGCCGCCGTCCCCGCCGGTGTCCCCGCCGGTGTCCCACACAAGCTCGAGCTCCTGCGCCACCAGCTGTGCGGTGCCGGTCATGGTCCCGACCAGGAGATGGAGTTTCATTGACTTTAACTATATTGCACCATAGAATTCACGTCAAGCACTATATTACATGAACGCCCCGCTCACAGACGCACAGCAGGAAGCCGCCTACCTCGCCCGGCTCGGCGAACGCGTGCGCGCCTGGCGCGGCGCCAACGGCATGACGCGCAAGGCCCTCTCCGCCGCCTCGGGCGTATCCGAGCGCTACCTCGCGCAGCTGGAAGCGGGCCAGGGCAACATCTCCGTGCTGCTGCTGCGCAAGGTGGCGCGCGCCATGGGCGTCGCGGTGGAAAGCCTGGTGCGGGAAACCCCGGACCACGACCCGGCCGGCCTGCGCATCGCGCTGATCGGCCTGCGCGGCGCGGGCAAGTCCAGCCTCGGGGCGAAGCTCGCCGCCGCGCTGGACCTGCCCTTCATTGAGCTGGATGCCGAAGTCGAGCGCGAGGCCGGCGCCAGGCTGGGCGAAGTCTTCGCAATGTACGGCCAGGAGGCCTACCGGCGCTTCGAGCGCCGCGCGCTCGAGCGCGTGCTGCGCACGCACGAGGCTGCGGTCATTGCCGCGGGCGGCAGCCTGGTCACCGACCCGGACACCTATCGCCTGCTGCTCGACAACTGCCGCACCGTCTGGCTCAAGGCGAGGCCCGAGGAGCACATGGACCGCGTGATCGCGCAGGGCGACCTGCGCCCCTTCAAGGGCAGGGCCGCGGCGCTGGAAGAAATCCGCAATCTGCTGGCCGATCGCGACCGGCTCTACGCGCGCGCGAACGCCACGATCGAAACCTCCGGCCGCCCCCTCAAGGCCGTACTCGAAGAACTCAAGAGCAAGGCAAAACCATGATCCGCTTCGACACCGATCCGTCCAAATACAACCACTGGAAGCTGTCGTTCGACGGCGCGGTGGCCACGCTCGTGCTCGACATCAACGAGGACAAGGGCATCGCGTCCGGCTACAAGCTGAAGCTGAATTCCTACGACCTCGGCGTCGACATCGAGCTGCACGATGCGGTCAACCGCGTCCGCTTCGAGCATCCGGAGGTGAAGACGGTGGTGATCACCAGCGGCAAGAGCCGCATGTTCTGCTCCGGCGCGAACATCTACATGCTCGGCCTGTCCACGCACGCCTGGAAGGTGAACTTCTGCAAGTTCACCAACGAAACGCGCAACGGACTGGAGGATTCGAGCCGCCACTCCGGGCTCAGGTTCCTCGCTGCGCTGAACGGCGTCACGGCCGGCGGCGGCTACGAGCTTGCGCTCGCCTGCGACGAGATCGCCATGATCGACGATCGCTCCAGCACCGTGAGCCTGCCCGAGGTCCCGCTGCTCGGCGTGCTGCCCGGCACCGGCGGCCTGACGCGCATCGTCGACAAGCGCAAGGTGCGCCGCGACCTCGCCGACGTCTTCTGCACCACCGCCGAGGGCGTGCGCGCCGACCGCGCGAAGCAATGGCGCCTGGTGGACCATGTCGCCAAGCCGCAGCAGTTCGCCGAGTACGTGAAAAATCGCGCGCTTGAGCTGGCGCAGCAGTCGGATCGGCCGGGAGGGGATGGGGTCGCTTTGACGCCTTTGATTCAGAAATTTGTTTCCCTGAAAATCAACAAGGAAGAACGAACCGCCGAAATTCTCGTTCAGGGCCCCTCGAAGGAACACGTCGCCCTTGACCGGAGTGCCGGCTGGTATCCGCTGCAGCTCGCGCGCGAGCTCGATGCCGCGATCCTGAACCTGCGCCACAACCATCTCGACGTCGGCCTCTGGATCCTGAAAACAAGGGGCGATATCCGGAACGTTCTTGATTTGGATCTTCTATTGAAAACCAATGAAACGGATTGGTTTGTCCGCGAGACGATCGGCTACCTGCGCCGGACCCTCGCGCGTCTCGACGTGTCCTCGCGCTCGATCTTCGCCGTGGTGGAGCCCGGCTCCTGCTTCGCGGGCACGCTCGCCGAGCTGCTCTACGCCGCCGACCGCAGCTACATGCTGGACGCCGCGGAAAACGGCCCTGCGATCGCCTTCTCTCCCCTCAACTTCGGGACCTATCCGATGGTGAACGGGGAATCGAGAATCTCGGCGCATTTCTGCGGCGAGCTGCCCGAATTGCCTGCCGGCGAAATGCTAGATACTCAAAAAGCGAAATCTCTCGGCCTCGTCACCGCCGCGCCGGACGACATCGACTGGGAGGACGAGGTGCGCATCGCCATCGAGGAGCGCGTCAGCCTCTCGCCGGACGCGCTCACCGGCATGGAAGCCTCGCTGCGCTTTACCGGCCGCGAAAACATGCTGACGCGCGTCTTCGGGCGCCTGTCGGCCTGGCAGAACTGGATCTTCATCCGGCCCAACGCGGTCGGCGAGCAGGGCGCCCTGAAGGTCTACGGCACCGGCTCGAAGGCGAAATTCAACTGGGAGCGGGTCTAGACCCGCTCCCTACTTTTCTTTGGAAAGAAACTGACCATGAGCGGCATCAACTACTCCGAGAAGATCCCGAACAACGTCAACCTGGTCGGCGACCGCACGCTGCAGCGCGCGCTCGAGCACTGGCAGCCGCACTTCCTTGACTGGTGGAGGGGCATGGGCCCGACCGATTTCCAGGGCGCGGACGTCTACCTGCGCACGGCGGTGTCGGTGGACGCCGACGGCTGGGCGCAATACGGAGCGGTGAAGATGCCCGACTATCGCTGGGGCATCTTCC
>DATJYN010000145.1:0-2897 GCA_035499575.1 Burkholderiales bacterium | reverse complement strand
GCGGGCCGGAAGTTCATCGAGTCGCTGCGCGTGTTCTCGCACCTGGCCAACGTCGGCGACGCCAAGTCGCTCGTGATCCATCCCGCGACCACCACCCACTACCGCATGTCGGACGAGGACCTGAAAAAGGCGGGCATCGGCCCGGGCACGATCCGCCTGTCGATCGGGCTTGAGGACGCCGACGACCTGGTCCAGGACCTCGAGCGCTCGCTCGCCGCGGCCGCCAAGGCGAAGTAATGCAGTTCGAGGTCGACGGCAATTCAATATTTGCCTACACGGCGGCGCACGAATACGATCCCGCCAAGCGTACGGCGGTCTTCGTGCACGGCGCCGGGCTTGACCATTCCTGGTGGGGATTGCAGAGCCGCTACTTCGGCTACCACGGCTACAACGTGCTGGCCGTCGACCTGCCCGCGCACGGGCGCTCCGGCGGCGCGCCGCTGGCATCGATCGGCGACATGGCCAACTGGCTGAAAAAGGTCCTCGATCAGAAGAAGATCAAATCCGCCCTCGTGGTAGGCCATTCCATGGGCTCGCTGGTCGCGCTCGAATTCGCCGCGCGCTATCCGGAAAGCGCGGAGAAAATCGCGCTGATCGGCGTTGCCTACCCGATGAAGGTTTCCGACGGCTTCCTCGACGCGGCGAAACGCAACGACCAGGCCGCCTACGACATGGAAACCATCTGGGGCCATGCGGCGCAAGTGCCTCTCGCCGGCAATCCGAATCCCGGCATGTGGATGTACGGCGACACGCTCGCGCGCCTGGCGCGGCTCGCGCCGGGCGTGCTGCATGCGGACCTGTCGGCCTGCAACGCCTATGCGGGCGGGCTGGATGCGGCGGCGAAGCTCAAGTGCCCGGCGCTCTTCGTGCTCGGCGCGCGCGACATGATGACGCCGCCGCGCGCGGCGCAGAACCTGGCCAATTCAATCCAGGGTTCCAAGACGGTGACGGTCGGCATCTCCGGCCACTCGCTGATGGCCGAGGCGCCCGACGCCACGCTGGACGCGCTGGTCGCGTTCGCGGGCTAGGTTTTCAGGCGCGCGCCCAGGGCGCTTTGTAGACGACGTAGCTGGTCAGCCCGCCGAACACGGTGAGGCCGAGCGCGATCACGGCGAACAGCGCCGCGAGCGGCCCGCCCAGCTGCATTACCAGGATGCCGCCAGCCACCACCAGGACCAAGCGCGCGGTGCCGGCAAGTACCGGCATCAGCATTTGCCCGGAGCCTTGAGAGGCGAAGTAGAGCGCCATGCCGGCGCCGAACAGCGGGTAGAGCGGGGCCACGATGCGCATGTAGAGGCTGCCGATCTCGATTACGGCCGGGTCTTCGCTGAAGATGCGCACCCACAGCGCCGGGTAGATCGCCACCGACCAGCCGATTGCGAGGCAGACCAGCATCGCCGCGCCGGTTCCGGCCCAGGCGATGTGCTTCGCGCGTGCGGCCTGTCCGGCGCCGATGTTGGTGCCGACCATCACGACCAGCGCCTGGCCGATGGCGAACACGATCGGCACCTGCAGCAGTTCGAGACGCACGCCGACGCCGTAGCCGGCGAGCGCCGCGGTGCCGAAACGCGCCACGAAGCCCGTGAGGATCACGGCGGTGAGCACAGTCTGGAGCGCCGACACCGACGAGATCGCGCCGACCCGCAGGATCTCGCGGAACAGGGGGCCTTCCAGCCGCCAGTGCACGCGCCGCGGACGCAGGGCGCTGCTCCAGAGCCAGACCGCCAGCGCCAGGCTCGCGAGCGTGAACGAGGCGACGTAGGAGATTGCGGCGCCCGTGATGCCCTGTGCCGGGAACGGCCCCCAGCCGAGCGTGAGCGCCCCGGAAAGCGGGATCTGCACCAGCGCCGTGCCCGCGAAGGCGAGAGCCGGCGCCAGGGTATTGCCGCTGCCGCGCAGCAGGCTCGCCAGCGTGTTGGCGATCCACACCATCACTGCGCCGCCGAACAGCACGTACGAATAGGCGAGCGCCTGCTCGAGCGCCGCGCCGCGGCCGCCGAGCAGCCCGTAGAGTCCGCGCCCCGCGAACAGCAGCACCAGCGTGAAGGACAAGCCGCCGCCGACCGCTATCACGAGCCCGTGCGCGACGAGCTTGCGCGCTGCGTCGGCGTTGCCCGCGCCCAGCGCGCGCGCCACCGCCGAGGAAACGCCGCCGCCCATCGCGCCCGCCGAAGTCATCTGCAGCAGCATCACCATCGGAAAAACGAGCGCCAGGCCGGCCAGCGAATCGGTGCCCAGCCGGCCCACGTAATACGTGTCCGCGACCGATACCGCGGTCTGGAACAGCGCCAGCACGATGCCCGGCGCCGCGAGCCGCGCCAGCGTGGGAAAGATCGCCGCGTGCAGCAGCGGGCTGGGTCGGGCCGACATGCGCCGAGCCTAACATGGCTCAGAAAAGCGAAATCTGGCCCGAGGCGGAAGGCGGGCGGAACAGCGAGCAATCCAGGCCGCCTCGCGAAGCCATGTGGTTGTCTTCGCTGTTCAGGCCGTAGCGCTTGCAGGCGAGGTCGAAGCGCTTGCCGATCAGTTCCACGAAATTGCCGGAGCCGGTCATGCGCGAGCCGAAATTCGGGTCGTTCTCGCGGCCGCCGCGCGATTGCCGGATGATGCTGATGACGTGGTCCGCGCGCTGCGGATAGTGCGCAGACAGCCATTCCCTGAACAGCGGCCGCACTTCGTTCGGCAGGCGCAGCAGGATCCAGCCTGCCATGGTCGCGCCCGCCTGCGCGCCGGCTTCCAGCACCGCTTCCAGCGTCTTGTCGGTGAGCGCCGGGATCAGCGGCGCGACCATCACGCCGCAGGGAATGCCGGCCGAGGCGAGCGCGCGGATCGCGTCCAAGCGCCGCCTAGGGCTGGCGGCGCGCGGCTCGAGCGTGCGCGCCAGGCGATGGTCGAGC
>DATJYN010000144.1:0-5413 GCA_035499575.1 Burkholderiales bacterium | reverse complement strand
ATCCTGAGGAAAGATTTTGTCGATGACCTTCAAATTCGCATCTTCTGCACAGAGTTTTTGAAAGTTGAAATAGCCATATGGCAATTCCCAGAACGGGACTACCAGAAGTGCCGCAAAGAACGCACCCTTCCCCCACCAACCAGGGCCAAGTCGCGCGACCATTGCGGCGACGACGGTCCATACCGCGGCGACAATAAAAAGCTGCTCGGTATCGCTCATTGCGCAGTTGGACGGCTAGGCCCCTCTCCTAACGGGAAGCCTACTCTTACAGAATTGCAAGGTTTTATCGGGATGTCCGATTCGCGCGTTTGAGAGTGAAGGGCGCATCGGGCCACGCCTTACTTCGCTTGCTCTGAACTATTCATGCGGTTGCCGGTTCGTCCTGAAAGCCGGCACCGGCCGCACTCCCAGACGATGTCACACAAATGACGGAACCTGTAATACAATTCGGACATGCCAATTTCCGTCCGCCTCCCGTCCGGCGTGGAGCAAAAGCTCGCCGAATACTGCGTCGCCCAAAAGGTCACCAAGAGCGAGGCCGTCAAGCGCGCGCTCGAGCAACTGCTCGAAGGAAAGCCGGTGCCGCTCAGTGAAGATCCTTTCTTTCGAAAGTTCATAGGGAGCGATCCGCGGCCTGGCGACATTGCCGGCAACACGAAACGGTTGCTCAGGCAGCGAAGCCGCAAGAGATAGCGCTCTTGGAGCGGCTGATTGCCGACACGGGTTTCCTGGTCGCGATAGGCCGCCGCTCCGATCCGCGCCATCGAGGCGCACGCAGGTTTTCCAACCAGTTCGAAGGCCAGCTTGTCACGGTTTCGCCGATCATCGTCGAGGCCTGTCATTTCCTGAGCCCCCAATCCCGGCTGGATCTGCTGGACTCGATCGGCGGAAGGCTCGCGGTTGTCGAGGTACCAGTTCAGAGCTACCCGGATTTGGCCGCGACTATCGGAAAGTATGCAGACCATGACATCGATTTTGCCGATGCTTCCATAGTGTGGTTGGCCGATCAGACCGGCTTGCGAGGAATTCTCACGGTCGACACCACCGATTTTTCCATCCTGCGCCTAAATAACGGCGAGCATTTCGACCTTACCGACTGGTCCTGATTTCCGGCTCTGACCCCTTTTTCCGGCCCCGCCACCGGCTGTACCACCAGAACGCCAGGCCGCCGACCGCCACAACGAGGAACGCCAATTCCTCGTAGCGCTTGAGATCGCCAAGCACGCCTTCGGCGGCGCGGCCGAGCAGATAGCCCACGCAGGTGACGCTGACAGCCCACAGCACGGCGCCGGCCAGGTTGAGGACCTGAAAGCGCAGCGTGGAGATGCTGGTCGTGCCGATCGCGAACGGCAGGATGGCGCGCAGGCCGTACATGAAGCGGATGCCGAGGATCACCGGCAGGTGATATTTGTGGAGCAGCGCCTTCGCGCGCTCGAGGTTCGCGCCGTACCTCGGAAAACGCGCAAGGATCCGCGCGCCGTAGTACCGGCCGGCGAAGAAGAAAGCCTGGTCGCCGATGAATCCGCCCACGACGGCGACGCCGATCGCCGTCGGCAGGTCAAGCAATCCCCGGTGCGCGGCAAAGCCCGCCAGCAGCAGGATGCTCTCGCCTTCCAGCAGCGTGCCGCCCAGCACCGCCCAGTAGCCGTAGGCGGCGATCAGATCCGGGAGGTTCATGCCGCCCGGATCTGACGCGCTTTTTCAGGCGGCTTTCTTTTCCCCCGAGCCCGGAAGCTCGCCGATGGCGGTCTTGATCGCATCCTCAATTCTCTCAAGGAATACGAACTCAAGCTTCGCCTTGGCGTCGGCGGGGATGTCCTCGAGGTCCTTTTCGTTCCTCCTGGGCACCATCACCGTCTTGATGCCGGCGCGCAGCGCGGCGAGCGACTTCTCCTTCAGGCCGCCGATGGGCATGACCAGCCCGCGCAGCGAGATCTCGCCCGTCATCGCGACGTCCGACCGGATCGGCTTGTTCGAGAACAGGGAGACCAGGGCGAGGGTCATCGCCACGCCGGCGCTCGGGCCGTCCTTCGGCGTCGCGCCCGCGGGCACGTGCACGTGGATGTCCCACTTGTCGAAGGATTCGCTCAACAGGCCTTTCGTCACGGTGAGCGCCGCCTGCGCCGATTCCTTCATCACGTCGCCGAGCTGGCCGGTGAGGATCAATTTCCCCGTTCCCGGGGTCTTCGACGCCTCGATGAACAGGATGTCGCCGCCGACCGGCGTCCAGGCGAGCCCGGTCGCGACGCCCGGCGTCGCCGTGCGCAGCGCCACCTCGTTCTCGAACTTCCTCGCGCCGACGATGGCGTGCAGGCTGTCCGCGTCGACGTCGACCCGCGCAGCGCCCTCCGCGATCTTCATCGCGGCGTTGCGGAACACCGAGCCGATGGCCCGCTCGAGGTTGCGCACGCCCGCCTCGCGCGTGTAGTCCCCGATGAGCGAACGGATGGCGTCGTCGGAAATCCCGATCTGACCCTCTTTCAGGCCGTTCGACTCCAGTTGGCGCTTGAGCAGGTACTTCTTCGCGATCTGGAGCTTCTCCTCTTCCGTGTAGCCCGGAAGCTGGATGATCTCCATGCGGTCGCGCAGCGGCCCCGGGATCGTGTCGAGCACGTTCGCGGTGGCGATGAACATCACCCGCGAGAGGTCGAAGTCCACCCCGAGGTAGTTGTCGCGGAATTTCGCGTTCTGCTCCGGGTCGAGCACTTCGAGCAGCGCGCTCGCCGGGTCGCCGTGGAATCCGCCCGCGCCGAGCTTGTCCACCTCGTCGAGCATGAGGACGCCGCCGCGGCTGCCTGCGCGCTTCACGGCCTGGATGATGCTGCCCGGCAGCGCGCCGATGTAGGTGCGCCGGTGGCCGCGGATCTCGGCCTCGTCGTGCGTGCCGCCGAGCGCGATGCGCTGGAACTTGCGGCTGGTGGCGCGCGCGATCGACTGGCCGAGCGAGGTCTTGCCCACGCCCGGCGGGCCGACGAAGCAAAGGATCGGGCTCTTGCCCTCGGGGTTGAGCTTGCGAACTGCCAGGTACTCGAGGATCCGGCGCTTGATCTTGTCCAGGCCGAAGTGGTCTTCGTCGAGCACCTTCCTCGCTTCCGCGATGTCCATGGCTTTCTGAGGCTCAGCTTTCCAGGGCAGCTCCGTCATCCACTCGAGCCAGGTCCTCAGCATCGAGGATTCGCCCGAGCTCTCGCCCATGCGCGACAGGCGCTTGAATTCCTTCTTCACCTGCTTGAGCACGTCCTCGGGGAAGCCCGCGTCGTCGATGGCCTTCTTCAGCTCCTCGGTCTCGGCCGCGGTGTTTTCCTCGTCGCCCAGCTCCTTCTGGATCTGGCGCAGCTGCTCGCGCAGCACGTGCTCGCGCTGGCGCGAATCGAACTCCTTGCGCGTCTTGTCGCCGATTTCCTTCGACAGGCGCAGCACCTCCACACGCTTGGCGAGGAACGCCAGCACCTTGTCCAGGCGCGAGTCGAGGTCGAGGGTCTCGAGAATGTCCTGCTTCTCCTCGTTCTTGATGTCGAGCAGGTTGGCGACCATGTCGGCGAGCTGGCCGGGCGAGTCGATCGCCTGCACCACCTCGGCGAGCTCGTCGGGCGCGTTCGGCAGCAGCTGGATGGCTTCGGCCGCCTGCGTTTTCAATTGCAGGGAGCGCGCCTCGATGCTCGAGCCGCTGCCGCTGGCCTCGGGAATCCAGGCCACGCTCGCGACCAGGAACGGCCAGCCCTCGAGGAACTCGATAATCTGGAAGCGCTTCTCGCCCTGGATCATCAGGTGGTTGGCGCCGCCCGCCTGCGATGCATAGCGCACCATCTTGCCGGCGGTGCCGACGCGATAGAGGTCCTTGGCGCCGATGTCATCGGACGCCGGGTCGCGCTGCAGGACGAAGCCGACCTTGAGGTTATTGCGCGCGGCTTCGTTGGCCGCGGCGACGGAGGAGGACCGGCCGATCGTAATAGGCGAGATCACGCCCGGGAACAGAACCGCGTTCCGCAGCGGGATCAGGATCAGCGCGTCCTCGGGGATGGGGCGCACGGCAAGTGCGGTAGAACGACGACCCGGCGCCTGCCCGTGCTCATCGGCTGCTTCGATGGCTTCGACATCCACTGCGTCTTGTTTTTTCTTCCGCCAGAAATCCATGACATCTCCCGTCGGGGTTGGCCACACACTTGACGCGGATATACGCGTCTCTACATAAATGGGGGCGGGCGCGGCGTTTACAATGTGGCTTTCCACATGGAGGGCCGCATGCCTGCCACCACCACCCCCAGCGGACTGATCATCGACGAACTGGTCGTCGGCAAGGGCGATACCGCGGCCGCGGGCCAGAACGTCTCGGTGCATTACACCGGCTGGCTTCTATTTGGCGGCGAAAAGGGCAAGAAGTTCGATTCCAGCAAGGACCGCGGCGACCCCTTCGAATTCCCGCTCGGCGCCGGCCACGTCATCAAGGGCTGGGACGAGGGCGTGCAGGGCATGAAGGTGGGCGGCTCGCGCAAGCTCACCATCCCGCCCAACCTCGGCTACGGCGCGCGCGGCGCCGGCGGCGTCATCCCGCCGAACGCGACGCTGATCTTCGAAGTGGAGCTGCTCGGAGTCGGTTGAGGGGAGAGCCTTGCGCTACCTCCTCCAGTCGTTCCTCGCGTTGGGCGTCCTGATCGCCCTGCCGATCTTCCTGGAAGCGCCCGAATCGCTCGAAGGGCAGGTCATCGCCGGCATCGGCGCGCTGATCCTGGTGGGCCTCGCCTTCCGCGGCATCGTCGGCTTCGTGCGCAGCCGCAAGCCGAAGGCCTACCCCGACAGCGTCATGGTGCCTAAGCAGCCGCCCAAGCCGAAGGAGTGAGCCTCGCCGGCAGGTAGAGCGGATGCGCCGGTTCAATAAAATTCTCGCGTTTTCAGGCACCTACGCCAATGGCGCATCAGTCGTTGGCGTATACGCCATTGGCGTAGTACACTTGGTGCGCAGTCTATAGAGGCGTAGCTCTTTACTAGCGGAGACAACCTTAACGATGGGCGCACTCAATAAGTCTCAAGAACAGGTGCAGTACTTCCACTACTTGTCCTGCACCACAACAGACGCGTTTGTAACCTCAGTCAGCAACTTCAACGACAACCTGCAGGAAAAAGTGTTTACGGAATTCACCGACCAGTTCCCCGGGCAACCCATCGACGAACACGGTTACCTTCGCTGCGCCAAAGTCGATTGCGTCCAATGCGGGCTCTACTTTGCGGTCGCGACATCCGGCGGAGGGTTGCATCTGATCGCTCTGCCTCAGATTGAGGCTGGTGACATTTTCGTACCCGTCGATGAGTCCCTCACCAAGCTGATAGAGAAAGCGCGTGAAGTCGGAATTGCAACCAAAGGCATCGAAGGCCTCAAGAAAACCTTCGCAGCGCTCCTCCGTCGTGAAATCCGCGC
>DATJYN010000143.1:0-35617 GCA_035499575.1 Burkholderiales bacterium | reverse complement strand
GGCTGACGGCGTGGCAGAACTGGATCTTCATCCGGCCCAATGCGGTCGGCGAGCAGGGCGCGCTCAAGGTGTACGGGACCGGCGCCAGAGCGAAGTTCAACTGGGAACGCGTATGAGCGGAATCAACTATTCGGAAAAGATCCCCAACAACGTCGACCTGGCAAACGACCGCACGCTGCAGCGCGCGCTCGAGCACTGGCAGCCGCACTTCCTTGACTGGTGGAAGGTCATGGGCCCGACCGACTTCCAGGGCGCGGATGTCTACCTGCGCACCGCGGTCTCGGTCGACGCCGACGGCTGGGCACAGTATGGCGCGGTGAAGATGCCCGACTACCGCTGGGGCATCTTCCTCGCCGACCCGGTGTCCGAGCGCAAGCTCGGCTTCGGCGACGCCATGGGCCAACCGGCCTGGCAGCAGGTGCCCGGCGAATACCGCTCGACGCTGCGCCGCCTGATCGTCACGCAAGGCGACACCGAACCCGCCTCGGTCGAGCAGCAGCGCCTGCTCGGACATACCTGCCCTTCCCTCTACGACCTGCGCAACCTGTTCCAGATCAACGTCGAGGAAGGCCGCCATCTGTGGGCGATGGTCTACCTGCTGCACGCCTACTTCGGCCGCGACGGCCGCGAGGAAGCCGAGGAACTCCTGCAGCGGCACTCGGGCGACCACGACAAGCCGCGCATCCTCTCCACGTTCAATGAGCCGATCAGCGACTGGCTGTCGCTGTACTGCTTCACCTACTTCACCGACCGCGACGGCAAGTACCAGCTCAAGAGCCTCGCCGAATCCGGCTTCGACCCGCTGTCGCGCACCTGCCGCTTCATGCTGACCGAGGAAGCGCACCACATGTTCGTCGGCGAGACCGGCATCGGCCGGGTGATCAAGCGCACGCTGGAGGTCATGAAGGAGCTCGGCACCGACGACCCCGCGCGCATCCGCGCGCACGGCGCGGTGGACCTCGGCCTGCTGCAGAAATACCTCAACTTCTGGTGCTCGTCCTCGCTCGACCTGTTCGGCTCGGAGATCTCGTCCAACTCGGCGGCCAATTTCGCCAACGGCCTGAAGGGCCGGCCGGATGAGCCGAGCTACGGGGATCACGTTCTGCGTTCTTCTTCCTACAAGCTTTTTTCTCCGGAAGGAGAACAGGAAGTTCCCATGCTGAACGCCCTAAACGAAATCATGCGCGATTCCTATCTAAAGGACTGCGAAATCGGCCTTAAGCGCTGGAACCGCAACATCGAGCGCGCCGGCTACCCGGCGCTGGCGCTGAAGCTGCCTGCCATGCGCTTCCGCCGCTCGATCGGCGCCTGGGCCGGACAGCCGGTGGATCCTGCCGGCAACATGATTTCGAAGGAGCAGTACGACAAGCATCTGCACGATTGGATCCCGTCCGCATCCGACCGGGCTTTCGTGATGTCGCTGATGCAGCGGGTGGTCGAGCCCGGCAAGATCGCCGGCTGGGTGGCGCCGCCGGACCGCGGCATCAACAACCTGCCCGTGGAGTACGAATACGTCAAATTACACTGACGCCGAACGCGGCGCCTTCCTGAACCGGGTGCTCGAGACCGAGCGTGCCGGCGCGAAAGCGCTCGTCGTGTTCATGGGCGAGCATGCACGCCAGAGCGAGGCCTGGAAGATCCTGCGCCAGGTGCAGGCCGACGAAGCGCACAATTGCGCCCTGGTCGGCAAGCTGCTGGACGCGGCCGGCCTGGCCCACAGCCATGCCACCGGCGAGTTCTACGACAAGGCGGTCGCGGTGAGCGGCCGGCGCCAGCGCATCGAATTCCTGTTGCGCGGACTGGGCTGGGCGGTGAGAGAATTCGACAAGGCCATGCCGCAATTCGACGACCCGGAGATCCGAAACACCCTCGCCCGCATGCGCGAGTCTCACGCCCGCAGCATCGCGGCCTGCGCCGCGCTGGCGCGCACGATCGGAAACTGAATGCCGGGCATCGCGCGCCTGAGGGACTTCGTGCAGGACATGACCCGGGCGGTCGAGCGGCACGGCGCCGACGAGGCGCGCATGCTGGACGAGGGCGAAAAGCTGCTGCGCGGCCTGATCGCGCAGGACGACTGGCTGCCCGGGGAATTCTCGGCGCCTTCGCGTGATTCCTACCGGCAGTACCTGCTCTACTGCGACCCGCTCGAGCGCTTCTCGGTGGCGAGCTTCGTCTGGATGCCCGGGCACCGCACGCCGATCCACGACCACACGGTCTGGGGCCTGGTCGGCGTCATGCGCGGCGAGGAATTGTGCGAGGAATTTTCCCCCTCGATTCAAAAAATCAATTCACACAAATCGAAACCCGGGGAAATCGATCGCGTCTCCCCGCGCATCGGCGACATCCACGTGGTATCCAACGCGGGCGCGCAAACCGCGGTCAGCATCCACGTCTACGGCGCCAACATCGGCGCCGTGCGCCGCCATACCTTCGATCCGGCGACCGGGCGGCCGAAGGAATTCATCTCCGGCTACCACAACACCGCGGTGCCGAACCTGTGGGACCGCTCGAAGGAAACGACCGCCGGCTAGCGGGCTAGTGCCCGCCGTGGGAGCGCAGCATCTGCGCGAGCGTGTGGTAGTTGGCGGCGATGGCGAGGCCCAGCGGCGTCGCGCCGCTCGGGCTCTTCGCATTGACGTCGGCGCCCTTCTCGATCAGGTACTCGGCGATTTCCGTGCGCCGGTACAGCACCGCCGTGTGCAGCGGCGTGGTGCCGCTCTTGGTCCGGCTGTTGACGTCGGCACCCCGCTGCACCAGCAGGGCTACCAGCGGCATCTCGCCCTTCATCACCGCATAGTGCAGCGGCGTGGCGCCCGCGCCGGGATCCTTCGATTCGATGTCAGTGCCCTGCTCGATCATTTTCACCGCGGCCGCGAAATCGCCCTTGGCGATGGCGGCGTGCAGGGTCTGGGTCGGCGCGGCGCTCGGCGCCGCCACGACGGCCGGCGCGTCGGCCGCTGGCGCGGGAGCTGATGCCGGCGCTTGTGCGGGCGCTGGCGCCGCTGCTGGTTCTTTCACTGCCGTTTCTTTTTCCGGCTGGGCCTGCGGGTCGGCGGGAATTTCACCCTCGCGTTCGGTCTTGCCGCCATCCCCGAAGACGGACCGGAAGAATCCGCGTATGGCACCACCGAGGCGCTCGAGCGGATTGATGTCCTGCTGTCCCTGCGTCTGGTCCGCCGGGTCCGCCTGGCCCTTCTGATCCTGCTGGACCTGGTTCTGGGGCAGAGGCGGCTGCCGCTGCTGCTGGGCGCGCGCCGCCGGCGCCGCGATCAGCGCGGCCGCGAGCAACGCGGCAATGCAAATCCCCCTGCGCATGTCCTGCTTCCCCCTGGACACTCGGGATCATACCCCGGCGGAAGCCCCCGCAAAGTCCCGCGCAGCCCTTTGGGCAATAATATTGCCGGTGAAATTCCTCTTCGATCTGTTGCCTGTTTTCCTGTTCTTCGTCGCGTTCAAGCTCGCGGGCATCTATGTCGCCACCGCCGTCGCGATCGGCGCCACGTTTCTGCAGATCGGCGTTCTCGCGCTTCTGAAACGGAGGATCGACCCGATGCTGTGGATCAGCCTGGCGATCATCGTTGTGTTCGGCGGCGCCACGCTGGTGCTGCGCGACGAAACCTTCATCAAGTGGAAGCCGACGGTGCTCTACTGGATGTTCGGCGCGGTGCTCGCCGTTTCCGCGCTGCTGTTCCGCAAGAATCTCGTGCGCGCGATGCTGGCCGCCCAGGTGCAGCTGCCGGATCCCGTCTGGGCGCGGCTCAACTGGAGCTGGGTGGCATTCTTCGCCTTCATGGGCGCGGCCAACCTGCTGGTTGCCTTAAATTTTTCCACCGACCAGTGGGTCGACTACAAGCTGTTCGGCGGCACGGGATTGATGGTGATATTCGTCGTCGTCCAGGCGGTGTTCCTCGCGCGCCACGTGCAGGAGGAGCCCGGGGAAAAGCCGTGAGCGTGGCCGGGGAAATCCGCCGCCGGCTCGGCGCGCTCGCGCCCCTGCGCGTGGATCTCGTGGACGAAAGCGCCAGGCACGCCGGCCATGCGGGCGCGTCGCCCGGCGGCAACACGCACTGGAAGCTGACTATCGTGTCAGCGGCATTCGCCGGCAAATCCATCGTCGCGCGCCACCGGATGGTCTACCACGCGCTCGGCGAACTGATGCAGCATCCGATCCACGCGCTCGCGATTAGCGCCCTCGCGCCCGGCGATCCGGGCGCAGCTTCGTCCGCGGGCGAATCTGACGGATAATTGCGCCTTGTCCCCCGAAAGGAAACGCATGAAAAGACTGCATTTTGTCCTCGCGCTGGCTCTGTACCCACTCGCCCTGCCGGCGCTCGCCCAGCAGCCCGCGAAAACCGCCGCCGCGGCCGGCCCGCTGGTTACGGTGAACGGGGTCGCCATCCCGCGCCAGCGCTTCGAGGTCTTGATGAAACAGCAGCTCGCGCGCGGCGCGCAGGACAACGAGCAGCTGCGCGCGCAGGTGCGCGATGCCCTGATCAACAACGAGCTTCTAATCCAGGAAGCGAACCGCAGCGGCCTGTCGAAGAAGCCTGAAGTGCTGCAGCAGGTCGATATGACGCGCCAGGAAGTGATCGCCAACGCCATGGTCAGCGAGTACCTGCGCCTCAACCCGGTGACCGATGCCGACCTGCAGAAGGAATACGATCGCGCGAAGGCCCAGACCGGCGATCGCGAATACCGCGCGCGGCACATCCTGTTAAAGACCGATGACGAGGCCAAGGCGGCGATCGCCGACATCAAGAAGGGCGCGAAGTTCGAGGACGTCGCGCTCAAGCGGTCCATCGACGAAGGCTCCAAGGTCAAGGGCGGCGACCTGGACTGGAACGTGCCGTCCAATTTCGACAAGGCCTTCGCCGACGCGATGGTGAAGCTGGAAAAAGGCAAGATGACCGACGCGCCCGTGCCCTCGCGCTTCGGCTTCCACGTGATCCTGCTCGAAGACGTGCGCCCGGTGAATTTCCCCCCGTTCAGCCAGGTCAAGCAGCAGCTGCAGCAGCGCGTCGTCGGGCAGAAGGTCGACCACATGATCCGCGAGCTGCGCGCCAAGGCCAAGGTCGAGTAGCTGACCGCCTGCCAGACGTGCAGCCGGCGCTGCCCTGCCCGCGCCCCGCGCGGGTCGTCCTAGACGGGCGCTATGCCCGGCTCGAACCAATCGCGCAGGCGCACGCGCCCGCATTGTTCGAGGCTTCGGGCGGCCCGGGCGCAGATGCGCGTTTCGCCTACCTGTTCGACCTGCCGCCAACCACGCCGGCGGACATGTCGGCCTGGATCGCCAAAGCGGGCGCCACCGACGACCCGCTTTTTTCCTCGGTCATCGACAAGGCCAGCGGCCGCGCCGCCGGCCGCCAGGCACTGATGCGCATCGCGCCCGAGCACGGCGTCATCGAGATCGGCAACATCCTCTGGGGCCCGGCGATCTCGCGCTCGCGCGTCGCGACCGAAGCGCTCTACCTCGCCGCGCGCCACGTGTTCGAGGACCTGGGGTACCGCCGCTTCGAGTGGAAATGCAACAACTTGAACGAACCGTCGAAGCGGGCCGCGCTGCGCTTCGGCTTCAGTTACGAAGGCCTGTTCCGCCAGCACATGTGGGCCAAGGGCGCCAACCGCGACACCGCCTGGTTCTCGATGCTCGACTCCGAATGGCCTCGGCTGCGGCAGGCCTACGACCGCTGGCTCGAGCCGGCGAACTTCGACGCCGCCGGCAGGCAGCGCGCGCGACTGCAAATCCCGTAGCGGTTACGCGGCTGGCCGGCCGAGCTGCCCGCGCAGGCGCTCCACCGCCTCGCGCTCGCCGCGCACGCGGAAGACGGCGCCCTCGTTGCCGGCGCGCTCCTCCAGCACCTGGCAGGTCGAAAATATCTCCCCGCGCAGCTGCTGCGCCGACCAGGGCAGGAAAAGCTCCGCCTCCACCATGTCGCGCTGGAAGAAAGCCACGATTGCTTCGCGCAGCCTGGCAATGTCGCCGTCGCGGCGCGCGCTCAGTACGACGCAGGCGGGGTGCAGGGCGCGCAGCGCCGCTTCGCGGTCCGCCTGCGCCACCGTCCCGCCCACCAGGTCGATCTTGTTGAACACGAGCATGCGCGGCACGTCCTTCGCGCCGATTTCGTCGAGGACCTCCTCCGTCACCGCGAGCTGCCGCTCCATGCCGGGATCGCTCGCGTCGACGACATGCAGCAGCAATGACGCCTCGAGCGCCTCGTCGAGCGTCGACTTGAATGAGGCAACCAGCCCGTGCGGCAGGTTCTTGATGAAGCCCACGGTGTCGCTGACCAGTACGCGCGGCACGCTCTCCGGGTGCAGCGCGCGCACGGTGGTGTCGAGCGTGGCGAACAGCTTGTTGGCGACCAGCACCTCGCTCCCCGTGAGCGCGCGCATCAGGGTGGACTTGCCCGCGTTGGTGTAGCCCACCAGCGCCACGCGCGCGAGCCCAGGACGCTCCTGCCGCCGCGTGCGCTGCGTCTTGCGCTCGGCGCCCAACGCGGCCAGTTCCTTTTCGAGCTCGGCTATGCGGTCGCGGATCTTGCGCCGGTCGAGTTCCGTGCGCGACTCGCTGGCGCCGCGGCCGCCGACGCCGCTGCGGCCCCGGCCCTGCGGCCCCGCGAGCTTCGCCGCCTCGCGCATGCGCGGCGCCATGTAGCCGAGGCGCGCGATCTCTACCTGCGCGCGCGCGGCGCGCGAACGCGCATGGCGGTGAAAGATTTCGAGGATGACCATGTTGCGGTCCATCACTTCGCAGCCGGCTTCCTTCTCCAGGTTGCGCGCCTGGGAAGGGGAAATCTCATGGTCGACGAGGACGATGTCCGCGCCCTCGTCGCGCACCAGGCCGGCCAGTTCCTCGCGCTTGCCGGCGCCGAAGTACCCTGTCTGGTCGAATCCGGCGCGCTTCTGGGTGAAGGCGGCGACCACCGAGAATCCCAGGGTCTTCGCGAGTTGGCGCAACTCGGCCAGCGAGGCCTCGAACTCGGCATCGCTGACGCTGGGCAGCTGCACGGCCGCCGCCACCGCGCGCTTGGGTTTTTCCCTGGTTTCCTGCATGGGGCGCGCAGCGTACCAGATCGCGCCCCTCGCCAGCTAAAGCTGCGCGCGGCCTAGAATTTCCTGACGCGTTCGATCTCGGAAACCCGCCCGCCCACCAGCGTGATGGTGGTGGTAAACGGGTCGGCGGAAGTCGGCATGTAAGTGTAGGTCGTCAGCCCAAGGTAGACGCGAGCCGCGCCCGAGCCCGTTCTGCCCGTCTGCACGGTGGTGGGCGCCGTGTAGGCGGCGCCCTGGTCGGACTTCAGGTCGGGCTCGCCGGCGATGCCGAGCAGTTCGCCTTCTGTCATGCCGCGCTGGATGCTGATGTACCTGCGGAATTCGAGGCCGCGATATTGCTTCGGCGCTGCGGCCGCGCGCTCGGCGGCATCGCGCGCCTCGTCCGCATCGCGCTGGCGCTGGCGCGCATCCAGCCGCTCGCCCTGGCAGCGGATGGTGTAGCACTCCGCGCTTTCGGGCGAAGGTGCGGCCTCCTTGGCGTCCGCGTCGAGCACCGTCGCCTCGACACCCTTCGGCGGCGTCGAATTCGAATATTGAACGCGGCCGTTCTGGTCCACCCAGCGGTAGATCTGCGCGGACGCGCCGCTGCAAAGACACAGTCCGAGCAGGAGTAGGCAGATCCGAATGTCAGTCATATCGACCGAGGCGCAGGACGGTGGTTCCAGGCTTCAGGTGGGCGAGCGAGGGCATCACCATTACGCAGTCATCGTAAGGCGTTTTCCAGGTCCGGTCGCCGTCCGTGGCGATCACCGTACCTGCCTGCTTGATGACTTCCAGGCCCTTGAATAAGTACGGAAACTTGAATTCCATGGATTTCGCCACCACGGGTTCGGTTACGCGAATAAGCTTTTGTACCGCAGGCGGCGCCAACCGGAAATGGGATTTACAAATTGATGCATTTACGGCGCCGGCGGCGAGCAGGAAACGGAACGTGGTGTCCACCGCGACGTCGGCGGAAGCTTCCTCCCAGTGCTGCCCGCACTCGATCAGCACCGCGGTCTTCGGGCTGGCCGGATCGTTGAAGGCGCCTCGCTCGATCATGCGCAGGCCGGCCGGGTGGCCGGTGTCGATCAGCAAGTCGCCAGGCACGCCAATGCGGCGCGAGAAAGCGGCGCTCTTTTCACTCTTCGCGCAAACCATGATCGGCCGGCAAGGCTCGTGCATCGAGTGCAGGTCGAGCAGGTAGTCGGCGGCGTCGACGAAAGGCCGCAGCGCGCGCGCACGGCGCAGTTCGACGGAGTCGCGCGGCCCGCGCAGCGCGTCGTCGCCCCAGACGCGGTTGTAGTCTTCATCGATGTAGCGCGAGCGGTCGGGGTCGGCGAAATCGAAGCGCTCGAAAGCCGCCACGTTGGCGAACGCGAGGGTCAATTTGCCTTGCTGAGGCGTTATTTTTTTCCTGAATAGAAAATCCAGGGCAATGGCGCCGCAGAACTCGTTGCCGTGGGTGAGCGCCTGGATCATCACGTTCGGCCCCGGCCGGCCGGAATCGAGGACGTGGACGTAGTCGACGCCGGTATTGCCGTCCTTGAACGGCGATATGTCCGGCGGTGAAATTTCTATCGGGTGGCTCATATAAATGCCTTTATTTCGGTCAATAGTACGGAAAGATTCTTCTGCAAAATCCCGAACCCGGCGCTCCTCGCAAGAGTCGCCTCGTCCATGTACAGTTTCTTGTTGATTTCGACCTGCAGGCTGTGACGGCCCGCTTTCGGATCGGAATAGGCACGTACCAGTTCCACGCCCTTGTACGGATCATTCACCTTAACGCGGTAACCCATGCCCGCGAGCGCGGCGCGCACGAACTCGGTAAACCCCGGATCGCAAGTCGTGCCGTCGCGATCGCCTAGCACGAAGTCCGCGCGCTCCCTGCCCTCGCCATCTTCGCTCTGCTTGCCGGCGACCGAGCGCATCGAATGGCAGTTGATGTGATAGACCCGGCCGAAACGGGAATGGGTTTCACCCAGAAGGGATTGAATCGTTCGGTGATAGGGAGCATGAAAATTTTCTATTCTTTTAAAAATGGCTTCAGCTGAAAACCTCCTTGCGTAGATAGGCCTCCCATCTTCGAGCGTGCGCCAGATCAGCGCCTTGCCGACCTTCGCCTTGCCGCTCGGCCGGTATTCGCCCGTCCAGGCCCCCTCGATCAGGTCGAGGTCCACGTCGCCCGCATGCCGGTTGGGGTCCAGGTAGGTGCGCGGCCAGAGCGCCGCGAGCAGCGGCACGCCCATGCCGGGCGCGGCCGCATACAGCTCGTCGACGTAGCAGTCCTCGCCCTCGCGCAGTTCCGCCTCGCTGACCGCCGCGCCGAAATCCGCCGGGAACGCCCGGCCCGAGTGCGGGGAATCGAGCACCAGCGGGATCGCCGCGGCCGCCGGACCGCGAATTTCGAGCGGCGCGCTCATTTCGGCGCCCACCAGGTCAGCAGCCAGAAGTGCTCGAGCAGGTCGACATGCGCACCCCAGCCGTGCATCGAGGCGCGCTGGATCAGCTCGCTTTCGGTCGGAAAATTCTTCAGTACTTCATGCGTGCTGCCGTCGTCCAGCTTGCGCAGTTGGTAGCCGTTGCCCAGCGGGTCGCGGCGGGACACCGGGGTGCTCGAACCCTCCACGTAGCGGTTGTCCAGGAAAGCCATCATCGATCCGGGCGCGACGGACGCAACCGCGTGTCCAAGGAATGCATCCAGCTTCTCAAGCGGCACATGCGACCACCAGAAGCCGGCGAACAGCGCATCATGCCCCCTGCCCTGCGGCGGAATCTCGTAGGCGCTGCCGCGCAGGAACGATACCTTGCCGGCGTTCTTCTTCGCGCGGGCGATCTCGAGCACTTCGTCGTTCAGGTCGAGCGCCGTGACCTGCGCCGCGCGCCCGGCGATCAGGTCGGTCCAATAGCCGGTGCCGCAGGCAAGCTCCAGCACCTTCTTGCCGGAGAAAATATTGCCGACGCGTGCGCGCAGCGTGGCCAGGTCCGCCTGCCGTTCCGGCTTCGCGTAGATGCGCTCGTACTCGGCGGCGCGCCGTGCGTAGTAGTTGGCGAGCTTATCCATTGAGGTGGCAGGCGGAAAAACGGCCGGGGGCGATTTCCCGCAGCGCCGGCGTTACCTCCGTGCAGCGTTGCATCGCATGCGGGCAGCGCGGGTGGAAATGGCAGCCCGGCGGCGGCGCCAGCGGCGACGGGATCTCTCCCTTGATCGGCACGAAGTCGCGCCTGCGCCGGTCGAGGCGCGGCACTTCCGCAAGCAGCGCCTGCGTGTACGGATGGTTCGGCCTGGCGTAGAGCTCGGTGGTGGGTGCGATTTCTACCACGCGCCCAAGGTACATGACGACCACGCGCCGCGCGAGATGCCGCACCACGCCCAGGTCATGGCTGATGAACAGGTAGGTCAGTCCAAGGCGCTCGCGCAGGTCCAGGAACAGGTTGAGCACCTGCGCCTGGATCGAAACGTCGAGCGCCGCCACCGCCTCGTCGCAGACCAGGAACGCGGGCTTGACCGCCAGCGCGCGCGCGATGCCGATGCGCGCCCGCTGCCCGCCCGAGAACTGGTGCGGATAGCGCCTGCGGTAGGTGGGATCGATGCCGACGCTCTCGAGAATCCCGTCGACATAGCCCCTCGATTCGCTCCTGGATATCAGCGCGTGCACCAATGGCGCCTCGCCGACGATCTCCTCGACCCGCATGCGCGGATTCAGGGAAGCAAAGGAGTCCTGGAAGATCATCTGCGGCCGGCGCGTGCCCGCGGGCGCCGCGCCTTCGTAGAGCACGCGCCCGCCGGTCGGTTCCAGCAGCCCGCAGGCCAGCCGCCCGACCGTGGACTTGCCGCAGCCCGACTCGCCGACCAGGCCGACCACCTCGCCATGCTCGACTTTCAGGTCGACCCCGTCCACGGCATGGACCGTGCGCTCGGATATGCGCGCGCCGAACGCGCGCGCAACCTTCTCCACCGCGTCGAGCGGCCTGGAGAAGCGCTTCGAGACGCGTTCGAGCGCTAGCACAGGGGATGGTGGCAGCGCGCCCTGCCGGCGAGTTCCGGCGGCGTCGCACAGGCCCCGTCGGCGCGTTCGCAGCGCTCGCGGAAGGAACAACCCTGCGGCAGCCGCAGCAGCGAAGGCGTCATGCCGGGAATCTGCCGCAGGCGCGCACGCCCCAGGTTGTTCGCCGGCACCGAGTCGAGCAGGCCGCGCGTATAGGGATGCATCGGCGCATCCAGGATTTCGTCGATCGTGCCCTGCTCCACGATGCGGCCGGCGTACATCACCGCGACCCGGCCGGCGAGGCCCGCCACCACCGAGAGGTCGTGCGTGATCCAGATGAGCGCGGTGCCCGACTCGCGCACCAGCCGCTGCATCTCGTGGAGGATCTGGCCCTGCACGGTGACGTCTAGCGCGGTGGTGGGTTCATCGGCGATGATCAGCGCCGGCCTGTGCAGCAACGCGATGGCGATCGCCACGCGCTGGCGCATGCCGCCGGAGAATTCGTGCGGGTACTGCTTGAGCCGGTGCTCGGGCGATGCAATGCCGACACGCTCCAGGTTCTCGACGCAGATTCTTTTTGCCTTCCGGTACTCGAAATCCCCGTGAGCCAGGACCGTCTCGATCATTTGCGTCTCGATCGAAAGCACCGGGTTGAGCGTCATCATCGGGTCCTGGAAGATCATCGCAATGCGCTTGCCGCGCAGCTTGCGCATTTCCTCATCCGGCAACCCGACGAGTTCCCGGTCTGCGAAGCGCACGCTGCCGGCCGCAATGCACCCCGGCGCATCGACCAGGCCGAGGATGGAATAGCCGAGCACCGATTTGCCGGAACCGGACTCGCCGACCAGGCCGAGTATTTCCCCGGGCTTGAGTTCGAAAGAAACGTCGTTCACGGCGCGCACGACTCCGTCGCGCGTTGCGAATTCAGTAACCAGATTGCGAACCTCAAGCACGCGCCAGCCTCGGGTTTAGCTGGTCGCGCAGCCGGTCGCCGACCAGGTTGATGGCGAGGATCGTCAGCAGCAGGGCGACGCCAGGGTACATGCTGATCCAGTACTTGCCGGACAGAAGATATTCGTAGCCGTTGGCGATCAGCAGCCCGAGCGAGGGCTCGGTGGTCGGCAGGCCCAGGCCGAGGAAGGACAGCGTCGCTTCCAGCGCGATCGCGTGCGCCACCTGCACCGTGCCGACCACGATCAGCGGCGGCAAGGCGTTCGGCAACAAGTGGCGCAGCACGATGCGCGCGCGCCCGAGGCCCAGGCCGCGCGCTGCTTCCATGTATTCCTTGCTTCTTTCGGCCAGCGCCGCGGAACGCGCGGTGCGGGCGTAGTAGGCCCATTGGACGCAGACCAGCGCGATGATGATCTTGTCCACGCCCTTGCCGAGCACCGCGATCAGGATCAGCGCCACCAGGATCGCCGGAAACCCGAGCTGGATGTCGACCACTCGCATCAGCAGGGCCTCGGAGCGGCCGCCGGCGTAGGCGGCCAGCACGCCGAGCAGCCCGCCGAGCGTGAGCGCGATCAGGCCGCTCGCCACGCCGACCAGGAGGGAAACGCGCAAGCCGTAGAAGATGGCCGAGAGCATGTCCCTGCCCTGCCCGTCGGTGCCGAGCAAATACTTGCCCCCGGGTGCCAGGCGGGCATCCATCAGGTCGAGTTTTCCCAGGTCATAGGGATTCTGCGGGGAGATCCACGGGGCGAACAAAGCGATCGCAATGATCACGAGCAGCATGGCCAGCCCGGTCACGGCGAGCTTGCTTTCCATGAAATTTCTCGCGAAAGAACGGAAAGGCGTCTCTTCCCTCACTTCGCCTCCGCGCTGCGCACGCGCGGGTCGAGCGCCGCGTAGAGCAGGTCCACCACCAGGTTGATCAGGATGAACATGGTCACCACCACCATCAAGTAGGCGACCACCACCGGACGGTCGAGCTGGAAGATGGAATCGATCACCAGCTTGCCCATGCCGGGCCAGGCGAAGACCGATTCGGTGACGATCGCGAAGGCGATCACCGAGCCGAGCTCCAGGCCGATCACGGTGACCAGCGGGATCAGGATGTTCTTCAGCAGGTGCACGCCGACGATGCGCGAGCGCGGCAGGCCCTTGGCGCGCGCGAAGCGCACGTAGTCGAGCAGCGACTGCTCGCGCACCTGCGCGCGCGTCAGGCGGATGATCAGCGAAAGCTTGAACAGCGCGAGGTTCAGGGCGGGCAGGAACGCGTATTTCAATCCCGCAAGCGAAAAAATGGATACCTGGATGCCGAAAAAACTCTCGGTCGGCCCCCTGCCCGTCGAGGGCAGCCAGCCCAGCTGCACCGCGAACACCATGATCAGCAGCAATCCGACCCAGAAGGTCGGCAGTGAAAAGCCGAGGATCGAACCGGCCATGATGGATTTACTAGCGAATTTATTCGGGAATAAACCGGCATACATTCCAAGGGGAATGCCCAGTCCGACCGACATCAGCATCGCGAGGAACGCGAGCTCGAGCGTCGCGGGCATGCGTTCGAGGATCACCTGCAGTGCCGGCCGGCCGAAAACGAAGGAATTGCCGAGGTTGCCCGCCAGCGCGCCCTGGATGAAGAACCAGTACTGCTCCAGCACCGGCCGGTCGAGACCGAGCGCGGCGGCGGCGCGCGCCCTTTCCATCTCGTCCGCCGCCGGGTTGACGAGCATTTCGACCGGGTTGCCGATCAGGTAAATCCCGCCGAACACCAGCGCCGAGGTGACGAACAGCACCAGCAGCGTTTGCGCCAGCCGGCGCAGGATGGTGACTGCCATCGGCTACTTTGCCGGCGCGACCTCGAAGGCGAAGGTGTACTGGTCGGCTCGCGCCTTGTAGGTGATCCCCTTGCGCATCGCCCAGGTGCTCACCTCGTAATGGACCGGCACCAGGCCCTGCAGTTCGCCGATTGCCTTCTCGGCCGCCGCCGCCAGCATGAAGCCGCGCTTGGTGTCGTCGATGGTGGTGAGCGCGGTGGAAAGCAGCGCGTCGACGCCGGCATCGGAGAAACGGCCGCGGTTGGCGGTGCCCATGCCCGCGGCCGCGTCGTAAGTAGCGAGCAGCGAGCGCAGCGGCGAACTGGTCTCGCCGGTCTCGGCGCCCCAGCCGGCGAGCAGCAGCGAGAACTCGAGCTTGCTGCCGCGCGAGAAAAACACCGCCGAGGGCATCGCGTCCACCTTGGTCGGGATGCCGCCGCGGGTGAGGAATTGCGCCACCGCCTGCGCGATGCGCTCGTCATTGATGTAGCGGTTGTTGGGCGTATGCAGCGTGACGCCGAAGCCGTTCGGGTAGCCGGCCTCGGCCAGCAGCTTCTTCGCGCCCTCGGGGTCGTATTTTTCCGGCTTCAGCTTCTTGCTGGTGCCGAAGAAGGTTTCCGGCAGCAGCTGGCCGGCGGGCTTCGCCTGTCCCTCCATGATGCGCGACACGATGGCGTCGCGGTCGATCATCTTCGAGACGGCCTTGCGCACGCGAGGGTCGCGGAACGGATTGGCCTCCAGCGGCTTGCCGGCGAGGTCGGTCACGAACGGCGAGTTCTTCTCGCGCCCGGAATCCATGTGCAGGTAGATCAGGCGATTCGACACCGCCGAGGTCAACACGACGCGCGGATCCTTGGAGAGCTTATCGATATCGGTCGTCGGCACGCCCTCGATCATCTGCACGTCGCCGGCGAGCAGCGCCGCGACGCGCGCCGCCGAATTGGCGATCATCCTGAAGCGGACTTTGGCGAATGCCGGCTTTGGTCCCCAGTATTTGTCGTTCGCAGCCATCACCACCCGGTCGCCCGCAACGTACTCGACGAACTTGTAGGGGCCGGTGCCGATCATCGCCTTGCCGGAATTGAAATCCTCCGTCTTTGCCGTGTCGGCGACCTTCTTCGGCAGGATCTGGATGCCGGAGAGGTCGTTCGGCAGCAGCGGATAGGGCCGGTCCGTCTTCAGGCGCAGGGTGTACTTGTCGACGGCGATCGCTTCCTTGATCGGCCGCGTATAGATGCCGAGCGACGACGGGCTGTTCGGCACGTTGGGCACGCGCTTGAAGGTGGCGATCACGTCCTCGGCGGTGAACTCCGAGCCGTCGTGGAATTTCACGCCCTTGCGCAGCTTGAATTCCCAGGTCGTACCGTCGATCGCGCGCCAGCTCTCGGCCAGGCCGGGCTTCAGGTGCTGCTGCTCGTCCTGCTTCACCAGCGAATCGAAGAAATGCTTCGACATCCCGTTGTTCGGCGTGAGGTTGTGGAAATGCGGATCGAGCGAGGTGATCGGCGTCGACAGCGCGATGGACAGTTCCTGCGCCTGGGCCGGGAGGACTGCGATGCTCAACGCGACTGCAAGGAATTGCCAGAATCGGGCCATTGTTGCTCCTGCGTGGGTGATGGCCGCAAGGATACATGGAATAAAATCGCCGCATGCCCGCTGGATTGATCACCGGCCTTCGCGGCGTGGACCTCGGGGTCCCCGACGTCGCGGCCCACGCGCGCTTCTATGCCGGCACTTGGCGGCTGAGCACCGTTGCGGAGCGCCATGGCTCCATTTACATGCGCGGCACCGGCGCCTACCACCACATCCTGGCGCTGCATCCGCGCGAACGGGCGGAGCTGCTCAGCATCAACCTCGCCGCTGCGGATCGCGAAGCCGTCGGCCTGCTGCACGAGCGCGTGACGGCCGCGGGCGCTCCCCAAGTGGATGCGCCAGCGGAGATTGCCGAACCGGGCGGCGGCTACGGCTTTGCCTTTGCGGACCCTGAGGGAAGGCTGCTGCGCGTGATCGCCGGCGACGCGCGCCATGCGGACGCTCGCACGCAATCCGACCAGCCCGAAAAGATCACGCACGTGGTGCTGAACACGGCCCGCCAGGAGGAAGCTGCGGCATTCTGGGTGAAGGCGCTCGGCTTCGAAGTCAGCGACCGTTCGCTGCTGACCTTCATCCGCTGCAACGCCGACCATCACAACGTCGCCTTCCATCCCGGAGAATCGTCGACGCTGCACCACATCGCGTTCGAAATGGACGGCATCGACTCGGTGATGCGCGGCGCCGGCCGCATGCGCGACGCCGGCCATCCCATCGAGTGGGGCCTTGGCCGGCACGGGCCCGGCAACAACGTATTCGCCTATTTCGTCGGACCGGACGACTTCGTCATCGAATACACGGCCGAGATCGAGCAGGTGGACAAACGCTACCGGGTGAGGCGGCCCTCGGAGTGGGCGTACCCGGCCGGCCACAGCGACCTCTGGGGCGCCACGCCCCCGCCCAGCGAGCGCATGAAGGCCGCCCAGAAGAAAATCCGCTTCGCGGCCAGCCTGTTCCGACCATAAAATAACGGGTCTAGGGGAGCAAGTCCGCAACATGGCTGAGGAACCCAAGCAGGCCTTCGATCCGGATGCGACGGTCGCGCAGCCGCTGAAGGCTGCCGACCTGGCCGCGGACCCGGAGGCCACGGTTACGCTGCCGTTGAAGGCTGCCGATCCGGAAGCAACGATCAGCCAACCGGTGCCGGTGCTCGATCCCGAAGCCACCGTCACCGGCCCGATGGCCAAACTGGAGGGAGACCCGGAGGCCACGGACCGCCGCCCGGCATTCGATCCGGATGCGACCGACCGGCGCGCCGCCTTCGATCCGGAATCCACCGTGCGCGCCCGCAATGCGGGCAGGGTCCGCAAGAATCCGTTCGCGCCGAAGTCGCCGCCCGAGACCATCCAGGCGAATCTGTCGTCGCTGGGCGGCATCAATCCGCTGGTGGCGATGGCCAACCCGGTGCTCGCCGGCGTTCCGCAGATCCGCAAAACGCTCAAGCACCCGGATCCCGCGGCGCTGCTCGCCAGCCTGCGCGATCAGATCGAGGCGCTGGAGACGAGCGCCATCAGCGCCGAGGTATCGGACGAAACGGTCGCCACCGCGGTCTACGCGTTGAGCGCCCTGCTGGACGAGTCGGCGGCGGCGACTCCCTGGGGCCGCGGCTGGATCGACAATGGGCTGTTGAAGGCGCTGCGCGGCGAGAGCGACGGCGCCGAAGGCTTCTTCGCCAAGCTCGACCAGATATCGTCGGACCCGGAGAAGAATGCCGACCTTCTGGAGTTCTTCTACATCTGCATCGTGCTCGGCTTCGAAGGCCGCTACCGCAACGCCGAGGGCGGCAAGCAGGCGCTCGACCAGGTGCGCGAGCGCCTGTATGCGCTGATCGTGCGCCGGCGGCCGCGCCCCGACGCCCTGTCGGAACACTGGCGCACGCCGGCCGCGCAGGCCGCTGCCGACGCCGCGCTCAAGACTGCCGAGCGCGCCAATGCCGCGCGCGCGGCCGCGGAGCAGGCGGCCAGGGCGGCACCGCAAAAATCCACGGAGCCGGGCCGCTTCGCGCTGGCGCGCTGGCCGAGGCGCGCCATCTGGAGCGCTGTTGCCGGCGTCGTCGGCGCGACTCTGGTGCTCTACATGCTGGGATTGCGCCTGACGGAAGACGAGACACGCAACGCCACGTCGCCCAGGCCGGGCAACCGCGCCGAGTTGGTCCAGGCGTCCGCGACGGCCACTGCGCCTGTCGCTGCATCCAGCGCTGCGGCGGCGCTTTCCAGGTCGCTCTCGGGTCTGCCGGTCAAAGTCGTCGAGCAGGGCGGCCGGATCAAACTGGCCCTGCAAGACGACCGCCAGTTCCTGTCAGGCAACCCGCTGCCGACGGCGCAAGTGCGCGCGCTGGTGCAAAAAATCGCCGAGTCGCTCGACCTCCTTCCCGGCGCGATCGTGGTCGTCGGTCACGCCGACGCCTCGCCGCCGGGATCGCGCTATTCGTCCAATGCGGAACTCTCTACCGCGCGCGCGCGCCTGGTAGCGCAGATGATGGCGAAAAAACTCTCCGACTCGAAGCGCCTCAGCGCGGAGGGCAAGGGCGATACGGAACCCGTGGCGCCGAACGACACCGAGGCCGGCCGCGCGAAGAACCGCCGCGTGGAGATCGAATTGAAACCTGCACCATGACGGGGATGACGCCAGCGTCATGACGACGCTCCTCGAGCAGCTTGCCGCCTCCGCTTCCGGCGCCGACGCCTCGACCAGCGAACGCGTCTCGCAGGAGCTGGAGACCATCCGGGCGCGCTTCAAGCAGGCGGCGGAAGACCTCGACGGCGCGCGTTTCGCTTCTCCGGATGGCAAGGGACGCGAGGTCGAAGAGCTGCCCTGGTACGTGATGATCGGCGCGCCGGGCTCCGGCAAGACCACCGCGCTGCTCAACTCCGGCCTGCGCCTGCCGCTGTACACGGCCAAGGAAACGTCGCCTTCGGTTCCCGGCGTCGGCGGCACGCGCAACTGCGACTGGTGGTTCACGGACGAAGCGGTGCTGCTCGACACTGCGGGCCGCTACACCACCCAGGAAAGCGACCGCAAAGCCGACGCCGCTGCCTGGCTCGGCTTCCTCCACCTGCTGAAGCAGTTCCGCCCGCGGCGCCCGCTCAACGGCGCGCTGGTCACGGTGAGCGTGATGGACCTGCTGCTGTGGACCAAGGCCGAACGCGCCAAGTACGCGGCGCACGTGCGCATGCGGCTGTCCGAGATGTATGCAGCGATGGAAGAACGCTTCCCGGTCTACGTGCTGGTCACCAAGGTCGACATGCTCGCCGGCTTCACCGACTTCTTCGGCGACATGGACGTCACCGCGCGCGCGCAGGTGTGGGGCACGACCTTCGCGATGGACATCGACCCGGCGCTGATTCAGCCCCCGTACACGAGGGATTTCACGGCGCTCGAGGATCGCCTGGGCGCGGAGATGCTCGCCCGGCTGCACGAGGAGCGCGACCTGCAGCGCCGCGCCTCGATCTACCGCTTCCCGCAGCAGTTCCATGCGATGGGCCCGCTGGTCGGCGAATTCCTGGCGCAGGCTTTCGGCACCCAGGTGAACCACAAGCCGCTGATGCTGCGCGGCGTCTATTTCACCAGCGGCACGCAGGAAGGCAACCCGATCGACCGCGTACTGGTGGCGCTGGCGCGCACCTTCCGGCTCGACCGCGCCGCCGCGACGGGCCTGGGCGGCACCGGCAAGAGCTACTTCCTGAATCGCCTGCTGCACGAGGTGGTGTTCTCCGAAGCCGATCTCGCGGCTGTCGACGCCCCCGCGCCTGCCTAGTCCGCCTCTTCGATCCAGGCCATCTGGATCGCTTCGAGGATCTTCTCGCCGCTGCGCTTCGGATCGTCGCTGAATCCCGGCAGCGCGGTCACCCGGTCGCGCAGGTCGACGAAATTCAGCTGCTTCGGGTCCTGGTCCGGGTATTGCTCGAGCAGCGCGATGGCGATATCGCGCGAATCGGTCCATTTCATTTCTTTCCGCCGCCTTCGCGCTCGTAGTTGATGGTGTATTTCGGGATTTCGATCACCAGGTCGGCACCGGCCATCCTCGCCTGGCAGGACAGGCGCGAGCCGCCCTCGAGGCCCCAGGCCTTGTCGAGCATGTCTTCTTCCTTCTCCTCCGCCGGTTCGAGGGAGCCGTAGCCTTCGCGCACCACCACGTGGCAGGTGGTGCAGGCGCAGGATTTCTCGCAGGCATGCTCGATTTCGATGCCGTGCGCGAGCAGCAGGTCGCAAAGCGTTTCCCCGGCCGGCGCGTCGAACTGGATGCCGGCGGGACAGAGCGTGGCGTGCGGCAGCACCGAAAGCTTAGGCATCGAGGCTCGCGACGCGTTTGCCCGCCAATGCGCGGCGCACGCCCGCGTCCATGCGGCGCGCGGCGAATTCCTCGGTGGCGCGGTTCAGCACGTCGCTGGCGAGCTTGATCGCGCGCGGATCGGCGCTCGCCAGGGATTTTTCGAGGATGGCCATTTTTTCCCGGATATTTTTCATTTCTTCTTCCGCGAGCAGCGCGGCGTCGTCGGACAGCGCGCTGCCGGTCGCGTCGAGCAGCCGTTGGGCGTCCACGCGGTGCTCGTTCAGCGCGCGCGCGCGCATGTCCTCCTTCGCGTGCTCGAAGGAATCGCGCAGCATGCGTTCGATGTCCGCGTCGGCCAGGCCGTAGGATGGCTTCACCGTCACCGAAGCCGCGGCGCCAGTCGTCTTTTCCTCGGCCGATACCGACAACAGGCCGTCGGCGTCCACCTGGAAGGTCACGCGCACGCGCCCCGCGCCCGCCACGGAGGGCGGAATGCCCTTCAGCTCGAAGCGCGCAAGCGAGCGGCAATCGGCGACCAGTTCGCGTTCGCCCTGCACGACGTGGAAACTCATGCCGGTCTGGCCGTCCTTGAAGGTGGTGAACTCCTGTGCCTTGGCGCAGGGAATGGTGGTGTTGCGGGGCACGATGCGCTCGGCAAGGCCGCCCATGGTCTCGATGCCGAGCGACAGAGGAATCACGTCGAGCAGCAGCCAGTCGTCGCCGGCCTGCTTGTTGCCCGCCAGCACGTCGGCCTGCATCGCCGCGCCGAGCGCCACCACCTTGTCCGGGTCGAGGTTGTTCAGCGGATCGCGGCGGAAGAACTCCCCCGCCGCGCGCTGGATCTGGGGCATGCGCGTCGCGCCGCCCACCATCACCACGCCTTTGACGTCGTCCACCGCGAGGCCGGCGTCGCGCAACGCCTTGCGTGCCGGCGCGAGCGTTTTCTGCACCAGGGGGTGGGTAATGCGGCAGAAGGTTTCCGTGTCGAGCGTCAGGTCGACGAATTCGCCCGAGGAAAGCTTGGCGCTGATGTGCGCCTCGGCGTGGGCGGTCAGGTGTTCCTTCGCTTCGCGCGCCTTGCCGAGCAGCAGGCGCATGTCGCGCGGCGCGAGCGGGGCGAGCCCGGCCTGCTCGACGACCCAGCAGAACACGCGCTGGTCCCAGTCGTCGCCGCCGAGCGCCGCATCGCCGTTGGTTGCGATCACCTCGAATATGCCCCTGGAAAGCCTCAGGATCGAGATGTCGAAGGTGCCGCCGCCCAGGTCGAACACCGCGTAGACGCCCTCGGCGCCGTTATCCAGGCCGTAGGCAATCGCCGCTGCGGTCGGCTCGTTCAGCAGTCGCAGCACGTTCAGCCCCGCCAGCCGGGCGGCGTCCTTGGTGGCCTGGCGCTGCGCGTCGTCGAAGTAGGCCGGCACGGTGATGACGGCGCCGGACAACTCGCCCTTCAGGGACTCTTCAGCCCGCGTCTTCAAAACCTTCAGGATTTCGGCGGACACCTCGACCGGGCTCCTGACCCCGGCGACCGTGCGGATCTGCACCATGCCGGGCGCATCCACGAAATCGTAGGGCGCGTTCTCGGCGTGCACGACATCCTTCAGGCCGCGCCCCATGCTGCGCTTCACCGATGCGATGCTGTTCTTCGGATCCTCCGCCTGCTGCGCCTGCGCCAGGTAGCCCACTTCCACGCCGCCACCCGGCAGGTAGCGCACGATGGAGGGCAGCAGCGCCCTGCCCTGCGCATCCGGCAGCACGGTGGCGACGCCGCTGCGCATCGCCGCGACCAGGGAATTGGTGGTGCCGAGGTCAATCCCGACCGCCAACCGGTGCTGGTGCGGCTCGGGGCTCTGCCCCGGCTCGGAGATCTGGAACAACGCCATCAGTTCTCCAGCGCCTCAAATGCCGAATCGATCTCCTCGCCGAAACGCTCCAGGAACATGAGTTTTCTCACGAGATCCGATGCGCCCGCGAAATTGCCCTGGCCGTCGATTTGTTCCTTGATCCCGCTTTCCAGGACTTTCTTCTGCTTCGAAAGATTCTCCTGCAAACGCTCGAGCGCATCCGCGTTTTTCGACTCTTCCAGCCGCTCGCGCAATTCCATCTGCTCGACCAGGAAATCCTTCGGCATGGCGGTATTGGTTTCGAATCCGACGTCCACGCCGTTCAGCTCGAGGAGGTATTTCGCGCGCCGCACCGGGTTCTTCAGCGTCCGGTAGGCCTCGTTTACCCGGGTAGCCATCTGCATCGAGGCCCGCCGCTCGGCGTCGCCCGCGTGCGCGTAGCGGTCGGGGTGCACCTGGGACTGGATGTCGCGGTAGGCCGATTCGAGGCGCGCCAGGTCCAGGGAGAAAGCCGGCGCAAGTCCGAACAGCTCGAAGTGGTTAGACGTTAAAGCTTTCGCCGCAACCGCACTCGTCTTTGACATTTGGGTTATTGAACTTGAAGCCTTCGTTCAAACCCTCTCGCGCAAAGTCGAGCTGGGTACCGTCCAGGTAAGGCAGGCTCTTCGGGTCCACGACCACCTTCACGCCGTGGCTTTCGAACTGCAGGTCCTCGGGGCCGATCTCGTCGGCGTACTCGAGCTTGTAGGCCATGCCCGAGCAGCCGGTGGTGCGCACGCCCAGTCGCAGCGCCACGCCCTTGCCGCGGCGGGCGAGGAAGTCCTGCACGTGGTTGGCAGCTTTTTCGGTAAGCGTGACGGCCATGCTTACTGGTGTTTCTTCTTGTAGTCCTCGACCGCGGCCTTGATCGCGTCTTCGGCCAGGATCGAGCAGTGGATCTTCACCGGCGGCAGCGAGAGCTCCTCGGCGATCTGCGTGTTCTTGATGCTCGCGGCCTCGTCCAGGCGCTTGCCCTTCACCCACTCGGTGACCAGCGAGGACGAGGCGATCGCCGAGCCGCAGCCGTAGGTCTTGAAGCGCGCGTCCTCGATGATGCCGTCCTTGTTGACCTTGATCTGCAGCTTCATCACGTCGCCGCAGGCCGGCGCGCCGACCATGCCGGTGCCCACGGATGCGTCGCCCTTGTCGAAGGAACCGACGTTGCGCGGATTTTCGTAGTGGTCGATGACTTTGTCGCTATATGCCATGGCTTTCTCCGGATTCTAGATTCAGTGTGCGGCCCACTGCACGGTGCTCAGGTCGATGCCTTCCTTGTGCATTTCCCACAACGGCGAAAGGTCCCGCAGCTTCGCCACCTTGGTCTTCAGGTGGTCGATCGTAAAATCGACTTCTTCCTGCGTCGTGAAGCGCCCGAGCGTGAAGCGGATCGAGCTGTGCGCCAGTTCGTCCGAGCGGCCCAGCGCGCGCAGCACGTAGGACGGCTCCAGCGACGCGGAAGTGCAGGCCGAACCCGACGACACCGCGATGTCCTTCACCGCCATGATCAGCGACTCGCCCTCGACGAAATTGAAGCTCAGGTTCAGGTTGTGCGGCACGCGGCGCACCAGGTCGCCGTTGACGAATACCTCTTCCATTTCCTGCAGGCCGGCCAGCAACTTGTCGCGCATCGCCCGGACGCGCTCGCGTTCGCCCGCCATCTCCAGCCGCGCAAGGCGGAAGGCTTCCCCCATGCCGGCGATCTGGTGCGTCGCCAGCGTTCCCGAGCGGAAACCGCGTTCATGGCCGCCGCCATGCATCTGCGCCTCCAGCCGCACGCGCGGCTTGCGGCGGATGAACAGCGCGCCGACGCCCTTCGGCCCGTAGGTCTTGTGCGCCGAAAAGGACATCAGGTCCACTTTCAGCGCCTGCAGGTCGATGTCGCATTTGCCGGTGGCCTGCGCGGCATCGACGTGGAACAGGATGCCCCTGCTGCGGCACAGCTCGCCGATCGCCGGAATGTCCTGGATCACGCCGATCTCGTTGTTCACGTACATCACCGAGACCAGGATCGTGTCCTTGCGCAGCGAGGCTTCCAGCTGCTTCAGGTCGATCATGCCGTCAGCGTCCACCTCGAGGTAGGTCACCTCGAAGCCGCGCCGCTCGAGCTCGCGCATGCTGTCCAGCGTCGCCTTGTGCTCGGTCTTCACCGTCACCAGGTGCTTGCCCTTGGTCTTGTAGAACTCGGCCGCGCCCTTGAGCGCGAGGTTGATCGACTCGGTCGCCCCCGAGGTCCAGACCAGGTCCTTCGCGTCGCAGCGCACCAGCGCGGCGACCTCTTCGCGCGCTTCCTCGACAGCTTCCTCCGCCTTCCAGCCAAAGGCGTGCGAGCGGCTCGCCGGGTTGCCGTAGTGCTCGGTGAGGTAGGGGATCATCTTCTGCGCCACGCGCGGGTCGACTGGCGTGGTCGCGGAATAATCAAGGTAGAGCGGGAACTGCATGGCCGTCATCAGGCGGCGACCTTGTCGGCGGGCGCCAGCTTGTCCGTCACCTGCGGCGCAGCTTTGCTAGCGCCGCGGAAGTCGCGGATCACGGCGACCGGCTTGCCCTGCTGGTGCGAGACCACGTCGGCGAGAGATACCGAAGACAGGTAGTCGTTCATTTTCTGCGTCAGCGTCGCCCACAGGTCGTGCGTGATGCAGCGCCGGTCGTCGTCGCAGTTCTCCTTGCCGGCGCACTGGGTCGCGTCGATCGGCTCGTCCACCGCGGTGATGATGTCGGCCACCGTGATGCCGGCGATCGGCTTGGCGAGGCAGTAGCCGCCGCCGGGACCGCGCACGCTGTTGACCAGTTTCGCGCGCCGCAGCTTGCCGAACAGCTGTTCCAGATAGGACAGCGAAATATGCTGCCGCTCGCTGATCGCGGCGAGCGTCACCGGCCCACGCGTCTGACGCATGGAGAGATCCACCATCGCGGTGACCGCGAACCTGCCTTTTGTCGTCAGTCTCATAGGTTGTCCTAGCTGCTTGGGCTATACCCGATAAAGATGGTCAAGTATAGCAAATCCCGAGCTTTCCAATCAAGTATGTGATTTCCAACAAATCAACTACTTGATTGCCCTCAGGGGATCCGGCTTGGAGGACTCGGCAAGCTTCTGCTCCATGCGGCGGATTTTCTCCGTCAGGGCCGAGACGTTCTGCTCCAGTTCCTGCGCGTGGTCCACCAGCGATTGGAGCGTCTTCAAGTAGGGGTCTTCCTGATTCGGCGCCACACCGTAGGCGGCGAAATGCGCCTTTTCCTTCGCGGCCACGCTCTGTTCGACGAGGCGGCCAGGAACGCCGACAACCGTGGCACCGGCCGGCACTTCCTTCAGCACAACGGCATTGGAACCAACTCTTGCACCGTCGCCGACGGTGAAGCCGCCCAGAACTTTGGCGCCCGCGCTCACCACGACCCCCTTGCCGAGAGTCGGGTGCCGCTTGGCGCCGCGATAGAGGGACGTGCCGCCGAGCGTCACGCCCTGGTAGATGGTGCAGTCGTCGCCGATCTCGGCGGTTTCGCCGACCACCACGCCCATGCCGTGATCGATGAACACGCGCCGTCCCACGACCACGGCCGGATGGATTTCGATACCGGTCAGCCAGCGGCCCAAGTGCGAAGTAAAACGCCCCAGCCACTTCAGGCCGTGCGTCCAGAACCAATGGCTAATGCGATGCATCCAGATGGCATGCAGCCCGGGGTAGCAGGTCAGCACTTCCCAGGATGAACGCGCAGCCGGATCGCGTGCGATCACGCTGGCGATGTCTTCACGTAGCTGCCTGAACATGAATGGCATTTTACGGTGCCCGACTAAAACTCTCAACTATTTGGACTTCGGCTTCTGGAGAGCGTTCAACAACCCCCGCAGGATGTTGACCTCCTCGCGCTCCAGGTCCGGGACGCGCGAAAACAACCGCCGCAGGCGCGTCGGCAGCTTCGAGCCGGAGGCCGGGTCGAAGAATTCGCTTTCCACCGCCGCTTTTTCCAGATGCGCATAGAGCCCTTCGAGGTCTGCCACGGTGGCCGGCTTCTCCATCCTTGCCCCCGAAAGGTCTCGCTTCGACGTCAAAAACAATTCATAGGCGACGACCTGCACCGCCTGCGCCAGGTTGAGCGACGTCATCTCGGGATTCGCGGGAATGTGCACCAGGTACTGGCAGGCGAGCATTTCGTCGTTGGTCAGGCCGGCGCTTTCGTTGCCGAACACGAAGGCGACCTCCCCTTCCAGCGCCATCGCGCGCGCGGCGGCGGCGCGCGCGTCGAGCACCTGCGTCGACCATTCGCGCGGGCGCGCCGACAGCGCGAACGCGGCGACGCAATCGGCGATGGCGCTCTTCAGGTCCTTGTGAACCTTTGCATTCGCCAGCACGTCCGCCGCGTGCGTCGCCATCCATTGCGCCTCGGGCGCGGGATATTTCTCCGGCGCCACCAGGCGCAGGTCGGACAACCCCATGGTTTTCATCGCGCGCGCGGCGGCGCCGATGTTGCCGGGGTGGCTGGGGCGGCAGAGAACAATCCGAACATGCGCCATACGCACATACTAGAATACGCGGCCCATGCACCCCCTGCTCAACATCGCCGTCAAGGCGGCGCGGCGCGCCGGCACGATCATCAACCGCGCTTCGCTCGACCGCACGCAGCTTGAAATCCGCGCCAAGAGCAAGAATGACTTCGTCACGCAGGTGGACAAGGCGGCGGAAAGCGCGATCATCGACATCATCCGCCAGGCCTATCCCGACCACGCCATCCTCGGCGAAGAATCAGGCGCCCTGCCCTCCAAGAGCGCGAAGGCCGAATACCGCTGGATCATCGACCCGCTCGATGGCACCACCAACTTCATCCACGGCTTCCCGCAGTACTGCGTCTCGATCGCCGTGCTGTACCGCGGCGCGGCCGCACACGGCGCGGTCTTCGACCCGCTGAAGAACGAGCTGTTCACCGCCTCCAAGGGCGCCGGCGCCTTCCTCGACGACCGGCGCATGCGCGTCGCCAAGTGCGCGCAACTGAAGGATGCGCTGGTCGGCACCGGCATTCCGTTCAAGGAAGTGGGCGGCGTCGATCGCTACCTCAAGCAGCTGAAGGAGGTCATGCTGAATTCCGCCGGCGTGCGGCGCGCGGGCGCGGCCGCGCTCGATCTAGCCTATGTCGCAGCGGGCCGCCTGGACGCGTTCTGGGAACGCGGCCTCGCGCCCTGGGACATGGCCGCGGGCGCGCTGATGGTCCAGGAAGCCGGCGGGCTCGTCGGTGACCTGGCCGGCAATTCGGACTACCTTGATCTCGGCGAAATCGCCGCAGCGACCCCGAAAGTATTCCCGCAACTGCTCGCAGCCCTCAAGCCGTAGCGACGGCAGCGGCGCCCTCGGTCGCCTCGAACTGCACCACCCTGTTGCGTCCCGCCTGCTTCGCCTGGTACATCGCGCGGTCGGCGCGGGCCGCCACCGCGTCGAGCGAATTGCCGTCGGCCGGATGTGCCGCCAGGCCGATGCTGACGGTGCAATTGACGCGCTTGCCATCGAGGTCGAGCGGCACGCTGGCGATGGCATCGCGTATCCGTCCCGCGACCTCCAACGCGCCCTTCGCCGGCGTCTCCGGCAGCATCACGATGAACTCGTCGCCGCCGTAGCGCGCCAGTACGTCGGTGTAGCGCAACTCGGCCTGCACCAGGCGCGTGATCTGGCGCAACAGGCGGTTGCCCGCCTCGTGCCCGTGCGTATCGTTGACCGCCTTCAGGTTGTCCGAATCGATCATCAGCACGCTCGCGGCGCGGTTGTAGCGCAGCGCCTGGCCGAACAGGCGGTTGGCGGCGATCGAGAAGCCGCGCATGTTCAGCAGCCCCGTCAATTCGTCGGTCTCGGAGAGCAGCTTCGCCCTGCTGAGTCCGTAGCGGATGTCGGCCGAGAACATGGTGACGATGTAGGCGACCAGCAGCACCGGCGCGACCTGCGCGGCAAAACTGCCGAGGAACGGCAGCGACAGCAGCTTCTCGGTCGAAAAGCTGCCGCCGAGGTACACATGGCAGGCGGCGATCAGCGCGACTTCGGCCAGCGTGGTGAGCTTGCCCAGCGTGAGCGCCGAGGTGATCACCGGCAGCAGGTAGCTATTCAGCAGCGGGCTCGCCAGTTCGCCCGTGTACAGGCACACCCAGGTGATGTACGCGATCATCGTCCAGGTCTCGAGCGCCACCTTCCAGCGCGATTCGCGCTTGTAAAAGTTTGTGTAGCGGAACGCCATCACGAAGGCGGCGTAGAAAAACGATGCCGACATGACCGCAGAGTCGGAAAGCTTGTCCGCATCGCCGAAAATTACGTACAACAGGACGAGGATCAGCAGCAGCCAGTGGATCTCGGCCACCGTGCGCGAGATGCCGCGCAGTTCTTCCTGCTCGATGGATGGAGCCGGACCGCGCGCCGGTTCTGGGGACGGGTTTATTGACATCCTGTTATAGCCTCTAGCTTAACCGGATTGCACGCTGGCGTCGGGCACCGGGACAATGGGCGAACAACGGGCATGCTAGCATCTATTTTCCTGCAGAATCAGGGGCTTCAATGCGCGTAATGGTGACCGGGGGACTCGGCTTCATTGGTGCGCATACCTGCGTCGAACTGGCCAACGCGGGCGAGCGCTTGCTGATCGTCGACAATCTCGCCAATACGAGCGCTGCCGTGCTGCCGCGGATCCGCGAACTCGCCCCCGGCGCCGAAATCGAGTTCGTGCGCGCCGACGTCCGGGACGCGGCCGCGATGGCGGGCCTCTTCGCCGCCGGCGACATCGAATCGGTCATTCATTTCGCCGGCCTGAAGGCGGTCGGCGAATCGGTTGCCAAGCCGCTCGAGTACTACGACAACAACGTCAATGGCGCGGTCACGCTGCTGAACGCGATGGCACGCAGCAACGTCGAGTTGCTGGTCTTCAGTTCTTCGGCCACGGTCTACGGCGAGCCCGAGCGCCTGCCGCTCACCGAGGATCACCGCCTGCAGGCGACGAATCCCTACGGCCGCACCAAGCTCATGATCGAGCAGATCATCGCCGACCAGGCCGCGGCGCGCGCCTCGTTCCGGCACGCCACGCTGCGCTACTTCAATCCGATCGGCGCGCACGCTTCCGGACGCATCGGCGAGGATCCGCGCGGCGTACCGAACAACCTGTTTCCCTACCTGACGCAGGTGGCCGTCGGGCGCCTGCCGCGCCTGCGCGTCTTCGGCGGCGACTACGCCACCCCGGACGGCACCGGCGTGCGCGACTACATCCACGTCGTCGACCTCGCGCTCGGCCACCTCGCCGCACTGAAATACCTGCGCGAAAAAAAACGCTCCATCACGGTGAACCTCGGCACGGGCCGCGGCTATTCGGTGCTCGAAGTCGTGCAGGCCTTCGAGCGATCCACCGGGCGCAAGGTGCCGTTCGAAATCGTGCCGCGCCGCGCCGGCGATTCCGCCTCCTCGTACGCCGACACGTCGTTCGCGGCCGGCGAGCTCGGCTGGCGGGCGCGCTTCGGCATCGTCGAGATGTGCCGCGACGCCTGGCGCTGGCAATCGGACAACCCGTCCGGATTCCCGGATTGAGGATCCTCCCCTGCGCCTGAGGATCCTCATCCTGGCGCTCGCCCTGGGCTGCACGGCGACCGCACAAGCCGAGGCAACCCCGCCCGCAGTGGCCTTCTTCTACGGCGCCTCGCCGCCGCTGGACGAATTGGCGGCCTTCGATGCCGTGGTGCTGGAGCCCTCCCACCTGGCAAGCGCGCCGTCCGCAAGGGGCACGCTCTGGTTCGCGTATGTCAGCGTGGGCGAAGTGGAAAAGAGCCGGCCCTACTTCGCCGACTTGCCGGCAGGCTGGCAGGTCGGCCGCAACCCCGCGTTCGACAGCGTGGTGATCGACCAGGCGCAGCCGGAATGGCCCGCGTTCTTCGCCGAACGCGTGGTGGCGCCGCTGTGGGCCCGCGGCTGGCGGGGATTTTTCCTCGATACGCTGGATTCCTATCAGCTTGCGGCGACGACGCCGGAAGCGCGCGAGCGCCAGGAAGCCGGCCTGGTCGCCGTGGTGCGGACGCTGCGCGCGCGCTTCCCGGGCGTGAAGCTGTTCTTCAACCGCGGCTTCGAGATCCTGCCGCGCGTCCACGCCGAAGCCTGGGGCGTGGCCGCGGAGTCGCTGTACCGCGCCTACGACCACGGCAAGCAAAGCTACCGCGAAGTCCCGGCTGCGGACCGCGCGTGGCTTTCCGGCCAGCTTGCGCGCGTGCGCGACGAGTACAAGCTGCCCGCAGTGGCGATCGATTACGTCGCGCCCGCCGAGCGCGACCAGGCGCGCGCCACGGCGCGCCGCATCGCCGCCGACGGCTTCGTGCCCTGGGTCGCCAACCCGGGACTCGACCAACTTGGCGTAGGCGCGATCGAAGTGATGCCGCGGCGCGTGCTGCTGCTGTATGAAAAGCGCGACGCCGCCGACCAGCTGATCTACAAGGATGCACACCGCGTCGGGGCCCTGCCGCTCGAGTGGCTCGGCTACGTTCCGGAATACCTGAACATCGCGACGGACCCGCTCCCGCAGGGCAGCCTCGCGGGCCGCTATGCGGGCGTCGTCACCTGGCTGACCGATGAAACACCGGCGGGAGAACGCCTCTATCCATGGCTGCGCCGGCAGATGCAGGAGGGCGTGCGGGTGGCGTTCTTTTCTTCCTTCGGCTTCCGTCTCGACGGCACCCGCGCGGAGGCGCTTGGACTTGCCCTCGGCCAGGTTCTGCGTCCGCCGGCGGACCTCACAATCGCCAAGCGCGATCCGGCGATGGGCTTCGAGACGCCGGTGGAAGCGGACCGGCGCAGCTTCCAGCCGCTCACGGTCAAGGACGGCCGCTCGCTGCTGCAACTGGCGGACGGCGACGGCAACCGGATGGATGCTGTTGCGCTTACCGCCTGGGGCGGCTACGCGCTCTTTCCCTATCACGTCATCACCCTGCCGGGCGCAGGCAGCAAGCGCTGGGTCGTCGACCCGTTCGCGTTCCTCACGCGCGCGCTCGCGCTGCCGGCCATGCCGGTGCCCGACGTCACCACCGAAAGCGGGCGCAGGTTGCTGATGGTGCACATCGACGGCGACGGCTTCCCGAGCCGGGCCGAGCGTCCCGGCGGGCCGGTATCCGCGCAGGTGCTGCTGGACGAAATACTCCAGCGCTACCGCATCCCGCATACGGTTTCCGTCATCGAAGGCGAGATCGCGCCGCTTGGCCTGCATCCGGCGGAATCGCCTGCGCTGGAGGCGATCGCGCGCCGCATCTTCGCGCTGCCCAACGTCGAGATCGCCAGCCATACGCTGTCGCACCCGTTCCGCTGGCAGGCGCTGGAACACAGCGCGCAATCCGGCGGCGAGGGGGCGGAATATTCCCTCAAGCTGCCCGGCTACAGCTACGACGTACGCGCCGAAATCAGCGGCTCGATCGACTACATCAACCGCCGGCTGGCGCCGCCCGGCAAGCAGGCGCGCATCCTGCTCTGGAGCGGCGACTGCAACCCCGACGACCTGCCGCTCGCCGAGACGGTGCGCGCGGGCGTACTCAACATGAACGGCGGCGACACGACGATCACGCGCGCCGATCCCACGCTGACGCAGGTCGCGCCGATGGGCATCCCGCGCGGGCCCTATTACCAGGTCTATGCGCCCAACCAGAACGAGAACGTCTACACGGGACTCTGGCACGGCCCCTACTACGGCTACGAGCGCGTGATCGAAACCTTCGAGCTCACCGAATTGCCGCGCCGCCTCAAGCCGGTCAACATCTACTACCACATGTACTCGACGACCAAGACCGCTTCGCTTGTTGCGCTGCATAAGGTCTACCGCTGGGCCCTCGCCCAGCAGCTGTACCCCGTGCAGGCATCGGAATACATCCAGCGCGTGCTCGATTTTCGCACCGCGGTGGTGGCGCGCACTGCGAACGGCTGGCGCGTGCGCGGCCTGGGCTCGATCCGCACCGTGCGCACCCCGGCCGCGCTCGGCACGCCCGCGGGCGACGTCGCGGGCAGCGTCGAGCATGCGGGCAGCACTTACGCGCTGCTCACGGGACCGAGCGCGGACCTGCGCTACAGCGCTGCGCCGGCAGCGGGGCCGCGCCTGCAGGACGCCAATGCGCGCGTGCTGACCTTCGAACGGCGCGGTACCGGGGCGCGCCTCTCGCTGGCAGGCCACGTGCCGATCGAATTCAGGCTCTCCGGAAGCGAGCGCTGCGAAGTGCGATTCGGCAATCGCGCCGTCGCGCGCGGCGCCGACGGTCTCTACCGGATCGCGGGCACCGAGGCCGATGGAATCGATTTACGCTGCCCCTAAGGCGCGCGCGCGGCTCATTTCGCCCTGGGCGCTGGGGGCGATCGCCGTGCTGATCGGCATCACGCTGCGGCTGCTGTTCCCCGAATCGAACCTGCTCGCCCTGCTGGCCGATGCGCCGCGCGGCGATCCGCTCACGGTGAGCTACCTCGCCAACCTGCACGCGCTGGAGCCGGCCGATCCGCGCACCGCGATCCTGCTCGCGCGCTCGCGCCTCGCGCAGGGACGCATGGCCGAAGCGCTCGCGCTCGCCTCCCAGCATGCGCGCAGCCCGGACCCCGAACTGCGCCGCGCCGCGATGCGCGTGCGGCTTGAAGTGTTGCGCGAGGAACTCGCGGGCGCGGCGCCGGGCGCCGCATCGCAGGCGAGCGCCGCTGCGCTCGGCGCCGCGGCACGCGCGAGTCTCGCCGAACCCTGGACGCGCGACGAGCTGTTGCTGCTCGCCGCGGATGCGGAAGCCGCGCGCGACCGGGCGTTGGAACGCGAGATCTACGACCGCATCATCGCGCGCGAGCACGACCCGGCCTGGCTGGAGGCGGCGGCACGGCGCTTCCTCGGCCGCGGCGAATACCGCTCTGCTTCGCGGCTCTTTTTTGCCGCGCGCCGGAACGCCGCCGACCCGGCGCGCACGAAAGCGCTCTTCCTGGACGGCGTGCGCGCCCTGCAGTCGGGCAACCTGCCGGGCGAAGCGCTGGCAGCGGCCGAAACCGAGATCGGGCCGCTCGCATCCGACGAGGCCGTGCTCGTCGAACTGGCGCGGCTCGCGCTGGCGGCAGGCAGGCCGGACGCGGCCGCGCGCTACATGAAGCAGCTGATGTTCCGCGCACCGGAAGCGTCGCAGCTGCGCGGCCTGCTCGACGCCATCGCTGCATGGCTCGCACCGCCCGCCTACGCGGCCGAGCCGCTCGAGATCCGGCGTCCTTACGACGAGCGGCTCTACACGCTGGCGTACGACGTGTTCCTCGCCAACGGCGATGTCGAGTCCGCGTACCGGGTGGCGCGCGCCGCAATCGACAGCGTGCCGGAGGACGCCGCCTGGCGCGAGCGCTATGCGCGTGTCGCCGAATGGTCGCGCCGGCCGGCCGAGGCGCTCGCCGCCTGGCGCTGGCTGGCGGAACGCGGCGGCGCCGAAACCGCCTGGCAGGCGATCCTTCGCCTCGCGCCGGGGCTGGGCGATGACGAAGCGCTGCTGCCCGCGCTGCGGCGCCAGGCCGAGGCGCAGGGCGCCAAGGCGAGCGACGTGACCGCGCTGGTGGCGGCCTGGGAGCGCGTCGGCCGTCCCGAGGAAGCCCTGGCCTGGCTGGAAGCGCGCGCCGACCGCGGCGACGACGCGGCGCTGGCGCTCGCGGCCGATCTCGCGGAGCGCATGGGCCGGCGCGACCACGCCATCGCGCTGAACGCCAGGCTGATCGAAAAGACCCCGCCCGGCACCGCTCGCCTGGTCCGCATGGCGACGCTGCAGGTGCTCGCGGGCCGCTATGCCGACGCGCACGCGCTGCTGCGGCGCTTTCGTTCGACGGCCCCGCCCGAAGCGCGCGAGTACTGGGACCTGCTGGGCGACCTCGCCTGGATGCTGCAGGAGGACGATTCCGCGATCGAGGCCTACCGCCTGGCGAGCGAGCGCAAGGATATCGAGGCCGGCGACCTCGACCGGCTGGTGTCGCTGCTGCGCGAGCGCCAGCCCGCGGAGGCGATCCGCCTCGCGCAGATGGGCTATGAGCGCTTCCACGTGCCCGGCCTGCTGCTGCAAGCTCTGGAAATGCTCTGGCAGCAGAAAGACCTCGCCGCGCTGAAGAAGGCCTACGCCGGCCTCGGCGCCGAAGACGAGAAGCGCTTCGCGCAGACGCCGTACTTCTTCACGCTTCGCTCGCAATACCGCCAGGCCGCGGGCGACATGGCGGGCGCGCGCGCGGACATGGACCGCGCGATCGCGATCGCGCCGGACAACGCCGAGTTGCGCGTGTCGATGCTCTGGCTGCTGATCGACGCGCACGACAACGCGGCCCTGCGCCGCAGCCTGGAAAACGCGGCGCTCGCGCCGGCGGACCACGGCGCCTGGGCCGCGCAGGCCTCGGGCTGGATCGCGCTGGGCGAAGCCAAGCGCGCGCTGCCTTTCTTCGCCCGCCTGGTGCAGGCATCGCCGCGGGACTACCTGTGGCTGAGCGCCTACGCCGACGCGCTGGAGCAGGACGGCCAGCTCGGCGCCGCCGACCGCGTGCGGCGATACGCGTGGGCGGAAGTGCGGCGCGCGGCGCAGAAGCCGGACGCGCTGAAGGACCGGAACCTGCGCGAGGCCTGGGTGCGCTACATCCTCGCCCGATCGCCCGGCGACCCGTCGCTGGCGGTGATCCGCGACCTGCTGCGCGCCGACAGCATCCCGGGACTCGCGCCGGCGGACGGCGAGCGCAAGGCCGCCGCCAAGGAACTCGTGCTGTCGTGGCTGATTTCCACCGAGCAGCATGAGAACGCGAAGGCCTGGCTCTGGCTGCGCTATGGCCGGGAACTCGCCGGTCCGGGCTGGGCCCGCGTTTCCATCGCCCTCGCCGAGGGCGACGCGGAAGCGGCCGCCAAATTGCTTGCCGAGCGCCCCGCCGAGATCCCCTATCGCGACCGCGTCGAGGCGGCGCGGCTCGCCAAGCAACTGGGCACGGCGCAGACCATCGCGTTCGAAGCGCAGGAAACGCATCCCGACGACGACGTGCTGCACCTGCAGCTTTCGCAGGTGCTGCTCGAGGACGCGCACCGGGTGACTGGCGGCGCCGCCGTCGCACGCCGCGGCGTGGTGGATTCCAGGCCGCGCGAGCTGGCGACGGAAGTCTGGCTGGCGCCGCGCCTGCGCATGGCGGTGGAATTGAAGGAGGCGAGCCAGCGCAGCCTCGATCCCGCGGTGCTGACCGGCGTTCCAGCCCACGACCGTGAAGTGCTCGTCAGCGCGCGCCGCCTGCTGGACGACGGCTGGATCGACATCGGCATCGGCGCGCGCGACGGCTTCGCCGATTCGAATTCGGCGCGCATGCAGATCTACCAGAACTGGGGGCGGCGCGTGTCGACGCTCTTCACCGCCGCGCGCAACGAGCGCACGCTCGACTCTTCCGCCCTTGCGGTCGCCGGCATGCGCGACGAGATTTCCCTGCGTACGCTTTACACGCTGTCGAAGACCGAGTACCTGAGCGGCCAGCTCTGGGGCGCGCGCTACCGCAGCCAGGACGGCATTTCGCTCGGCACCGCCAAAGGCTACGACGCGGAGGCCGGGCACCGCATACGCATCGAGTATCCGGACGTGACCGTGCGCGTCGGCGTCGCGCGCCTGATCAGCCATACCGAAGGCACCGGCGACGAGGCGACCGCGGCGCTCAACCCGGCGGGCGTCAATCCCGGCCCCTCGTTCTTTGTGCCGGCCGGCTCGGTGCGCCAGGGCATCGGCATCGGCATCGGCGAAAGCGTGCGCGATTCCTGGAGCCGCGCGCTGCGGCCCTACGCCGGGGCCGACCTGACGCACAACACGCTCACCGGCGCCGGCTATAACCTGCGCCTCGGCGTGCGCGGCAATGTGCTCGGACCGGACCAGCTGAACCTCTACTGGACGCGCGCGCGCGGCGGCGGCGCCAGCGGCGACTCGATCCTCGAATACGGAATTCGCTATGAATACTACTTCGACCGGTTCTAGCGCAGCCGGCGGCGGCATGCTGCTCAGCCTGAAGTTCCTGCTCGCGCTCGCCTTCGGCGTGCTGGCGGCAGCGCTCGCCGTCGCGCTGTCGCTGATGATCGGCCACTACGCCGGCGACGCGGCCCGCGCACAGATCGGCCGCG
>DATJYN010000142.1:0-45898 GCA_035499575.1 Burkholderiales bacterium | reverse complement strand
GGCTGAAATCGGCAAGCGCTGGACCGCGCAGTACGGCTGCGAAATCCTCGACGGCATCGGCTCCACCGAAATGCTGCACATCTTCCTGTCCAACCGCCCCGGCGACCTGCGCTATGGCACCACCGGCAAGGCCGTGCCGGGCTACGAACTGAAGCTCGTGGACGAGCAGGGCGACGAGGTGAAGCAGGGCGAACTGGGCGAACTCCTGATCAAGGGGCCGACCGCGGCCAACCTCTACTGGAACAACCGCGCCAAGAGCCGCGGCACCTTCGTCGGTGAATGGACGCGCAGCGGCGACAAGTACAGCCAGGACGCCGACGGTTACTACGCCTACGGAGGCCGCACGGACGACATGCTGAAGGTGTCCGGCATCTGGGTCTCGCCCGCCGAGGTCGAGGCCGCGCTGGTGTCGCATGAATCCGTGCTTGAAGCGGCTGTCGTCGGCCACGAGGACGAGCAGAAGCTCGTCAAGCCCAAGGCCTACGTCGTCCTGAAGCCGGGCAGGCAGGCCACCACCGAAGAACTGCAGGCCTGGGTCAAGTCCAAGCTCGCGCCCTACAAGTATCCGCGCTGGATCGAATTCGCAAGCGAGCTGCCCAAGACGGCCACCGGCAAGATCCAGCGCTTCAAGCTGCGCGGTTGAAGTTCTCCATCGTTGTGCCGGCGTTCAACGAGGAGCGGCTGCTCCCCGCGACGCTCGATGGTATCCGCGCGGTGGCGCAGGTCTTCGGCGACGGCTGGGAACTCATCGTCTGCGACAACAATTCCACCGACCGCACGGCGGAGGTCGCGCGCGCAGCGGGGGCGCGCGTGGTGTTCGAGCCGCACAACCAGATCTCCCGCGCGCGCAACCGCGGCGCGACCGCCGCCACCGGCGAGTGGCTGGTGTTCATCGACGCGGATTCCGCGCCGAGCGCCGGTTTGTTCGCCGACCTGGAGGAGGCGATCGACGGCGGCCGCTGCCTTGCCGGCGGCAGCACCATCGCGGCGGAGGGTTCCTTCCAATTCCGCACCGCGATCCGGTTCTGGAACGCGATCAGCCGGGCCATGCGCTGGGCCGCCGGTTCCTTCATCTTCTGCAGGAGAGACGTGTTTTCCGAGCTGGGAGGATTCAGCGAGGAACTCTATGCCTCCGAGGAGCTGGAACTGTTTCAGCGCCTGAAGGCGCTCGCGCGGCGGCGCAACAGGGAAATCATCATCCTGCACCGCCATCCGCTGCGCACCAGCGACCGCAAGCTGCGGCTCTATGGCCGGGGCGAGCTGCTCGGTTTCCTCGGCAGGCTCGTCCTGCATCCGCGCCGGACCTTGCGCGATTCATCCGCCTGCAGGCCGTGGTACGACGGGCGCCGCTAGAAACAAACCGTTACGACTCTCCAGCGTTGGCAGTGCTATGGTGCAACGGTGAGGAAGGATATTGCGGTTGTTCTATCCATCGCTACGCTGCTGCTGACAGGGCCGGTCCCAGGCTACGCCGCGGGAGGCCATGGCAGCAGCCATGGCGGTTCCCATGGCGGCTACCACGGCGGGAGCTACAGCGGGAGCCACGGCTGGCATCACGGCTACTACTACGGCAGCACGTTCCTCTTCGCGCCGTACTACGCCTACCCGGGGTACTACTATCCGGCACCGGCATACTACGGACCGCCGCCGTATTGGTATTTCTGCCCGCAATACGGGGCCTACTATCCGCAAGTGCCGAGCTGTCCGGGTGGATGGCGGCGCGTGCTGCCTCAGCCGCCTCCGCCTTACTCGAACGACACGCCTAACTACTAGGGCTTACAGCCCCAGGAAGCGCCGTGCGTTCGCCGAGGTGATCGCGGCGAGTGTCGCGGCATCCAGGCCGGACTTCTCCAGGGATCCGAGCGGGTCGGGATCGCCCATCGCGAACGGGTAGTCGCTACCGACGCAGACCTGCGAGGCGCCGAAGCTGTCGATGACGAAACGCGTCGCCGCGGGCGAGAACACCAGCGCATCGTAGAAGAAGCGTTTCGCGTAGACCGCGGGCGACTCGGCCAGCGACTCCCTTGCCTTCGGGATCGCATGCCAGGCGCGCACCAGGCGCGGCACCAGGATCGACAGCGCGCCGCCACCGTGGCTGAAGGCGATGCGCAGCTTCGGGTGGCGGGCGGCGATGCCGCCGGTGATCATGGAAGCGGCGGCGAGCGCGATGTCGCCCGGAAAACACACGGCCTGCTCGATGAAGGCGCCGACGACGCGGTCCTGGCCCGCCGGACGCAGCGCGTGCACGAAGATCGCGGCGCCCATCTTTTCCGCGGCGGCGAAGAAGGGCTCGAAGCGCGGATCGCCGATCGACGCGCCGTTCACATGGCTGGCGATCTCCACGCCGGCAAAGCGCAGTTTCTTCAGGAGGTATTCCATCTCGAGAATTGCGCTATCCGCGTCCTGCAGCGGTACCGCGCCGAGGCCAATGAAGCGGTCGGGCGCGCGCGCGATCATCTCTGCGATCTGCTCATTCAGGTAGCGGATCAGCGGCTTGGCGTCCTCCAGCGGCAGCCAGTAGGACAGCAACTCCGGCATCGGCGAGAGCACCTGGCGTGCAACGCGCATTTCCCCCATTGCCTCGATGCGCCGCGGCACGCTCCAGCTGCCATCGGACACCGTGCGGTAGACCTTGCCGGAAATCATCACGTGCCGGTGGCAGGCCTGCGCCTCGGCCATCGACGGCCAGGGCACGTCGCGCCCCTTGCCGGCATAGGCGGGAAAGTTCTCCGGAACGATGTGGGTATGGATGTCGATGCAGTCAGCGGTCATTGGCGCCTCAGGAATGCGGAAAGAGCGGCCTGCTGCCGGTCCTTGAATGCGGCGCAGAGCGCGATGCGCTCGAGCACCTGCGCAAGGATACGCGGGCCGCCGGCGAATTGGGGGGTCGCGGAAGAAATTCTCGACGTCGGCGCGCCGTCCTGCGCAAACGCCCCGGGCGGAGCAAGCAGGATTGCAATAAGCAGGCGCTTGAGATACCGGAAGGCGTTCACCCGCGCATTGTAGTAAAGTGCTGATTGTTTGGGTTCCAAACAATCAGCCATGGCTGCCGTTCCTGACCGCGTCCACCTGAATTTCACCGTCAACGGCGAGTCCGCGCCCGTTTCATTTGCACCTTATAAAACGCTGCTTGAAGTCCTGCGCGAGGACCTGAACCTCACCGGTACCAAGCACGGCTGCGAACTCGGCGAGTGCGGCGCCTGCACGGTGCTGCTCGACGGCGAGCCGGTGCTCTCCTGCCTCGCGCTGGCGGTGGAGTGCGCGGGCCGCCGCATCGAAACCATAGAGGGCCTGGCGCGCGGCACGGAACTGCATCCGCTGCAGGCGGCGTTCACCGATTTCGGCGGCTCCCAGTGCGGCTACTGCACGCCGGGGGTGATCATGACCGCCAAGGCGCTTCTCGACAAGGATTTGAATGTAACTAAGGAACAAATAAGGGAAGCCACGGCCGGCAACCTCTGCCGCTGCACCGGCTATCTCCAGATTGCCGAGGCGGTCGAAAACGCCGCCAAGGTACTGAGGGAGGAGCGCAACTGAACAAGAAGCGTTTTGACGTCGTAGGCAAGCCGCGCCGGCGGGTCGATGGGCGCGCCAAGGTTACGGGGAGCCTCCGTTTCGCCGACGACCTGACGCTGCCGCGCATGCTCCACTGCAAGCTGCTGCGTTCGCCGCACGCGCACGCGGTCGTCGAATCGATCGACGTGGAGAAAGCGGCGCAGCATCCGGGCGTGCATCTGGTGCTGACGCGCAGGGATTTCCCGGTGCCCTTCGGCATCATGCCGGTCTCGCTGGACGAGCATCCGCTCACCGACCGCGCGCGCCACGTCGGCGATCCGGTGGCGGCGGTGATCGCCGTCGACGAGCAGGTCGCCGACGAGGCGCTGCGCCTGATCGATGTCGGCTACAAGAAGCTGAAGACGATCAGCGACCCGGAAGAGGCGCTCAGCAGCCCGGAGCCGCGCATCCACGACTACGGCGAGCAGGGCAACATCCACCGCAACCAGTCCTACGAGTTCGGCGACGTGGACGAGGCGCTCGCGAACGCGGATCACGTCTTCGAGGACCTGTTCTTCTACCAGGGCAACACGCACTTGCCGATGGAGCAGCAGGCGACGCTCGCCACGGTCGAAGGCGACGGCAAGCTGCTGGTCACTTCGAGCACGCAGAACCCGCACTACCTGCACAGGCAGCTCGCGCGCGTGCTGCAGATCCCGGCGGCGAAGATCCGCGTCGTCGCCACGCCCAACGGCGGCGGCTTCGGCGGCAAGTGCGATCCGGCCAACCACGAGATGGTGGTTGCCAAGGCCGCGCTGGTGCTCGGCCGTCCGGTGAAGATCTGCCTGACGCGGGAAGAGGTGTTCTACCAGCACCGTGGCCGCCACCCGGTGCTGATGAAGATGCGGACCGGCGTGACCAAGGACGGCAAACTCACTGGCATGCACCTGCAGACGCTGCTGGACGGCGGCGGCTACGGCTCGCACGGGCCGGCGAGCACCTTCTACACCGGCGTGCTGACGCCCGTGACCTACGACCTGCCGCGCTTCAAGTTCGAGGCCTGCCGGACCTTCACCAACAAACCGGCCTGCGGTCCCAAGCGCGGCCACGGTACGCCGCAACCGCGTTTCGGCCAGGAAGTACAGCTCGACAAGATCGCAGAGAAGCTGAAGCTCGATCCGGCGGAATTGCGCCTCGGCATGGTCAACAAGCCGGACTCGCTCACCGCCAACTGGCTGCGCATAGGCTCGATTGGACTTGCAGATTGCATTAAAGAGGTTGTTTCTCGTTCCAGTTGGAAAGAAAAATATAAAAAACTGGGGGATGGAAAAGGAGTTGGCCTCGCGTGCAGCAGCTACATGTGCGGCGCCGGGCTGCCGATCTACTGGAACAAGCTGCCGCATTCGGGCGTGCAGCTGCTGCTCGACCGCAGCGGGCAGGTAACGGTGTTCTGCGGCGCGACCGAGATCGGGCAGGGCTCGGACGACGTGCTGGCGACCATCGTCGCCGAGGTGCTCGGCATCGACACCGGCATCGTGCGCTGCGTCACCGGCGACACCGGCATGACGCCCGTCGACCTCGGTTCCTACTCGAGCCGCGTCACCATCATGATGGGCAACGCCGCGATGCAGGCGGCCGAGAAACTCAGGCTGCAGCTGGCGGAAGCGGCGGCCGAACAACTCGAATGCCTGCCGGACGATCTGCTGTTTTCGAATGGCAAGCTGTTCCATCCCGGCAGCGGCAAGGAAATGGCATTTCTCGAAGCGATCCAGTTCGCCGAAGCGAAGTTCGGCACGCTGGGATCCGTCGGTTCCTATGCGCCACCGAAGCCGCCCGGCAAGTACAAAGGTTCGGGCGTAGGGCCGTCGCCGGCTTACAGCTTCTCCGCCTGCGTGGTGGAAGCCGAGGTGGACGAAAAGACCGGCTGGATCCACGTGCCGAAGATCTGGATCGCGCACGACATCGGCCGCACGCTCAACCCGGTGCTCGCCAAAGGGCAGGTCATCGGCGGCGTCTACATGGGCCTTTCCGAGGCGCTGATGGAGGAGCAGGCGTTCCGCCGCCTGCCGGAAAAGCTCTCGACGGCGCTGGTGCACCGCATGCCGTCGATGCTGGAATACAAGAGCCTCACCGCGCTCGACATGCCGGAAGTGGACGTGGCGCTGATCGAGCAGACGGAAGAAATGCGCGATCCCAACTGTCCGTTCGGCGCCAAGGAAGTCGGCCAGGGGCCGCTGTTGCCGGTCATGCCGGCGCTTGCGAACGCGATCTTCGACGCCGTGGGTGTTCGAATCGACGAGATTCCGGTCACGCCGGACAAGGTCCTTAGGGCTTTGGAGCTTAAAGCAAAGGGACTTAACCCGCGGGTGGGGCCTGAGCACTTTCCTTCCGTTCCGTATCCGGAGCCGGTATTCGTTTCCACGCCTGCCGAAGGCGGCGACGGCAAGGAAAGCAGGAAGAAGGAGGGCAAGCGTGCTGCGGCTGCCGTGGTTTGAGCATCGCACGCCCGGCACGGTAGCGGAGGCTGCGAAGATCCTCGCGGGCGAAGGCCCGGGGGCGATGCTCGTCGCCGGCGGGACGGACCTGCTGCCGAACATGAAGCGCAAGCACCAGACGCCGAAGGTGCTGGTGTCTTTGAAGGGTGTTTCATCGTTAAAGGGATTTTCAAACGGAATTTTCGGCGCAGGCCTGACGCTCAGGGAAGTCGTCGAAAATGAAAGCACTCCTGCGGCGCTCCGGCAAGCGGCCGCGCAAGTGGCGACGCCGCAGCTGCGCAACATGGCCACGCTCGGCGGCAACCTGTGCCTGGATACACGCTGCACCTACTACAACCAGAACTACGAGTGGCGGCAGGCGATCGGCTTCTGCCTGAAGAAGGACGGCCAGATCTGCTGGGTGGCGACCGCGAGCAAGCGCTGTGTCGCCGTGTCCTCGACCGATACCGCGCCCGCGCTGATCGCGCTGAATGCGAACGTGGTGCTTTCCGGTGCTTCGGGGGAGCGGGAAATCCCCGTCGAGAGCCTCTACAAGAACGACGGCATCGACTATCTGACGCGCCGTCCGGACGAAATTCTGACTGCGGTCAAGGTTCCGGCGGGTTGGCAGAGCACGTACTGGAAGCTGCGCCGCAGGGGTTCCTTCGATTTCCCGATATTGGGTGTTGCCGTGGCGTTGCGTCTTGATTCCGATTCTTCAATTCAAGAAGCAAGAATTGCCTTGGGCGCGGCGGCCTCTCGCCCATTCCTTGTAGAGAAAGCTTCCGAGTACCTGAAGGGCAGGAAGCTGACGGATGAAGTCATCGCCGAGGCTTCAGCGCTGATCGCCAACCGTGCCAAGCCCATGGACAACACCGACATGGACCTCTACTGGCGCAAGGAAGTGGCCGACGATTTCGCCGGCTACGCGCTGCGCGAGTTGCGCGGCGACGACATGCGCATGACGAGACTGCGGATCGCCCGGCATCTGGTTTAATCGTAGGATGTATCTCCGCAACTGCTGGTACGTCATTGCCTGGGACTTCGAGGTGCCGGCGGACGGGTTGTTCGCGCGCACGGTCCTGAACGAGCCGATCGTCGTTTTCCGGACCGCCGCGGGCTACGCCGCTCTGGAAGACCGCTGCTGCCACCGGCACGCACCGCTTTCCAAAGGCCGCAAGGAGGGCGACAACCTGCGCTGCGGCTATCACGGCTTGAAGTTCGACGCGGGCGGGCGCTGCGTGGAGGCGCCGGGCCTCGAGCGCGTTCCCGCGCAGGCGAAGGTGAGGGCGTATCCGGTCGCCGTGCGCAACAAGTGGGTGTTCGTCTGGATGGGCGATCCGGCGGGGGCCGACGAGCGCCTGCTGCCCGATAACTTTTCCAACGACCATCCCGACTGGCGCAACAAGCCCGGCTACCTGCACTACGACACGCCCTACCTGCTGATCTGCGACAACCTGCTCGATTTCTCGCACCTTTCTTACGTGCACGAAAAAACGCTCGGCGGCTCCACCGCGATCGCCCAGGCGTGGCCCGAGATCGAATCGCTCGAGCGCGGCGTGCGCGTGTCGCGCCGCGTGCCGGACGTGCCGCCGCCGCCGTACTACCAGAAGATCCGCAGTTTTTCCGGCAGGGTGGACCGCTGGTTCGTCTACGATTTCCTGTTTCCCGGCACGCTGCTGATGAGTTCCGGCGGCAAGCCCGCCGGCCAGCAGGAGCCCGACCCGGCGAACTCGGTGCTGCTGCACAGCTGCCAGACGCTGACGCCCGAGACGGACGGCACGACGCATTATTTTTTCCAGCAATCGCACCGCTCGGAGGCGGGTGACGCCGCAGTGACCGAGAGCATCTACCAGAGTCTCGTTACCGCATTCAATGAAGATCGCGACATGATCACGGCACAGCACGCGGCGATCTGCAGGGACCCCGGCGCGGCGATGCTGCCGCTGGGCATCGATGGGGCGCTGGTGCGTTATCGCAAGCTGCTGGAAGAAGCCGTCGCCTCGGAGCAGGCTGCGGGCTAAGACGGAAGTCGGCCCACCCCGGCGAGGATCTCGTAGGAACGCTTGCGCGCGGCGTGGTCGTAGATCCCGGCCACGACCATCAGTTCGTCCGCGCCGGTGAGGGCGATGAACTCCTCCAGCCCGCGCCGGATTGCATCGGGCCCGCCGACTGCCGCGTACCTCAGCATGCCGGAGGCCTGGGCCTTCTCCATCGGCGTCCAGTAGGTCTCGATGTCGTCGATCGGCGGCTGCAGCTTGCCGCGGCGGTTGCGCACCATGTTCGTGAACTGCTGCTGTGCGCTCGTGAACAGGCGCTTCGCCGCCGCATCCGTATCGGCCGCGATGACGTGGATGCCCGCCATTGCGTAGGGCTTCTGCAATTGTGCCGAGGGTTTGAATGTGCCGCGGTAGACCTCGAGCGCCGGCAGCAGGTCGTTCGGCGCGAAATGCGAAGCGAACGCGTAGGGCAGCCCGAGCATCGCCGCGAGCTGCGCGCCGTACAGGCTGGAGCCGAGGATCCACAACGGCACCCTGGAATCCGCGCCCGGCACCGCAACGATGCGCTGCCCTTCCTCGATCGGGCCGAGCAGCGCCTGCAGTTCGAGTACGTCCTGCGGAAATTCGTCCGCATTCGAATAGTCGCGCCGCAGCGCGCGCACCGTCAGCTGGTCGGTTCCCGGCGCGCGCCCCAGGCCGAGGTCGATGCGTCCCGGATAGAGCGCCTCCAGCGTGCCGAACTGCTCGGCGATCACCAGCGGCGAATGGTTCGGCAGCATGATGCCGCCCGCGCCGACGCGGATCGCGGAGGTTCCCCCCGCGAGGTGGCCGATGACCACCGAGGTCGCCGCGCTCGCGATGCCGCGCATGTTGTGATGCTCGGCGACCCAGTAGCGCGTGTAGCCGAGCCGCTCCGCGTGGCGCGCGAGGTCGAGTGAATTGCGCAGTGCGTCGGCGGGCGTCGCGCCTTCGACGATTGGCGCCAAGTCGAGAATCGAGAGCGGGATCACTCTTCCGATTCTAGCGTCATCGCGCGTGGCGTTAGCGCTTGTTCCGGTCGCGCGGCTGGAGGAGCTGCTCCCAGTCCAGGGCGGACGTCGCTTCGGGGTCGATCGGTTTCGGCTTGTAGCGGGCTTCGGCGATCTGCCGGCCGCCCTGGAGCACGACCAGCTTGCGGCCTTCGATACGGATGGCGTCACAGTTGGCGCCCACGCGGTAGCGCACCGTCCGCCGCAGCGGCCAGATGCCGGCGCGGCCTTCGACTTCGGCAATGCCCAGCAGCGCCGGGCGCATGCGCGCGACGCGGAATTTCAAGATGCCCACGATGGAAAGTGTTCCTTGCGGCATGGAGCGAGGGCCGCAACTATCCCGGAATGCCGCGCAGCGGGCTTGCCCCGGCGCGCCATGCGCTTGGCTTCCGGTGCCATAATTGCCGCGGGCAGCATGGAAACCTTCCTTGCGACCGCGGGCCAGATCATCGTGCGCCTGCTCGAAATGCACGGCGTCGACGCCGACCGGGCGCTGCGCAAGGCCGGTTTTGCGCCCGAAGTGTTCCGCGACCCCTCCGCGCGGGTGCCCACCAGCGCCGCGGACGCGGTGGCGCGTTCCGCCGCCGGCCGCATCCCCGATCCCGCCTTCGCGCTGCGCGCCGCGCGCTGCTGGCATCCTTCCAATCTCGGCGCGCTCGGCTACGCCTGGCTGGCGAGCTCGACGCTGCGCAGCGCGCTCCGGCGCCTCGCGCGCTACGGGCGGATCCTGGGCGAGAAGGCGCGCTTCAGGCTGGAAGACCCGGCAAGGGGCCTGCGGCTCGTCTTCGAGCACCGGCGCAGGGACTCGCTGGCCGGCGCGCTGGTCGCCGATTTCATGCTGTCGATCATCATGGACATGTGCCGCATGAATTTCGGCGCCTCGCTGCGGCCGCTGGAAGTCGCCCTCTGCCGGTCACGGCCGGCGAATCCGGCGCCCTGGGAGATGTTTTTCGGCTGCAGGCTGCGCTTTGGCGCGGCGCAGGATTCGATCCTGTTTTCCCGCCGCGACGCCGACAAGCCGCTGCCGATCGCCAACCGGCAGATCGCGGGCGCGCTTGACGCGATTCTGACCAAGCAGCTCGCCGACCTGGACCGCTCGAACGTGGCCGCGCGCTGCAAGGCTTTGTTGCTGGAACGCATGGAAGCCGGCGAAGGTCCCGGCAAAAACATCGCGAAGGCCATGCACATGAGCCGCCGGACGCTGCAGCGCAAGCTCGCCGATGCCGGCCTCACCTACCAGCGGCTGGTGGACGACACGCGGCGCGACCTTGCGTTGCGCTACGTCGAGGATCCCGCCAAATCCGTCACCGAAATCACCTACCTGCTCGGTTTTTCGGGGCAGAGCGCCTTCACGCGGGCCTTCCGCCGCTGGACCGGCCAGTCGCCGACGGCATTCCGGGAGAAGCGTTCGGCGAAGGCCGGATGATCAGCGCCGCCGTTCGGCCTCGATTTTCCCGACCAGGCCGTCGATCCTGGCCAGCAGGTCCGCGCGCCGCCGGTGCTGCTGCTCGATCACGTCGGCGTTGTTGGCTTCCGGCCAGACCTGCGCGCTGCGCAGCGCGCCATGGCGCCGGCTGAGGAACACGGCGTAGAACCAGCCGAGGCTGTTGTCCGGAAGACGGTGGATGTCGGTCAGGTCGTAGAGCTCGAAGCCGGCCTTCTCCATCACCGCGTTGATCCCCGGGAATTTGTCGACCATGACCTCGCAGAACACCGCAGCCGTGTCCTCGAGCGCGCGCGGGCCGCTGCGCAACACCTGCGCCTCCAGTCCCTGGATGTCGAGCTTCAGCGCGTAGGGTTTCTTCGGCGCCAGCTCCTCGACCAGCGCGTCCAGCGTGCGGCAGGGCACGGTGATGCTTTGCCCGATCTGACCGTTGACCGTGGCCCAGTAGGCGTCCTCGGGGGGCACGGCCGACGCCCAATAAGGATGCGCGGAAGCGTGCAATTCGACCGTGCCCGAGTGCTCGGCGATCGCGCAGATCCGGTAGTCGCCGCCAATGGCGCCGCGGATCTTCCTGAGCGAGGGCTCGTAGACCGGATTGGCGTCGATATTGACGACGTCCATGCCCTCGAACAGGCCGGCGCGCCAGAAAGCAAGCCCGATATAGCCGTCCGCGCAGCCTATGTCGACATACGAGCCGAAGCGCAGGCCCTTCTGGATCAGCAGCCCCAGCGCGGCAGCCCAGGTGCCGACCTCGAGCTGGGCGCTGCCTATCTTCATCTCGGCCATCAGTTCAGCGCTTTCATCTCTTCCGGCGACAACGCGAATTCCGCTGCCCCGGCATTCTGCTCCAGGTGCTTCAGGTCGGCCGTGCCGGGAATCGGCAGCATGAGCGGCGATTTCGCCAGCAGCCAGGCAAGCGCGACCTGGGCGGCCGTGGCTTTCCGCTTTCTCGCCAGCGATTTCACTTTTGCGGATTTCAGGGCCTCGCCGGCACCGAGCGGATACCACGGCAGGAAAGCGATCCCGAGCTTTTCGCATGCCTTGAGGACGCTTTCGGACGAGCGGTTCTCCAGGTTGTACTCGTTCTGCACCGACACGATCGGGCAGACGCGGCGCGCCTCTTCGAGCTGCTTGACGCTGACATTGGAGACGCCGACGTGGCGGATCTTGCCGGCGCGCTGGCCGTCGGCGAGGGCGCCGACGGAATCGGCGAACGGCACTTTCGAATCTGGCGCGTGCAGCTGGTAGAGGTCGATGCGCTCCAGCTTGAGGCGCTTCAGGCTGCCGTCGAGCGCGCGCTTCAGGTGTTCGGGCCGCCCATCCGGGTCCCAGGCGCCCGGGCGCGGCCGCAGCAGCCCGCCTTTGGTGGCGATGACCAGGCCCTGCGGATAGGGATGGAGCGCCTCGGCGATGAGCTCTTCGTCGACGTGCGGCCCGTAGCTGTCGGCGGTATCGAAGAAATTCATGCCCAGCTCGTACGCCCTGCGCAATACGCGATGCGCCCCGGCGCGGTCTTTCGGCGGCCCCCCGTTCCGCATACGCGCATGGCGCCGAAGCCGAGGCGGTTTACGGTGAGGTCGCCGACGCGGATGTGCGAGGCCATGTCGCCAGTCTAGACTATGCGCATGCAGGCGAATATCGGAGTAGTGCGGCGCTGGGTCGATGCTGCGAAACGCGTCGTGGTGCTGACCGGGGCGGGGATTTCCACCGATTCAGGCATTCCGGATTTCCGCGGTCCGCAGGGCGTGTGGACTAAAAACCCGCTGGCGGAAAAACTCTCCAACATCCACTACTACATGGCCGATCCGGAAGTGCGCAAGGCTGCATGGAAGGCGCGCATGGACCACGCGGCCTGGAGTGCGAAGCCGAACCCTGGCCATCTCGCGCTCGCGGCGCTGGAGAAGCGCGGCAAGCTGCACGCGCTCATCACCCAGAACATCGACGAGCTGCACCAGATGGCCGGTAACTCGGCGGGCAAGGTGATCGAGGTGCACGGCACGATGCGCAAGGTGGTGTGCATGTCCTGCGGGATGACCGCGCCGATGCGGAAGGCGCTCGACCGCGTGCGTGCGGGCGAGGCCGATCCGCCGTGCCGCGATTGCGGCGGCATCCTGAAGAGCGCCACCATTTCCTTCGGCCAGGCGCTGGTGCCCGAAGTGATCGATGCGGCGATGCGCGTCGCGGCGGAAGCCGACCTGTTCCTGTCCGTCGGCACCAGCCTGCAGGTCTACCCGGTCGCCGGCGTGCTGCCGCTCGCGCGCGGAGCGGGCGCGAAAATCATCATCGTCAACGCGGAAGCGACGCCCTTCGACGACATCGCCGACGCGGTGTTCCGCGAATCCATCAGCCAGGTATTGCCCGAACTGCTTCAGTCCTGAGACGGGCCAGGGGCGGGCGGCAGGACCGGCGTGCGCGAGGCGCCGTTGAGCGCCGCCGTCAGCCGTTCGAGCAGCTGCACGAACCGGCGCCGCTCGCCGGCGGCGAGCGGCGCCAGCAGCCGGTCGGAGGTCCGCCGTACGGCTGCCAGCGCCCGCCGCAACATCGCGCGGCCGCTCGGCGTCACCGCCAGCGTCTTGCGGCGCAGGTCGGCCGAAGAGTTCTCGCGCCGCAGCAGGCCGCGGCGCTCCAGGCCCTGGATCAGGGCGCCGGTGGTCGCGCGGTCGAAGCCGAGCGCGCGCGCGATGCCGGCCTGATCGAGGCCGGGCGCGTTGGCGGCGACCACCAGCACGCCGTGCTGCGGCGAGGTGAGGCCGATGGCGGCGCACTCCTGCACGAAGATGCCGACGGCGATCTGGTGGCCCCGGCGCAGCAAAAATCCGGGGCGAGCGTACAAGTCGTCCAGCGACTCGGCATTGCGCGCTTTCTTGACAGGCCGCGGCATCTTGGTAAGTATACTTACGAATGGACAGGGAGACCGCCGAGCTGCTGGTGCGCGTCGGCCCCGGCACCGCGATGGGTGCGCTGATGCGGCGCTACTGGGTGCCGGTGCTGCTCGCGAGCGAGATCGCCGGGCCGGACTGCGCGCCGGTGCGCGTGAAGATTCTCGGCGAGAAGCTGCTCGCCTTCCGCGACACGCAGGGCCGCGCGGGCCTGGTCGACGAATTCTGCGCGCACCGAGGCGCGTCGCTGTTCCTGGGGCGCAACGAGGAAGGCGGCATCCGCTGCTCCTATCACGGTTGGAAGTACGACGTCAGCGGCCAGTGCGTGGACCTGCCCCAGGTGCCGTCGCTCTGCCCGAAGATGAAGATCAAGGCCTACCCCTGCGTCGAGCGCGGCGGCGTGTTGTGGGCCTACCTGGGGCCGCCGGAGAAGCAGCCCGGTCCGCCCGAACTCGAGTGGTGCCTGGTCCCTGAGAACCACCGGTACGTCACCAAGCGGGTGCAGGAGACCAGCTACCTGCAGGCGATGGAGGGAGGCATCGACACCTCGCACGTCACCTGGGTGCATCGCTACGAGGTGGACGTCGACCCGATGCACATGCACTCGGCGGCCAACAAGTACATCAAGGCAGACCGCAACGTGGAGTTCGACATCGAGGAGGTGGCGCACGGCCTGACGATTTTCGGCCGGCGCAAGGGCGAGTCCGACTCGAACTATTGGCGCATCACGCAGTGGATTTTTCCGTGGTTCACGCTCATCCCGCCGTTCGGGCCGCACGCGCTCGGCGGCCATGTCTGGGTGCCGATCGACGACGAAAACTGCTGGGCCTGGAGCATCAATTGGCTGGCCGACAAGCCGCTGCCGAAGCAGGAACTCGAGGCCATGAGGGAAGGCAAGGGCATCCACGTCAGGTACATCCCGGGAACCTTCATTCCCGAGGCGAATAAAGGCAACGACTGGCTGATCGACCGCGCGGCGCAGAAGAGCAACAAGTCCTTCAGCGGCGTCGCCGGCTTTTCCATACAGGACGCCTCGCTGCAGGAGAGCATGGGGCCGATCCAGGACCACGAGCGCGAGCACCTGGTGCCCACGGACAAGGCGATCGTCATGGCGCGGCGTTCCCTCGCCAAGGCGGCGCGCAACCTCGCGCAGGGCATCGAGCCGCCGGCGCTGGATCCGCAGTCGCAGCACGTGCGCGCCGCGGCGGTGCTGCTGGATAGCTCGGTACATGCAAGGGAGTGGGCCGGCAAGGCCCTCGTCGACGGACTCAAGCAACCGGTATTCACCCTATGAGATCTCTCCTTTGCATGCTGTTTACGGCCTTCGCCACCGCCGCGCTCGGCCAGGGCTGGGCTCCCAGCAGGCCGGTGCGCATCATCGTGCCGGTCCAGGGCGGTACCGTCGACCTGCTCGCGCGGCTCGCGGCGCCGCACCTGCAGGAGGCCTTCGGGCAGCCGGTGATCGTCGAAGACAAGCCCGGCGCGGGCGGCAACCTCGGCACCGAGCAGGTGGTCAAGGCGGAACCCGACGGACTCACCATCCTGTGTGCGTTCACGGCGCCGATCACCGTGAATCCGACGCTGTTCGGCAACCTGCCCTACGATCCGCAGAAAGACCTCGCACCGATCATGCTTGCCGTAACGACGCCGCAATTGCTGACGGCGAACCCCGCGGCGCCGTTCAATACCGTGGCGGAACTGGTCCGCTACGCCAAGGCCAATCCCGGCAAGCTCAGCTACGGCTCGATCGCCATCGGCAGCGCCTCGCACCTGACGATGGAAATGTTCAAGTCGGCGGCCGGCCTCGACATCGTGCACGTTCCGTACAAGGGACCGGCGCCGGCGGTGACGGACCTGCTCGCCGGCAACATCCAGCTCGCGTTCCTCGTGCCGGGGAACGTGCTGCCGCATCTCGCCGCCGGCAAGCTGAAGGTGCTCGCCTCGAGCGGGCGGCAGCGCTTCCCGGCGACGCCGGCGACGCCGACCATGATCGAATCCGGCTTTCCGGACTTCGAAGCCATCGCCTGGATCGGCTACATGGCGCCGGGGCGCACGCCGAAGGCGATCATCGAGCGCTACCACGCCGAGCTGGCGAAGATCTTTGCCATGCCGGAGGTGCGGCAGAAGCTGACCGACATCCAGTTCGAGATCCTGGCGGGTACGCCGGAGCAGTTCGCCGAGTACATCCGCTGGGAGACGCCGCGCTGGGCAAAAGTGATTCGCGACACTGGCGCGAAGGCCGGCAATTGAAGGACGAGGGCAAGGCCGCCTTTCCGCATCCCTCGGTCTATCTCGAGACGAAGCGCCTCGGACTGATCAAGGGCTACCGCGTGCACGAGCAGCGCACGCCGTCGAGGCCGGTGCTGGTCGCGACGCCCCCGCAGACGCTCGGACCGTTCTTCAGCCTCGGCCTGGTCCAGCCTGGCGACGATGACATCGCCTGCCGCACGCCGGGCGGGCCGAGGGCGGAGGGCCTGCCGATCACCTTCGGAGGCAGGGTGCTGGACCAGGACGGCAGGCCGGTGCGCAAGGCGCTCATCGAAGTCTGGCAGGCGAACTGCCGCGGCAAGTACGAGCACCCGGACGACACCACGCCGCAGCTGCCCGACCCCAACCTGAAGGCGTTCGGCCGCGCGCTGACCGCGGACGACGGCAGCTACCGCTTCCGCTCGGTCAAGCCCGGCGCCTATCCGAATCCCGGCTACGACAACTGGATGCGTCCGCCGCATGTCCACTTCTCGGTGTTCGCCGCGGGCGTCATGCAGCGGCTCGTCACGCAGATGTATTTTCCCGGCGAGGCGCTGAACGACATCGACCCGATCCTGAACGGCATCGAGGACCTCGATGCGCGCGCTTCCCTCATCGCGCACGATCTGGGCGGCGGCGATTTCCGGTTCGACATTGTTTTGCGCGGCAATGCCGAGACCGCCTTCCTTGTCGATTCCTGATTGCCTCGGCCCGGTCCCGGCGCCTTCGCGGCCGGGCTGGAAGCTTCCGGCAGGCGCCTGGGACATGCATTTCCACGTGCTCGGGCCGCAGGCGCGCTTTCCTTACGCCGCGACGCGCAAATACACGCCTCCCGACGCACCGTTCGGCGCCGCGCTCGCGCTGCATGACCGGCTAGGAATCGCCCGCGGCCTGGCGGTGCACGCGAATACCCACGGATTCAACAACGGCGTGGATCTCGACGCGGTCGCGCGCTCGGACGGGCGCTATTTCGCCGTGGTCCGGCTGGATGGGGGAGCGACGCGCGAAGGCTGCCAGGCATTGCACGCCTCCGGCGCGCGCGGCGTGCGCTTTTCCTTCAACCCGCAGCATGGCGGCACGCTCGACCAGCAGGCCTTCGAGCACGTCCTTGGCTGCATCAAGGGCCTCGGCTGGTTCGTCGAGCTGCACTTCGAGGGCGCCGCGCTTCCCAGGCTGCGTCCCTGGCTCGAGGCAATTCCAGCCACGGTGGTGATCGATCATTTCGGCCGCGTCGATCCGTCACCCGGCTCGGACCAGGAGCCGTTCGCGATCCTCTGCGCCCTGATGAAACGCGAAAACTTCTGGACCAAGATCAGCGGTGCCGAGCGCATATCGAAGCAAGGCTGGCCCTACGACGATGTCGTGCCGCTGGCGCAGCGCCTGGTGCAGATCGCCCCGCGGCGCCTGGTATGGGGCAGCGACTGGCCGCACACCGGATTCTTCGACGCCGCGAGGATTCCAGACGACGGCAAGCTGCTGGATGCGCTGTGCCGCTTCGTTCCGGACGAAGCCGTCAGGGAAGATATTCTGGTCGGCAACCCGAAAAGCCTCTTGAATGCGCCTTAAGGGAAAAGCGGCCCTTATTACAGGCGGCGGCGCGGGTATCGGCGCGGCCGCGGCGAAGATTTTCAGGAAAGAAGGCGCCTCGGTCCTGGTGGTGGACCGGAGGCCCGGGAAGGATGTTTTTGCCGCGGATGTCGCCGATCCGAAAGCGGCGGCGGCCGCCGTTGCGAAAGCCGTATCGGCGTTCGGCCGGCTCGACATCCTGGTCAACAACGCGGCGATGCGAAACTACTCTGCCGTCGCCGACGCGACGCCCGAAGAATGGCGCGCCGTGCTGGACGTCAACCTGCTCGGCGCCGCGGCCTATGCGCGGGCCGCTCTGCCCGCGTTGCGCAAGTCGGGCAAGGGCGCCATCGTCAACGTCTCGTCGTGCTACGCGCTGACGGGCCGCAAGGGCATGGCGATCTACGATGCCAGCAAGGCGGCGTTGATCGCGCTCACGCGTACGCTCGCGCACGAGGAAGCAGCGCATGGCGTACGCGCCAACGCAGTGTGCCCAGGATCGACTTACACCGATTTCCACAGGAAGCGCGGCCTGAAAATGAACGCGCGCGATGACAATTCTCTGGCCGGCCGATGGGCGGCGCCGGCAGAGATCGCCTGGCCGATCCTGTGGCTCGCCTCGGACGAAGCATCCTTCATCACCGGCGCGGCGCTGCCGGTGGACGGTGGCCTGACGATCTTCTAGCTCAGCCGTATGGCGTGTCGCGCTTGCGCCTGAAGGGGTAGGCGAGCTGCCCGAGGTAGCTCTCGGGCGGCTGGAATTTCACCGTGCCGTACTTCTTCGGCCAGTGCGCGGGCTGGTGCGCAGTGCCGAACGCCACGTCCCACAAGGGCAGGAAGCCGGCAAAATTCTTGTCGATGCCTTCCTCGTCGGAGCTGTGGTGCCAGTGATGGTACTCGGGCGTGGCAATGAGCCAGCGCAGGTATGGGAAGCGCCAGCGCGTGTTGGAGTGGATGTACACGGCGTGGAAGGAGACAAACGCGACATAGGCCACGACCGCCGCCTGCGAGAAGCCCAGCACGAACACCGGCAGAAAGCCCGCTGCGCGCGTCGCAAGCACGTCCACTGGATGCATGCGCGAGCCCGCGAGCCAGTCGAGCTCGCGGCTTGAGTGGTGGATGGCGTGGAAGTTCCACAGCCGGGGGATGCGATGGAAGGCGCGGTGCACCCAGTAGGTCAAGAGGTCCACCGACATCAGGATCTCGACGAACTGCAGCCACACCGGCTGCGCGGCGACGCTCTTCTGGAAACTTGAATCGACTGCCCACACGAATAGCGATTGCGCGGGCACCATGGCTGCGAAGGACAGCACCTGCACGCCGGCGTGGCTCACGAAGAAATGCTTCAGGTCGGTTTGCCAGCCGGCGCGGAAGATCTTTTGCGGCCGCAGCGCGAACAGGCGTTCGAGCGGCACGAATACGAACCCGAGGACCAGCAGTTCCAGGACGAAGTAGTCCAGGCCCGCGCTGATCGCGGCCGGACCGGTGTCCACAGCGTCCGTGAAACGCATGAGCAGGGCCGTCGCGCCGAGCGAGAGGCCCAGCAGGCCGTGCGTCCTGGAGTGCAGCAATGCCAGGCTGAGGGCGCCGAGCAGTAACGTCGCCGCAATGCTGGCCCACTGTATGCCGCGGAAGACATCGAGGTGCGCGCGATAGAACGGCAGTGCGTCGCGCGTTACCAGCAGGTCCGGGAACAGGAAGCAAAACTCGGCCAGCACGCACAGCACGCCGAGCAGCCCGGAGGTGACGCCCGCGCGCTTGCCGATGTCCGCATGCAGGCGCGGGTTCATTTCAGCAGCCAGTCGAGCGGCCGGTTGAGCCAGCCGTTCGCGGTGCAGAAGTGCGAGTCGTAAGGCGGCTTGTGGTGCTTGGCATGCTCCGCCGCATTCAGCACCAGTCGGGCTTTCTGCAGGAGACGAACGAAGGCCGGCGGTGAAACCGCGTGCGCCCATTTGTGACACTGATTCGTGAGGAGGATTCCGGCCGAAGTGAACGCAAGCAGCGCGTGCGGGAATCCGTCCACGAAGAAGCACGACGCCAGGAGCGGGAGGCTTCCAAGGCAGCTCGCGCCGTTCACTTCGGCGAAGCCGTGCCCGGTCATTGCCGCAGGATCCGCGTGATGCTCGCGGAACGGGCGGATGAGTGCGGGGCCGACGACCGGCGTGCACACGCTGCCGAAACTGTCGAGCGCCCAGTGCACGAGGCCGCTCAGCAGGTCGGCAAGCAGCCAGCCACCCAGCGCGGCCAGCGGGATGTGTCCCGGGGATATTCCCGGGAAGGAAAGGGCGAGCAGGGCGAAAAACAGCGCTATCGCGGCGATTTCAAGCGCACGCATCTTTCAACGCCGCGATCTCGCCGGCGACCGAGTAATCCTTCGGGAATGCGCGCTTCGCTTCCCCGTACCAGTAGCGCGCGTTGGAGAGGTCGCCTTCCATGACATGCACGATGCCGTGCGCCCAGCAGGACAGCGGGGATTCCTCGTCCTTCTGCACAATCTCGTGGGCGGCCTGCCAGTCGCCGCGCTCCAGGTGCGCTACAGCAGATCGAAGTATTCGCGGTGCTCCCATTCGCTTACCTCGCGGTCATCGCCGGCATCCCTGCTGGCGAGCTTGAAGCGCTCGATCTCGGCTTCCTTGATGCGGCAATGGTATTCGATGAAGGCCGCGCCGAAGGCTTCGGCGAAGGTCTTGCTTTCACGAAGAAAATGAACGGCCTCGTCGAGGGTGCGCGGGAGCGCCACGGCCTTGGAAGCGTAAGGCGTGTTTTCAGCCGGTCCGGGGTCAAGCTTCCGTGCGATCCCATCGAGCCCGCTGTGGATCTGCGAGGCGAAGTACAGGTAGGGATTCGCGCCGGGCTCGCCGACGCGGTTTTCAATGCGCGTCGCCGGGTCGCCCGGACCGCCCAGCACGCGCAGCATGGCGCCGCGGCTGTCGCGGCCCCAGATCACGCGCTCGGGTGCGAGCGAAAAGGGGCGGTAGCGTTTGTAGCCGTTGATGGTCGGCGTGGAAAAGGCCGCGGCGGCGCGCCCGTGCTCGAGGAGGCCGGCGAGATACTGGTTGCCGATTGGGGAGAGGGGTCTGTCTTTTTCGCTTGGGATAAAAGAATTTTTCTTGTTTGAAAGGCTGAAAAGACTTTGATGCAAATGCCAACCGCTCGACATCACGTTCGGCAGTTTCGGCCGGCACATGAAGGTGGCGTGGTAGCCGTGGCGGCGAAGCGCCTGCTTGGTCGCGCTGCGGAACAGCAGCATCGCGTCCGCGGCGGCCAGCCCGTCCTGCACGCCGAGCGTGATCTCCGCCTGGCTAGGACCAAACTCGCATTCGAAGCTGCGTAGCGGCAGGCCGAGGCCGGCGAGGTTGGCGCGCAGGATCTCCAGCGCGGGCTCGAGCTGGTCGAAGCGCGCCTCGGAAAGAAGCTGGTATCCGGTGTTGAGCAGTTCCACTGCAGGCGGCGAGCCCGGCTGGCCCGCATCCTCCGGCCGCAGGCGCGGATCGGCGATGCGAAATACGTGGAATTCCACTTCCAGGCCGGCGCGAAAGCCGTAGCCCGCCCGGGCGAGCCTCGCGAGCGCGTTTTTGAGGAGCGCGCGCGTATCGAAGGGCACGGGCTTGCCGCTGGGAAACCTGAGGTCGCACAGCAGCCAGCCGGTCTTGTGCGCCCATGGCAGCACCCTCCATGTAGAGGGGTCGGCCACCATCACGGCATCGGCCGCGCCTTCGAACTCGGGCATGCCCATCCCGGCGCCCGGAGTGAACACCGGGAAAACGGTCTTGTTCGAGGTGTCCTTGGCGAGCAGCGAGCTCGGAAATCCGACGCCGCTCTTCAGCGCCGCGGGGACTTCGGCGGCGGCGATGGACTTGCTGCGCAGGATGCCGTGCTGATCCGCGAATGAGAAGCGGACCGTCTCGATGCCGCGCTTCTTGATCTCCCCGAGGAGTTCTTTCATGCCGCCTTGGCGGCCCAGGGCGCGCGATTGCGGCGAACCGCGTCGGCTTCCTTGTAGTAGTCCTCCCAGCGTCCGGTCTGGCCGATGCCGTCCACCGCGGGCGGGCCGGTGAGGGCGGAAGCCTGCGCGGCGTCGAGCATCATCAGCGTCTTCTCGCCCTTCTGCGTCTTGTTGATGGCGTCCACGAGCAGGCGGCGGTAGAGCACGATTCCCTTGTCGCTGGTGCCGAGGTTTTCTTTCGTTCTGTCCGCGATCGGGCCGGGCGACTCGCAGGCGAACTGGTCGTGGATGTTGATATCGAAGCCCATGCCGGTGTAGGTCGCCTTGCGTTGCTGCTCTTGGTCGAAGCCCCAGCCGTTGGCGCGGTTCTGCACCGGCTTGTAGTCGGGCGCCGGATAGGTCTTCAGGCGCTGCTCGCGCATGGTTTTCTTGTCCACCGGCGCAGTGAAGCTGGTGAAGATCGAATACCAGTAGCAGCCCCTGTCGTCCACCGGCACATGCCACTGCGTGATGGTCATCTCCGAATTCATCGGGATCACGAAGGTCTGCGGGAAGAGGATGTGCGTAGAGCGGCCATGCGTCTGCTTCTCGTCGATGGTGCGCAGCGTGAGCAGGCGAATGCCGTAATCAGTGCGCGCCACCGTGATTTCGGGGCGGTCGTATTCGCGCAGCACCTTCGAAATCGGCAGTTCGGAGTCCGAGGGCTTGCCGCGGAACTGCTTGCCGTAGCTGTCCGCGACGTCCTCGTCCTCGAAGTAGCGGTGCAGGAAGGAGGCGTGCGCCGGGTCGATGCCGACTTCCAGCGCCTGCAGCCAGTTGCAGTCCCAATAGCCCTTGAAGGCGAAGGTATAGGCGTCGGGCGCGGCGAAGCAGTCGAAGTGCGGGAACGCGGACGGTTCGCCGGCGCCGAACCAGGCGAACACGATGCCGCTGCGTTCGACGACCGGGTAGCAGCGCTGCTTGATGTGCTCGCACATGCGGCTGCCCTGCGGTTCCGCCGGCGTCTCGAGGCACTTGCCGCCGACGTCGAACAGCCAGCCGTGGAACACGCAGCGCAGGTTGCCGTCCTCGTAGCGGCCGTAGGCGAGGTCGGCGCCGCGATGCGGGCAGTGCCGGTCGAGCAGGCCGTAGCGGCCATTTTTGTCGCGGAACAGAACGAACTCTTCTCCAAGCACCTTGATGGGCAGAACGGGGCGGGAAGCATCCAGAAACTGATCGGCAAGGGCCACGGGCTGCCAATAGTTGCGCAGCAGCTTGCCGGCCGGCGTTCCCGGCCCGACTCGCGTCATCAGTTCATTTTGTTCGGCGCTGATCATGCAAGACTCCGGGATAATTATAAGCAGGATGCACATAGCGGTCGTCGGAACCGGAATCATCGGCGTTTGCACCGCGGCCTGGCTGCAGCGCGACGGTCATCGCATTACTTTCGTGGATCCCCTGCCGGCGGGCGAAGGCTGCTCCTTCGGCAACTCGGGCTCGCTGTCGCCTTCGGCCTGCCTGCCGGTCGGCATGCCGGGGATGTGGAAGAAAGTGCCCGGCTGGCTGCTCGATCCGCTCGGCCCGCTCACGGTGCGCTGGTCCTACCTGCCGGCGGCCTTGCCCTGGCTGCTGCGTTTTCTTCACCACTCCTCGCCGCGGGAGGTGACGCGCATCGCGACCGCGATGCGCGGACTGCTCGCGCCGATCTTCGACGCCTACGGGCCGCTCGTCGAGCACGCCAGCGCGCAGGACCTCGTTCGCCGCTCGGGCTGCCTCTACGTCTACTCCTCGCGCGACATCGCAAACCGGTGGAAGTGGGGCATGAACCTGCGCCGCTCGCTCGGCGTCGAGCTGCGCGACGTCGGCGAGGAGGAACTCGTGAGCCTGGAGCCGGACCTCAAGGGCCGGTTCCGCTTCGGCATGCTCGCGCCCGAGAACGGCTCGACGGTCGATCCTTCGGCGCTGGTGAAGGCGATTCACGCGAAGTGCGTGGCGGATGGCGCCGAGGTTGTTTCCGGGCCTGCTGCCGGTTTTTCTTTTTCAGGGAAAAGAATTGCGGGCGTGGAGGTCAAGGGCGAATCCATTCCATGTGACGGCGTGGTGATCGCCGCCGGCGCCTGGTCTGCGCCGCTCGCCGCGCGGCTGGGTGCGAAGGTGCCGCTGGAGACGCAGCGCGGCTATCACGTGACCGTGAAGAGCACGAACCTGCAACTGCGGCACACGGTGATGGCTATCGAGCACAACCTGATGATCAATCCGATGCGCATGGGGTTGAGGCTCGCGGGTACGGTGGAGTTCGCCGGACTGCAGGCGCCGCCGCGCTACGAACGCGCGCAGGCGCTGCTGCGGAAGGGGCGCGAGTTGTTTCCACACCTCGACATCTCCGATACCAGCGAATGGATGGGCCACCGGCCCTGCCTGCCCGACAGCCTGCCCGTGATCGGCCGCGCGCCGGGCGCGGACAACGCCTGGCTTGCCTTCGGCCACGGCCATGTCGGCATGTGCGCTGGCGCAACCACTGGCAGGGAAATTGCTCATCTTGTTGCAGGCAGATCCACTCAGGTAGACCTGTCTGCCTTCACTGCAGATCGATTCTAAATATGGAGAACGCATGAGATTTGCTAGATTGCTGTCTACCGTGCTCGTTTTGTGCGCTACGCAGGCACTCGCGCAGGAATTCCCGTCCAAGCCGATCCACATCGTCGTGCCGTTCCCGCCGGGCGGCAGCACCGATGTCATCGGCCGGCGCATTGCCGAGAAGTTCCAGGCTTCCATGGGCCAGCCGGTGCTGGTCGAGAACAAGCCGGGCGCAGGCGGCGCCGTGGGCGCCGAACAGGTGGCGAAATCGGCCGCCGACGGCTACACGCTGCTCGTCGGCGTGACCGGCTCGAACGCCGTCAGTTATTCGCTCAACCCGAAGCTGCCGTACCAGCCGAAGGATTTCGAGCCGGTCTCCCTCATCGTGTCCGCGCCGTTGACCATCGTCGTCAATTCCTCTGTGCCGGCAAAGAACCTGAAGGAGCTGGTGGCGCTCAACCAGCCGCTCAACCACGGCACGCCGGGCAACGGCACCTCGATGCACCTGACCGCGGAAATGTTCAACCTCGCCGCGGGCACCAAGTTCGTGCACGTGCCGTACAAGGGCACGGCGGGCGCGCTGAACGACCTCATGGGAGGCCAGATTCAGATGATGTTCGGCGACTTCCTGGTTACGCTGCCGCAGGTAAAGGCGGGCAGGATCCGGGCTCTTGCGGTGACCTCGCTGCAGCGCCACCCGCTGCTGCCCGACGTGCCGACGGTCGCCGAGTCGGGCTATCCGGGCTTCGAAGCGCTGTCCTGGCAGGGCTTGTTCGCGCCGGCGGGCACGCCGCCCGCGATCCTCGCGAAGATCCATGCCGAACTGGTGAAGGCGATCGGTGCGCCGGACATGAAGGAGTACTTCGCCTCGCAGGGATTCTTCATTGGCGGGAATTCGCCCGCCGAGTTCCGCGCCTTCGTCGAGAAGGAAATCGCGAAATGGGCGCAGATCGTCAAGGCGGCCAACGTAAAACTGGACTAGAGCACTACTGCCATCGGCGCGGCCACGCGCTGAGGACATTCGATCAGCAGTGCGTGGCGCATGCCGGCGAGGATTTCCAGCCGCGAGCCGGGGATGCGCTCGTGCATCAGCCGTGCCATGCGCGCCGTAGCGGCAGGGTCGAACTCGCCGGCCAGTACTAGCGTGGGCGCGCGGATCTCCCCCAGCCGTGCGACGAAATCTCCCCTCGCGAACACGGCGAAGGCGTGCAAGTAGGACGCAGGGTCGCAGGCCATGAACTGCCGCACGCGCGCTTCCACCACCTCCGGGTGATCGCGGCGGAAGCCGTCGCTGAACCAGAACTCGCGGTTGCCCGCGGCAATGAAGGCGAGGCCCTTTTCCCGGACCATCTCGATACGCGCCGCGGAGCGTGCCTGTTCCTCCGGCGTGCGGCCCGCCACCGTGGCGATCAGAGCGAGCTTCGTCACGCGAGACGGCGATTCGAGCGCGATGGCCTGCGCGATCAGGCCGCCGAGCGAGAAGCCCGCGATCGCCGCGGCGCGCACGCCGAGCGCATCCATGACGTCCGTGACGTCGCGCGCGAAGTCCTGCACGCTGCAGGGTGCCTCTATGAGGCCGGAACGGCCGTGCCCGCTCAGGTCCAGGCGGATGGCGCGAAAGCGCGGCGGCAGCGCCGCTACCACGCCGTCCCAGTTGCCGCTGTCGCCGCCGACGCCGTGCACCATCACCAGCGGCTCGCCTTTGCCGTGGGTCTGGTACGCGATCGTCGGCCGGCCCGGCCGGGGGAGTTCTTGCCAGCTAATCTTGCGATTCCCGGTAGAGGCTGAGCGCCTTCATGGCGGGGAAATCGTTGAAGGAGAACAGCACGGCCTCGCTGGACGCCCCATGGCGGTATTTCGTCCACGAGGGGATGCAGAAGATGTCCTTCTCTTCCCACTCGAAGCGCCGGTCGCCGATATCCGACCAGCCGCGGCCCGAGGCGACCTGGTAGATGACGCTCCCGGTGTGCCGGATGGGTTTTGTATCTCCTTTGACGAGTTCGAGCCTTGCTCCCATGGTGGGCATTACCGGACCGCTCGTCAGGGGATTTTTATATTCAAAGATTTTTTCCCGTTTCAGTTCGGAAAGGCAGGAATCCCATTTATATAGAAACACCGGCGAATAGGGCTTCTGCCAGTTCTCGCGCGATAGCGGCGCAGGCGTTTGGACGGCGTCCTTGTGCACCTCGAAGGAATTCGCATCCAGCGCGTTCATCATCGGAATGTCGAGGCCGTCCTGCCAGATGCATTGCGTGCCGTCTGCTTCGACGCCGTGGTCGTGCCAGGTGCGGCTGGGCGTCAGCACGAAATCGCGCGCACCGAGCGCGAGGCGCTCGCCGTCGACCACCGTGTATGCGCCTCGGCCTTCCATCACGAACCGCAGGGCGGAGGCATGGTGCCGGTGAGCGGAAGTGAATTCGCCCGGATTCATGATCTGCACGCCGGTGTAGAGAAGGCCCGCGGCGGCGCTCCATTCCTTGCGGCCGGGGTTCACCAGCATTACCACGCGCCGCGCCGCTTTTTCCGCGGTGACGAGTTCGGGCGCCTTGCGCACCAGCGGACCGATGTCGCGCCACTTCCAGAGCATCGGCACGGACCTGGGCTGCGGGTAGTACGGCTCGATCTCGTTGGCTACGTTCCAGAGCGCGCCGAGCTCCTGCTTTTCGAGCTCGCGGTAATAGGCCTCCAGCGCCGGTGTGTCCTCGACGTTGGCCCTGCCAGTGACGTTCTCGCGCTTCACACCCCGAGATACCGGTGCCGTATGTCCTCGTTGGCGGCCAGGTCGGAGGAGCTTCCCGTCCAGACTACCCGGCCTTTTTCCAGCATGTAGTGTACGTCCGCGATGCGGGTCAAGGCCTTCACGTCCTTGTCGATGACGAGAATCGACAGGCCCGAGGCCTTCAGGGCCTCAATGGACTTGTAGATCTCGACGCGGATCAGCGGCGCCAGGCCTTCGGTCGCCTCGTCCAGGATCAGGAGGCGCGGGTTGGTCATCAGCGCGCGCCCGATCGCCAGCATTTGCTGCTCGCCGCCCGACAGCTGGTTGCCGAAGTTGCCCGAGCGGTGCTTCAAATTCGCAAAGAGCCCGAATATCCGGTCTAGCGTCCACGGATTCCTTTCGCTGCGCCGGTTCGCCGCCGTGGCAACCAGGTTCTCGCGCACGGTGAGGTTGGGAAAGATCTGCCGTCCTTCGGGAACGAGGCCAAGGCCCAGTTGCGCCACCCGGTAGCTCGGCAGGTGTTGCAGGGAATTTCCTTCGAACGCGATATTTCCCGCCTTGGGCCTGAGCATGCCCATGATCGAGCGCACGGTGGTGGTCTTGCCCATGCCGTTGCGTCCGAGCAGGGTGGCGACCTGACCGGCCTCGATGCGGAAAGACACGCCGAACAGGACCTGCGACATTCCGTAGGAGGTTTCGAGGCCCTGGACGTCGAGCATCAGAGATCCTCGCCCAGGTATGCGGCGCGCACTTCGGCGTTGGCGCGGATCTCCGCCGGCGTGCCGGTGGCGATGATGCGGCCGTAGACCAGCACCGAAATGCGGTCGGCGAGCGTGAACACCGCGTCCATGTCGTGCTCGACCAGCACCATGGTGGTGTTTCCCCGCAGGCTGCCGAGGAACTCGATCATGCGCTGCGATTCGTCGGTGCCCATGCCCGCTACCGGCTCGTCCAGCAGCATCAGGCGCGGGCGCGTGGCGAGCACCATGGCGATTTCGAGCTGGCGCTGCTCGCCGTGCGACAGCTCGGCCGCCAGGGTATTTGCCCTTTCATGAAGATTCACCTGACGTAAAAACTGAAAAGCAGGACCAGTCAATGCCTCATCCGCGCGCGCCGGGTGCCAGAAGCGGAAACTGTGGCCCGCGTGCGCCTGTACCGCGAGCGCCACGTTGTCGAGCGCACTGAAGTCGCGGTAGATGCTGGTGATCTGGAACGAGCGCGCCAGGCCCCGATGCGAGCGTTTCGGCCAGGCGAGTCGGGTGATGTCCTCGCCGGCGAAGTGGATCTGCCCGGCATCGGGGCGCAGTTCGCCCGAAAGCTGCTTGATGAAGGTTGTCTTGCCCGCGCCGTTCGGGCCGATCACCGCGTGCGTCTCGCCCGCGTGCACGGAGAAGTCCACGGTGTCGGTGGCGACGAGCGCGCCGAAGTTTTTCCGCAGGCGACGGGTTTCGAGCAGCGGCTTATTCATTTTTGCCGGGCAGCAGGCCCGCGAGGCCGCGTTTCGCGTAGAGCACGGCCAGCACCAGGATTACGCCGAGGTACAGCTGCCAGTGTTCGGTGACCCACTTCGGCAGCACGCTCCAGCCCTGCAGCAGGTCTTCCAGCAGCAGGAAGGCCGCGGCGCCCAGCAGCGGGCCCGAGGCGGTGGCGATGCCGCCCAGGATCACCATGAACATCAGTTCGCCGGAACGGGTCCAGTTCATGAAATCCGGCGTCAGGTACGCGGTGTGGTTGACCAGCAGCGCGCCGGCCAGGCCGCAGATGGCGCCGGCGATGGTGAAGGCGGCCAGCCGATACGGGTAGGGCGCCAGGCCGATGGCGCGCGTGCGCGCCTCGTTGGAGCGCGCGGCCTGCAGCGCCAGGCCGAAGCGCGAATTCACCAGCCGGTGCACCAGCAGCAGCGTCAGCGCGAGCAGCACGAGCACCAGGTAGTAAAAGGCCGTCGGGTCGTTCAGGTCGATGAGCCCCGAGAACTGGCTGCGCACCTTGAGCCGCATGCCGTCGTCGCCGCCGTATTCCTCGATCGAGATGCCGAGGTAGTAGAGCATCTGCGTGAAGGCAAGCGTGATCATGATGAAATAGATGCCGCTGGTGCGCACCGACACGGAGCCGATCGCCAGCGCCACCAGCGCCGAGGCGCCGATCGCGACGCCCCATTGCAGCCAGCCGTTGTAGATGCCGTAGTAGCCGAGCACGCCGACCGCGTAGGCGCCGATGCCGAGGTAGGCGGCGTGCCCGAAGGACACCATGCCGCCATAGCCGAGGATCAGGTTCAGGCTGATCGCGGCGATGGCAAAGATCATCACGCGGCGCAGCAGGTCGAGATAGAAGGGCTGGTCCAGCCAGGCCGCGAGCGGCGGCACCGCCGCAAGCAGCAGGAGCAGCGCAATGGTGATCCAGTTGCGCGAATTCATCGCGCGGCGGGAAACAGCCCGGAAGGCCTGAACGCCAGCACGACGGCCATCAGCAGGTAGATCAGCATCGAGGCGAGCGCCGGTCCGGCAGCGTCGGCGGCGGGCGCCGAGATCACGGTGGCGAGCACCGGCTTGAGGAAGGCGCGGCCGAGGGTGTCCACCATGCCGACGATCAGCGCACCGGCGAGCGCGCCGCGGATCGAGCCGATGCCGCCGATGACGATCACGACAAAAACCTGGATCAGGATCAGCTCGCCCATGCCGGGCTGCACCGAGTAGATCGGCCCGGCAAGCAGGCCGGCCAGGCCCGCCAGGGCCGCGCCGAAGCCGAAGACGACGGTGTAGAGCAACCTGATGTTGATGCCCAGCGCGGCCACCATGGCGCGATTGCTGGCGCCGGCGCGGATCAGCATGCCGAGGCGCGTGCGCGCCACTACGTACCAGAGCAGCAGCGCCGTCCCCAGGCCCACGCCGATGATCACCAGCCGGTAGAGCGGATAGCTCAGGCCGCCGGCGATCTCGACGCGTCCGCCCAGGTAGTCCGGGATCGTGCTGAAGATCGCCGAACGGCCCCACAGGATCGCAATTAGTTCGTTGAAGATCAGGATCAGGCTGAAGGTGGCGAGCACCTGGTCGAGATGGTCGCGTTCGTACAGCGTCCTCAGGACCACCAGTTCGGTCGCCACGCCGACCAGCAGCGTGCCGCCCAGGCCGAGGAGAACGGCGAGCGCATAGGAGCCGGTCTGCTGGAAGAAAAAGGTCGCCAGGTAGGCGCCGACCATGTACAGCGCGCCGTGTGCGAGATTGACGAGGTTCATGATGCCGAAAACCAGAGTCAGACCTGCCGCGAGCAGGAACAGCATCACGCCGAGCTGCAGCCCGTTCAACGTTTGTTCGGCGATCAGGACCAGGTTCATGACGGCGCAATAAAAAAGGGGCGCGGTCCGGCCGCGCCCCTCGATGCTAGCAGCCGCGGGGCTGCTACTTCATCTTGCATTCGCCCTCATAGGCGTCCTTGTGGTTGGTGAACACCGTCTTCTGGATCTCCATCACCGGGTCGGCGTCGGCCGTGGCGCCCGCGACCGCCTTCAGCAGGTAGAAATTCTCGATCGGGAAATGGTTGTGGCCGTAGGTGAATTTGCCGCGCGTGGACTTGAAGTCCGCCTTGCGCATCGCCGCGATCATGCCTTTCTTGTCGGCGAGGTTGCCTTTCACCGCGCGCACCGCGGAGTCGATGAGCATGATGCCGTCGTAGCTCTGCGCGCCGTAGAAGGATGGCGTCTTGCCGCCGTACTTCTTGCGGTAATCGCCCACGAACTTCACGTTGGCTTCGTTCTTCAGGTCCTGGCTCCAGTAGCGCGTTTCGTACTGGCCGAGCGCAGCGTGCTTCACCGCCGGGATCGACAGCTCGTCCAGCGTGAATACCGAGTACAGCGGCGAGATGCCGCGCAGGCCGGCCTCCGAGTACTGCTTCATGAACTGGATGCCCATGCCGCCGGGATAGAACACCATGACCGCCTTCGGGTTCTTCGAGCGCAGCTGGGAGATTTCCGCCTGGTAGTCGGTCTGGCCGAGGCGGGTGTAGACCTCGTCAACGATGCGACCCTTGAAGTAGCGCTTGAAGCCGGTGAGCATGTCCTTGCCGGCCGCGTAGTTCGGCGCCATCAGGTAGACATCGTTGATGCCGGCGTCCTGCATGTACTTGCCCATCGCCTCCGGCGTCTGGTCGTTCTGCCAGGAAGTGGTGAAGAAGAGCTCGTTGCAGTCCGCGCCGGCGAGCTGGTGCGGGCCGGCGTTGGTGCCGATCATGAAGGTGCCGGCGCCGGTCACCGTGGGGGCGACCGCGAGCATCACGTTCGACCAGATCACGCCGGAGACGAAGTTCACCTTGTCCTTTTTCAGCATCTCGTCGGCGACCTGCTTGCCGACGTCGGGCTTGAACTGGTCGTCGCCGTAGATCACCTCGGTGGGCAGGCCGCCGACCTTGTGGCCCAGGTGATCCAGCGCGAGTTCGACCGAATTCTTCATGTCCGCGCCGATCGCGCCGACCGGGCCGGAGAACGTGGATATGAAACCGATTTTCAGCTTCTGCTGGCCATATGCCGGCGCCGCGATGCACGCACTCGCGATCAGGCCTGCCAACAGGGAACGGGTGGTTGTCTTCATGGACTCCTCCTGGGAAATTCAGTCTAGCAAGGGTGCACTAAGGTGTCTAGGATTCGTTCCAGCATGCTTTATATTTCCGCCATCGAAAAGCGCTTCGGCGCGCGCACGGTCCTGAGCGCCGTGTCGCTGCGGATCGAGGCGGGCGAGTACATCGCGATCGTCGGCGAGTCTGGCGTCGGCAAGTCCACGCTGCTCAACATCGTTGCCGGCCTGGAGCCCGCCGATGCCGGAAAGGTTTTCTTCCGGGATGTCGACCTTGAAACGCTGGACGATGACGGGCGGACCCTCCTGCGGCGGGATAACTTCGGCTTCGTGTTCCAGGCATTTCATGTCTTGCCGCACCTGACGGTCGAGCAAAACGTCGGTTTGCCCTTGCTGCTCCGTGCTTTTGCGCCCCAGGAAATAAAAAAGCGTTCCCTCGACATCCTCGCCGCCGTCGGCCTGGCCGGGCGCGAGAACGGCATGCCCAGGGAGCTCTCGGGCGGCGAACTCCAGCGTGTCGCGATTGCTCGAGCATTGGTGGGTGAACCGAAGCTCGTCCTTGCCGACGAGCCGACTGGCAACCTCGACCAGGAGAACGCCCGCCAGGTGCTCGCGCTGCTACGAGAGCAGGTGAAGGCGCGCGGCGCCGCCGGCATCCTCGTGACGCACTCTGAAACCGCAGCCGCCGCCTGCGACCGGCGCTACCGGCTCACGGGCTCCGGGCTCGTGCTCCTGTAGGCGCCGGCCAGTCTCACAAGGGTTCAAATCCCTTTTGCTTCATGACCGCTTGAGACGCGGGCAATTTCAAGTAGTCGATCAAGGCCTTCGTGGCATCCGGCTGTTTGCTGTCCACGACGATACCGCCCGCGTATTTCGTGTAATGCTGAATGCCGGGCGGGAGAACTCCGATCGGTTCCACTCTCGCGTCCTTCGCGACGTTGCTCATCTGGTCGAATCCTATCTCGGCGTCGCCTCTGACGACCGTCTCGATGTTGTCTGTCGAGGACACCACTTTGGTCCTGGATTTCATCTCGGCGGCAATCCCCAGCCGCTCGAGCAGACCGCTGGCAAAAATGGCACTTGAGTCGCCCAGGGCGGGATCTTTATAAACGATGGATTTCGCCGCCAGCAATGCCTTCTTGAAGGCGTCAGCCGAGCTTATGTCCGGCTTTGCCGCGCCTTTGCGCATGAAGACGCCGATGCCGACCATGGCGACAGTCGCGTGCCCATCCGGGATTATTTTGCCTTGCTTGATGAGGTCGGCGAGTGGTCCGTCGGAAACGACGACAAGGTCGGCCGCTTCGCCGTTTTTCAGGCGGTTCAGTATTGCGCCGACGGAGCCATACGTAATCACGATCTTGTGCCCGGAGCTTCTCTCGAATTGCGGAATGAGTTCCGTCAGCGCCGGCCTCATCGCGCCGGGAAAGAAGGCCTTGATTTCTGCAGCGCTCGCCCGGACCGCAACCAGCAATGACAGGAAGACAAACGCAACCAGCGTTCTCGACATGAATCGGTTCATCGGGTTCCTCGAAATATGAAAATTACCAGCGTCGCTCCATTGCCGCGAATCCGGGCCGGGTCGTTTGGCGATCCCTTCAGACGGGTTCGCTGCCGCGCACCGTCGTCCGGTGCATCAATCTTCGCAACGGTAGCTGGTAGTCGAAATTCGCCCTGTGCTGCACGGAAACGTTGTCCCACATGAGGAGATCGCCGGCGCGCCAGGCGTGCTCGTAGCGGAATTCCGGCTTGACGATATGCTCGCAAAGTTGCGCGAGCAGTGCCGCCCCTTCCTCCTCGGGCAGGCCCAGGACACGCGACGTATGGGCCTCGTTGATGAAAAGACTCTTGCGGCCCGTCGCCGGGTGCGTGCGGACGATCGGTACTTCAACGTCGGGTACGCTTTTCAGCTGTTCCTCGCTCAGCGAGTGCTCCTGCACGACGCGGGCGCCGCCGCTCTGCTCCTCGCGCTGGGCCTGGACATTTTTCGCGCGGTAGTAGCGGTAGCTGTGGACGTTTCGCAGGCCCAGCAAGCGCCGCTGCTGGCTCTCCGGGAGCGCGTCATGGGCAGCAGCCGTGCTGGCGAAGCTCGTGGCCCCCAGCGCCAGTCCGTCCCTGACGGGAACCTCGAGCGCATAGAGCGCGGACAGGAGGCTTGGCAACCGCTTGTACGACAAGTCGCTGTGCCAGAACCGGCCCGCGTCCTGTACTCCAATCGCGTTGCCGCGTTCATCGACAACGTTGGAAACGATCAGAATTTCCGGGTGGCCGTCCAGGCGGTGTTCCTTGCGGACGTGGTGTTCGAGTTCGCCGAAACGCCCGGTGAAGGAGATCTGCTGGGATGGCGTCAGCTTCTGGTCGCGAAAAACCACGACCTGATGCTCGAAAAAGGACTTCGAAATGCCTTCGAACGTGTCGTCGTCCAGGGGGCGGGATAGGTCGACGCCGAGTATCTCCGCCCCCAGGTGCCTGCCGATTTTCCTGATGGAAACCACGGCCCGGGATTTTACGTCAGCCGCCGAACAGTCTCCTCGCGGGGTAGGGGAGCTTGCTCCCGCCCAGCGCTTCCTCGATGCGAATGCCCTCGTTCCATTTCGCCATGCGCTCGGAGCGCGCGAAGCTACCGACTTTCAGCTGCGGCACGCCCCAGCCGACGGCCAGGTGCACGATGCTCACGTCCTCGGTTTCGCCCGAGCGCGCGGATACGATGGCGCCGTAGCCGGCCTCCCGTGCGGCCTGCCAGCAGGCCAGGGTTTCGGTGAGCGTGCCCACCTGGTTCGGTTTCAGCAGGACCGTGTTGCAGGCGCCGTTGGCGGACCTGACCCGTTCCGCGCTGGTCACGAAGAAATCGTCGCCCACGATCTGGATCCGCGAGCCGGCCGTCCGCGTGAAGGAGGCCATCGCTTCGGCATGGTGCTCGGCGAAAGGGTCCTCGATCGAAACGATCGGGTAGCGGTCGAGCCACTGCAGCAGCAGGGCGTGCAGCTGCGCCGCGGACAGCGAGCGCTTTTCCAGGGCGAGGTGATAGCGGCCGTCGCGCCAGAGCTGCGTCGCGGCGATGTCGAGGGCGATGCCGATGTCCGCCCCCGGCTCGAAGCCTGCGTCGGCGATCGCGCCGGTGAGTTCGGCGAGCGCTTCCTCGTTGGACTTGAAGGCCGGCCAGTAGCCGCCCTCGTCGGCAACGCCGGCGAGCGCGCCGCGCTTCGCCAGGCGCGCGCCGGCTGCCTTGTAGACCTGCGCGGTCCATTCCATGGCTTCCGTGAAGCTGCCCGCGCCGATGCAGATGATCATGTAGTCCTGCACGTCCATGTTGCCGTGCGCGTGCGCGCCGCCGCCGAAGATCTGGATCTGCGGCACGGGCATCGCTACCGCGCGCTTTCCCGCGAGGAAGCGCCACAGCGGCTGCTTTGCCGCCCCGGCGAGCGCATGCGCGCAGGCGAGCGAAACCGCGACGATGGCGTTGCCGCCCAGGCGCGACTTGTCGGACGTGCCGTCCAGGTCGAGCAACGCCGTGTCGTTTTCTTCCTGGTCGAGCGTTTTTCCAACCAGCAGGTTCCTGATCTCTTTGTTCACGTTGTGCACGGCCCGGCGAACGTCGATGCTCTTCGCTTCGCCGGATCCCATCGATGCGCCCGCCGGGGCGATGGCCCTTCCGCGCGCACCCTTGACCGCAACCTCGGCCTCCACCGTTGGCCGGCCGCGCGAATCCCAGACCTGGCGCGCGAAGACATCTATGATTTTTGCCATGCCTGCCTTAATTCCGAGAGCGTTGAGGGCGGGGACAGGAGGTGGCGGCGCGCAAATTGCCGCACCCGGTCCTTGTCGGCGTCGGCTGTCAGGTATTCCACGGGCGATTTGCCGTCCACGCGCGCGAGCAGCAGGCCGGGCAGCAGGCTGGCGGCGCGCTGCTCCAGTCCCGCGGCGGGCTCCCAGTCGGCGCCGGCCAGGTAGCTTGACGACAGCGCGTCGAAGCAGGCGAGGTAGGCGGATTTGACATCGGGGACCCAGAGCCCCTTCAGCAGCAGGTGATTGAGGCAGAACGCCAGGTCGAAAGCGGGGTCGCCGTACCACGCGCATTCGGCGTCGAGGAAGACCGCGCCGCGCGGCCCGACCAGGATGTTCTTCGGGCTGACGTCGCCGTGCACCAGGGCGAGCCTGGTTCTGGAAGTTATTTCGGAAAGCTGTATCAGCCTTTTTTCAACGGAAGCATTCATCCTTCCGGCCGCAAGCAAATACGGCTCGAGGCGGATGGCGTGGAAATTCTCGTCGGTCGCGAAGGCGGCGGCGACGTCCGCGCGGCGTGCGGTCGCATCGTGGATGGCGGCGAGCCTGCGCCCGACATCGGCCGCGAACGCGGCGTCGGCGCGGCCGGCGCGCAGCTCTGCCTTCCAGACCGGCATGCCAGGCAGGTATTCCATCGCGAAACAGCCTGCGTCGTCGCCCGCGAGCACCTTCGGCGCCGTGCCAGGCACGATGGAGTTCGCCATATCCAGCCAGCGGCGCTCGTAGCGGTTGCGCTCGACCGGCGCTTCCCAGACCTGCGCCACGCGCAGGCGTGCCAGCGCGCGCTTGACGACCAGCGGGCCGCCGCGGAGATCCACGCGCCAGATGTCCGAGGAAACGCCGCCCGCGAGCGCTTCGCAGGCGGGAATTTCGCCCGCTGCGGCGAGGCGATGCCGTTGCAGGAACGCGAGCACTTCGTCAGGGAGCGAGGCGCTCAATCTGCCAGTTGCTGCGCGGGTTTTCCGGCGTGCGGGAGTAAAGGAGCCGGTCGTGCAGGCGGTTCTCGCGGCCCTGCCAGAATTCCATGCGCGAGGGAATGACGCGGTAGCCGCCCCAATGCGCGGGGCGAGGGGGGGTATCGCCGTGCATTTGTTTTTCTTTTTCAGCGGCTTTTTCCAGGAATTCCCTTCCAGGAACGATCCCACTCTGTGCCGAGGCGCGCGCCGAAAGGCGGGCGCCCAAAGGCCGGCTCGCGAAATAGGCGTCCGATTCCGCGGGGGATACTTTTTCGACATGTCCGTCGATACGTACTTGCCGTTCCAGCTGCGTCCAGAGCAATACCAGGCAGGCTTCGGGCCGCTTGGCGAGCTGGCGGCCCTTGCGGCTGTCGTAATTCGTGTAGAAGACGAAGCCGCCGCCGTCCACGCCCTTGAGCAGCACGATGCGCGCATCCGGCGCGCCGGCGGCCGTCACCGTGGCGAGCGTCATCGCGTTGGCGAGCGGCAGCTGCGCCGCGAGCGCTTCCTCGAACCAGCGCTCGAACTGGACGAACGGATCCGCGTGCGCGCCCGCCTCCGAGAGCCCGGCTCGCATGTATTCCTGCCGAAGGTTGGCGAGATTCGCCGCGATGTCCATCGAGCACCGATTCTATAATGCCCCGGTGAATCCTCCCGACGTCTTCGACTACGGCCGCGGCATCAGCGCCGTCGACAGCGTCTACGACCGTCGCATGCAGACCGCCATCCACCTGCTCGTCGAGGGCGGGCGGGCGGCGATCATCGATACCGGGACCGCGCGTCCCGTACGTGATGGCCGCGCTGAAGGCGCGGGGGGTTGCTCCGGCACAGGTCGACTACGTGATTCTCACGCACGTGCACCTGGATCACGCAGGCGCCGCCGGGCAGCTGATGGCACTGTTTCCGAACGCGCGTTTGACTGTGCACCCCCGCGGTGCGCGCCATGTGATCGACCCGTCGCGTCTCCTCGCGGCGACAAGAACGATCTACGGCGAGGAAGAGACGCGGCGCGTCTATGGCGAAGTACTGCCGGTGGCGAAGGAGCGCGTCGTCGAGACGCCCGAGGGCAAGGTCCTGCATCTCGCCGGCCGCGAGCTGCTGTTCCTCGATGCACCGGGCCACGCGCGCCACCACGTGGTCGTGCGCGACGGGGCAAGCGGCCATTTCTTCGCCGGCGATACCTTCGGCCTCTCGTACCGGGAGCTCGATCGGGACGGGCGGCAATTCTCGTTTCCCACCACCAGTCCCTCGCAGTTCGACCCGCCTGCGCTGCACCGCTCCGTAGACCGCATGCTCTCTTACGGGCCGGATGCCCTCTACGTGACGCACTTCGGGCGGCTGACGAACCTGAAAGTCCTCGCCGCCGATTTGCACCGCCTGGTCGACGCCCACGCCGAACTGGGCGAGCGCCACCGGCGCGCGGGCGCGGAGCGAAAACTTCTGCTTACGGAAGGTGTTAGGTCGCTCGTGCTCGAAGAGCGTGCGCGCCAGGGCTGGCGTTTGTCGAGTGAGAAAGTGCTTGAAGTGTTCGCGCTCGACATCGAACTGAACGCGCAGGGACTGGAAACCTGGCTCGACTCAGAGGGAAAATCGAGCGCGCGTGCGCGCAAGCCCCTATGAAAACGATTGACATGCTTCGTCGGATTCGGCATTGTTCGGCCACCGCTGCACGCTGGCGGGAGGAATAACGGGATCCCAACATTCCGTAATTGATCGTTCAGAGGAGAAAAGAGATGGCGAAGAAGAAGGCGAAGAAAGCTGGTGGCAAGAAGCGCAAGCCGAATGCCGCGTTCATGAAGCCGATGAATCCCACCGCGACGCTCGCGGCGGTGATCGGCAGCGGCGCGATGCCGCGCACCGAAGTTACCAAGAAGATCTGGCAGTACATCAAGAAGCACGGCCTGCAGGACAAGAAGAATCGCCGCAACATCAATGCCGACGACAAGCTCAAGCCGGTGTTCGGCGGCAAGTCCCAGGTCTCGATGTTCGAGATGACCAAGCTGGTCAACAAGCACCTCAAGTAACCGTTTCCGCAGGGAAAAAGGGCCGGGGTGATCCTCCGGCCTTTTTCATTTGTGTAGGCTGTCTGGATGATCGCGAAAATCGCCGCGCTGCTGGTCGTGTATTGCGGGCTGAGCCTCGCGGCGCTGCTGCTGCTGCTGATCGGCTTCGCGATGGCGCGCAGCCGGACCGAGGTGATCGGCATGGGCGCGATCTCGGGCGCGCTGGTGGCGATCCACGCGGGCGAACTCGTCTTTCTCGCGAGCCTGGGCCAGATCTGGCTCGGCGACGGCATCGACCCGCTGCTGGTGGCGGGCGGAGCGCTGATGCTGCTGGCCGGCGCGCTGACAGTGATGTTCCTGCGCCGCGGAGCCCGCCCGGGCTTCAGCGATGGTATGAGGTGACCCGCTCCACTTCGTTCTTCGATCCCAGCACGACGGCGACGCGCTGGTGCAGCTTCACCGGCTGGATGTCGAGGATGCGGGCCTTGCCGTCGGTGGCGGCGCCGCCGGCCTGCTCGACGATGAAGGCCATCGGGTTGGCCTCGTACATCAGGCGCAGGCGGCCCTCCTTGTTCTTCGAATCGCGCGGATACATGAAGATGCCGCCGCGCGAGAGCACGCGGTAGACGTCGGCCACCATCGAGGCGACCCAGCGCATGTTGAAGTCCTTGCCGCGCGGGCCGTCCTTGCCTGCCAGGCATTCGTCGATGTAGCGCTTCACCGGCGGTTCCCAGCGGCGCATGTTCGACGTGTTGATGGCGAACTCGGCGGTGTCCTCCGCGATGCGGATCTTCTCCTGCGTCAGCACGAAAGTGTAGGTTTCGCGGTCGAGCGTGAAGCCGTAGCTGCCGTCGCCCACGGTAATGACGAACTGGGTGGTCGGGCCGTAGACCGCGAAGCCGGCGGCGACCTGGTTGCGGCCCGGCTGCATGAAGCACTTCTCGTCCGCGACAGCCACGCCCTTGGGGCAGCGCAGCACCGAGAAGATGGTGCCCACCGAGATGTTGACGTCGATGTTCGAGGAGCCGTCCAGCGGGTCGAACAGCAGCAGGTATTCGCCGCGCGGGTAGTGTGTCGGCGTGGGCTTCACGTCGTCCATCTCCTCGGAGGCGAGCGCGGCGAGGTTGCCGCCCCATTCGTTGGCTTCGAGCAGGATTTCGTTGGAGAGCACGTCCAGGTTCTTCTGGATTTCGCCCTGCACGTTCTCGACGCCGGTAGATACGCCGGCGCCGCCGAGCGGTCCCTTGTTGACGCGCGTGCTGATCGCCTTGCAGGCGCGCGCGATGGTCTCGATCAGCAGCCGCAGGTCGGCGTTGATCTTGCCGGCGCGCTGGCGCTCGATGAGGAACTGCGTGAGGGAAGTGCGTCGCATGGAGTGATTTTACCGCCGAGCTACCAGCGCAGCTTTTACCTCCGCCTGCCGGCCAGCCAGCTGCCCAGCAGCAGCGCGCCGGCCATGGTCCAGAGGATCGGCGCCATGCCAAGCGCGGAGCCGACCGCGCCGAAAGCGAGCGGCATGAAGGTCTGGCTCGCGTTGATCATCGTCGTGCGCATGCCGACCACTTCGCCCTGGCGCCCCGGCGGCGAGGCGCTGTAGAGCGCCGCCATGATCATCGGCTGCGCGCAGCCCAGCCCCAGCCCGAGCAGGAACGACAGCGCCATCATCAGCGGCGCATGCTTGGCAAGCGGGAACAGCGCGTAGGCCGTGCCTGCGATGGCCAGTGCCGTGCAGACTACCGTCCATTCGGACAGGCGTCGCGACAGCGAGGGCATGAACAGGCGCACGACGAAGGTCGCCAGCGCAAAGCTGCTCATGACGATGCCGATGGTCGACGGCGCGAGGCCGATGCGCGTGCCGTAGATCGGGATGACGAAGGTGTACATGTCCCAGCCGGTGGCGAGCAGGCCGCTGAAGAGGAACACCGGCAGCAGCCGCGGGTTGCGCAGCAGGTCGACGACGCGGTGCGGCGCGGCGCCGGGTTTCGGCCCCTGGCCGCGCGACAGGGCCGGGCGCCGCCACAGCAGCAGCGCCGTGCCTATGGCGGGGGGCACCGACAGCACGAGGAACGCCGTCCGGTGTCCCAGGAGGTCGATGGAATAGCCCGCGATCAGCGGGCCGAGGAAGCCGCTCACGGAATAACCGAGAGCGAACCAGCTGAAATTCACCGGCCGCTCCGAGGGCTCGCCGAGGTTGCCGATGACGTGGTTTAGCGCGATGTGCTGCATCATGAACGCGGTGCCGACCACGGCTGCCGAGACGAATAGCAGCGGCAGGCCCCGCGCGACGAAGGGCAGCAGCATGCCGGCAACGACGATGCTGCCCGCGATGGCGATCGGCCGGAAGGCGCCCACGCGATCCACCAGCCGGCCGCCCTGCACCGCAAGCAGCATCGGAATCACTGCGTAGAGGGCCATCAGCAGGCCGATCGTCAGCGGCGAGGCGCCCTGGCTGATCGCCACGAGCGATACCGTGATGCGGCTGCCGACGAAGCCGACGTGGCTCAGGATCGTCAGCAGGACGAAGAAGGTGAGGGACTTCATGGAGGCGGGACGGGCGTCAGGATACATCCCGATTACGGAGTCGACATCGGCGGGATACGCCGGCTGCCTAAGCTATGCCCTTTTTGCAAGGGGAGCAGGTCGATGATGCCTAAGCAGGTCGCGCTGGTGCAGGCCAGCTGGGAAAAAATCCGCAGCACCGATGCGGCGCAGGTCGCGGCGGAGCTGTTTTACGCGAGGCTGTTCGGGCTCGATCCGTCGATCGAGCCGATGTTCAAGGGCGACATGAAGGAACAGGCACGCAAGCTGGCGGCGATGGTGACCTTCGCGGTCAACGGGCTGACACGCGTGGAGGCCATCACTCCCGGCCTGCAGGCGCTGGGCCAGCGCCATGCGGGCCTGGGCGTCAAGGAAAGGCACTACGAGACCGTCGGCGAGGCGCTGCTCTGGACGCTCGGCAAGGGCCTGGGCCCGGACTTTACCGGCGAAGTAAAGGAAGCCTGGGCAATCGCCTACAGCGTGATCGCCGCTGCCATGCGCGCCCCCGCACTGCAGGCCGCGTAACTCCTATTTCTGGAGGGCCGCGATCCGTACCGCGATGGGCGGGTGCGTGGCGAACAGCGCGCCCCAGCCGCCGGGGCCGGCGCTGATGCCGGAAGCCGCGATGGCCTGCGGCAGCGCTCCGGGCTGCAGGCCGCCGAGGCGCGACAGCGCCTGGATCATCGGCTGCGGCGATCCGAGCAATTTGGCGGATGCCGCGTCGGCGCGGAACTCGCGCCGGCGCGAGAACCAGGCGACGATCATCGAGGCGAACAGGCCGAGCACGATCTGCGAGGCGATCACGGTGATGAAGTAGCCGATGCCCTGGCCGCGCTCGTTCTTCAGGATCACGCGGTCGACGACGTAGCCGATGATGCGCGACAGGAAGATCACGAAGGTGTTGACCACGCCCTGGATCAGCGTGAGCGTCACCATGTCGCCGTTGGCGACGTGGCCGATTTCGTGGCCGAGCACCGCCTCGACTTCCTCGTGCGACATCGAGTTCAGCAGGCCCGAGGACACCGCCACCAGGGCGGAATCCCGGAAAGCGCCGGTGGCGAAGGCATTTGGCTCGCCGTCGTAGATCGCGACCTCCGGCATGCCAATGCCCGCCTTCTCCGACAATTTCTTCACCGTATTGACCAGCCAGTACTGCGTCGTGCCCTCGGTGCCGTCGATGACCTGCGCGCCTGTGGACCACTTGGCCATCGGCTTGGAAATCAGCAGCGAGACGATGGCGCCGCCGAAGCCGAAGATGGCGGCAGTCGCCAGCAGGGGGCCGTACTGTATGCCGTTCTCGGTCAGAACCTGGTCGAGGCCGAGCAGGCTGATGACGATCGACAGCAGGATCATCACCGCGAAGTTGGTAGCGATCAGAAGTGCGATTCGTTTCATGGTGTTTGTCGTCTCCGGAGGCCTGTTAGATGGGGGCGGGGGCCCCCAAGTTCAATGTCTCGCCTGCAGAATCATGCGGGCGCCTTTTTCGGCGATCAGGTAGGTCGGCGCATTGGTGTTTCCCGAGGTGATCCTCGGCATCACCGAGGCATCGATGACGCGAAGCCGATCCACGCCCAGCACCCGCAGCTGGTCATCCACGACCGCCATCGGGTCGCTTCCCATTTTGCAGGTTCCGACCGGGTGGAAGATGGTGGTGCCGAGTTCGCCGGCGGCTTTCTCCAGCTCCTGATCCGTTTGAATCGAAGGGCCCGGACGATATTCCTCCGGCTCGTATTTCGCGAGCGCCTGCGAGGCCATGATGCGCCGCGTGAAGCGCATGCCGTCCACCGCGACCTTGCGGTCCTCGGGCGTCGACAGGTAGTTCAGCTTGATCTGCGGATAGGCGGCCGGATCGGTCGACTTGATGCGCACCCAGCCGCGCGAGGTCGGGCGCAGGTTGCAGACGCTCGGCGTGATCGCGGGGAAGGGGTGCAGCGGGTCGCCGAACTTGTCCAGCGACAGCGGCTGCACGTGCCACTCGATGTTCGCCGTCGGCTGCGACGGGTCGCTCTTCGCGAAGGCGCCCAGTTGCGAGGGCGGCATGGTGAGCGGCCCGGTGCGCTTGAAGAAGTACTCCAGGCCCATCGCCGCCTTGGCGAACAGGCTGTGCGTCATCTCGTTCAGCGTGCGCACGTTCTTCACCTTGTACTGCATGCGGATCTGCAGGTGGTCGTGCAGGTTCTCGCCCACCCCGGGAAGATCTTGAACGGTTCTAATTTGCAAACGCTCCAGCATCTCATGAGAGCCGATGCCGGACAATTGCAAAATCTGCGGCGAGCCGATCGATCCCAACGAGAGAATGGTTTCGCGCTTCGCTTCCGCGAAAAACGCTTCTCCGTCCTTCATAAACTCGAAACCTTTCGCCGTCCTGCCTGCGAAGCGTATTTTCCGGACAACGGATTTTGTCAGTACAGTCAGGTTCTTGCGCTTTAGTGCCGGCCTCAGGTAAGCATTCGTCGCGCTCCAGCGCCGGCCGCTCCGCTGCGTCATCTGGAAAGGCGCGCAGCCGCTGTTGTCGCCGCCGTTGAAGGACCGGATGGGCGCGATGCCGCATTCCTGCGCCGCCGCGCGCCAAGCGTCGACGATTTCCCAGCGCACGCGCGGGTCCTCGATGTGCAGGCTTTCTTCCAGCTTCCTGAAATGCGGTAGCACATCATCCCAGGACCAGTCCTCGTTGCCGAGCGCGGCCCAGTGGTCGTAGTCCTCCTTTTGTCCGCGCATGTAGATCATGGCGTTGATGGAGGAGCAGCCGCCCAGCACGCGGCCGCGCGCGTAGTGGATGGAACGGCCGGCCAGATGCGTGTCCGGCTCGGTCTTGTAGCACCAGTCGGTGCGCGGGTTGGCGATGGTGTAGAGGTAGCCGACCGGCACATCTATCCAGAACCAGTCGTCCTGGCCGCCGGCTTCGAGCAGCAGGACCGATACCGCGGGATCGGCCGAGAGCCGGTTGGCGAGCAGGCAGCCGGCGCTGCCCGCGCCGGCGATCACGTAGTCGTAGCTGCCGGCAGGCGTCACTTCTTGTTCGGGTCGGCCGGATCTTTGGCGGCGTCCTTGCCGGCTTCCTTGGCGGGCTCGACGCGCGGAGCGGGCTTGGGCGGGGCGTTGAAGGGCATGGAGGTGACGCGATCCGCAACCGTTCCCGCATCCTTCAGCCCCTGCTTTTCGCAGGTGATGTTCGAATAGGTGACCGCCTTCTGCGCGTCGACGCACTTGTACAACAGGGTCTGCGCGCCGGCGGCGGCCGGCGCGAGCGTCAGGAACAGGCAGAAAGTCGCGCGCACGGCCGGGATTCTACGGCACGCGCGCCGGCGAGGGGGTCGCTTACAATCGCGGCCCATGAACTCACTGGCGGAGAAGGCAATCGCATTCCGGGAACTGCACGCGCGCCCGCTGCCCTTCCTGATCCCGAATCCCTGGGACCGGGGCTCGGCGCTGATCCTGGAGAGCATGGGATTCGAGGCATTGGCGACGACCAGCCTCGGCGTCGCCAACATGCTCGGGCAGAAGGGCGTCACGCTCAAGCAGGTGCTCGACAACTGCCGCGAGATCTCCGAGGCGACGCGCCTGCCCGTCAACGCCGACATGGAGAACGGCTTCGCCGACGAACCGCGCGCGGCGGCGCAGGCGATCCGGCTTGCCTGCGAGCATGGCGCGGCAGGGGGATCCATCGAGGATGCGACGGGAGACGCGCACAAGCCGATCTACGATTTCAATCTTGCCGTGGAACGCGTGCAGGCGGCGGTCGAAGTGGCGCGCGCGCTGCCGGTTCCGTTCGTGTTCACGGCGCGCGCCGAGAACTTCCTGCACGGCAGGAAAGACATGGACGACACCATCCGGCGCCTGCAGGCCTTCGAGGCCGCGGGCGCCGACGTGCTCTACGCGCCCGGGCTGCACAGCCTAGCCGAGATACGCACCATCACTTCGGCGCTGAAGAAGCCGTTCAACCACGTCATGGGCTTCTCCGACCCGTCGATCACGCTGGATCAGCTGGGCGCGGCCGGGGTGCGGCGCGTCAGCATCGGCGGCGGGCTCTCCCGCGTCGCGCTCAAGGCATTCATGGGCGCGGCGCAGCAGATGCGCGAAGGCCGTTTCGGCTTCATCGCCGACATGGCCTCCGTCGCCGAATTGCGGAGCGCCTTTGCGCGCTCCCCGAACTCCTAGCCCCGGCTGATCGTCCGGGGATACGCAATCGCCTTGGATTGCGTGTTCGCCGGCTTCGGCTGCTGCGTGGAGTGCTGCTCGCGCGGAGTTCTTTCCTCGGCGCGGCGTTGCTGCTGGCGATGATGATGCGACGGCCGTTTCTGCTGCTGCGGGCGCTGGTGGGGGCGCTGCTGCTGGCGCCGGGGCTCTTCCTTCATCCGCATGTTGTGGTTGCCGCTCGGCTCGAAGCCGGCGACCACCCGGGACTCGACTTTCCGGTTCATCAGCCGCTCGATCGCCGCCATCAGCGAACGGTCGTCGTGGCAGACCAGAGACACGGCTTCGCCCGACGATCCGGCGCGGCCGGTGCGGCCGATGCGGTGCACGTAGTCTTCCGGCACGTGCGGCAGGTCGAAGTTCACCACGTGCGGCAGCTCGTCGATGTCGATGCCGCGCGCGGCGATGTCGGTAGCCACCAGCACTTGCAGTTCGTTGTCCTTGAAGCGCTTGAGCACGCGCATGCGCTGCGGCTGGCTCTTGTTGCCGTGGATGGCGTCGGCCTCGATGCCGCCCTTGTCGAGCGCCTCGGCAAGGCGGTTTGCGCCGCGCTTGGTCTTGGTGAACACCAGCACCTGGCGCCAGTTGTTGGCCTTGACCAGGTGCGCGAGCAGGTCCTTCTTGCGCGACTGGTCGACCGGATGCTGCACCTGGCCGACGAGTTCGGCGGGCGTATTGCGGCGCGCGACTTCGACCGTCACGGGGTGCTGCATGAACGAAGAAGCCAGCTTGCGGATCTCTTCCGGGAAGGTGGCCGAGAACATCAGGTTCTGGCGCTGCTTCGGCAGCAGGCCGATGATGCGGCGGATGTCGTGGATGAAGCCCATGTCGAGCATGCGGTCGGCTTCGTCCAGCACCAGGATCTCGACGTGGCGCAGGTCGATGGTCTTCTGCTGCACGTGGTCGAGCAGGCGGCCCGGCGTGGCGACGACGATGTCGACGCCGCGGCGCAGCTCCTGGATCTGCGGGTTGATGTTCATGCCGCCGAAAATGGTGGTCGAGCGCAGCGGCTTGTACTTGCCGTACACGCGCACGCTCTCCTGCACCTGCGCCGCGAGTTCGCGGGTCGGCACCAGGATCAGGCAGCGGACCGTGCGGCCGGCGCCTTTCTTGTTGAGGATCTCAAGCAAGGGCAGCGTGAAGCCCGCCGTCTTGCCCGTACCCGTTTGCGCGGCCGCAAGGAGGTCCTTGCCGGCGAGCACGACGGGAATGGCTTGCGCCTGGATCGGGGTGGGGGTGGTGTAGCCCTGCTCGGACACAGCACGGAGCAGCTCGGCCGACAGGCCGAGTGAATCGAACGACGTAGTAATAGTATTTCTCCTGAACAATCGGCCTGGGAGGATTTGCACCTCCAACCGGTTCAGGCAATTGAAGTAACTTGGGGAACGCTAACCGGATGACGCGAAGATGAACTACGGGATGCATCATATCACGGTGTGAGGGAGGCACTCTCAATTCTACCGATCGGTGGCATTGCGTCCGGTTTTCCCGGGCCGGAAGGTGGGATAAAC
>DATJYN010000141.1:0-8252 GCA_035499575.1 Burkholderiales bacterium | reverse complement strand
GACCGTGAACGCGCCGGTGTTTTCCGGCTTCTCCGGCGTCTACGGGCGGGACGCCGCCAAGGCGCAGTACGAGCAGGCGTTCGAGGAGTACAAGCAGACCGTGGTGAACGCTTTCGCCCAGGTCGGCGACTCGCTGCACGCCCTGGACAACGACGCGCAGTCCGAGGCTGCGCAGCGCGCCGCGTTCGACCTTTCCGTGCGGCAAAGCGAGCTGGCGCGCGCCAACCGCGAGGGCGGGCTTGCCAGCGAACTGCAGGAGCTCGCCGCGCGCCAGGCAGTGGAAATCGCGCGCATCAGCCTGCTGCAGGCGCGCGCCCAGCGGCTGCAGGACACGACCGCGCTTTACGTGGCGCTCGGCCGGCCGTGGCGCGAGGAGCCTGCGAAGGCGCGGCCTTGAAGCTACCCGCCTCCAGCGGCATCCTCCGCCTCGCCTTCAAATTGCTCGTCAACGACCGCGCCAAGTTCTCGGCGCTGCTGATCGGGGTCACCTTCGCGGTGTTCCTGATGGTCCAGGTGACCTCGATGTTCGCGGGGATCCTCGACCGATCCTCGGCCACGATCAAGAACGTCGGCGCCTCCATCTGGGTCATGGACCCCGCCGTCAACACGCCGGCCAATTCGATCCCGATGCCGGACTATGTGCTCGACGCGGTGCGCAGCATGGATGGCGTGAAGTACGCCGTCGGGCTCTTTTCCGGTTCCGGCCTGGCGAAGCTCGGCAGCGGCACCTACCAGGCGGTCAGCATCCTGGGCCTGGACGACGTGAGCCTGCTCGGCCGGCCGCCGCTCGAGCAAGGCAACCTGCGGGACATCTACGGCGAAAATGCCTTCATCGTGGTGAATGACGCCGAATATTCCAAGCTCGAGCGGCCCGGGATCGGCGCCGAGTTCGAGCTCAACGACCATCGCGCCGTGATCGTCGGCGTCGCCAAGGTCGCGGCCAACGGCCTGTTCGGCGTGCCCACGCTCTACACCATATATTCGCGCGCGATCACCTACCTGCCGGTGTCGCGGTTCACGCAGTCCTATATCCTGGTCGAGCCGAAGTCGGCTGGCGACGCCGCGCGCATCAAGCAGCAGGTCGCGAAGCTGGGCTACCTGGCGCTCACCGCCGGCGAGTTCGAGGACAAGACCGCGGATTTCTACAAGTACCAGACAGGCGTCGGCATCAACATCATGATCATGACGATGATTGCGTTCGTCGTCGGCCTGTCGATCTCCGGGCAGACGTTCTACAGCTTCATCCTCGAGAACCTGGTGAAGTTCGGCGCCCTGAAGGCGATCGGCGCCAAGAGCCACGAATTGATCGCCATGATCCTTTTCCAGGCGCTGTTCACCTGCTTCACCGGCTACGGGCTCGGCGTGGGAATCTCCAGCCTGCTGATCTACCTGGCGAGGCTGCGCCTGCCCGACTACGCGGCGCTGATCGAATACTGGAACCTGTCGCTCGCCTTCGGCATGGTGATCATCATCGCGGCCGTTTCGAGTTACGCTGGAGTGCGGCGCGTACTCAAGATAGAACCTTTCGAAATATTCCGCGGCTAGGAGCAATCATGTTCAGCTATCGGCGTTTCGCGTGGGCGATCTTCGCAATGGCGGGGTTGAATTCGGTCGCAGCCGCCGACGAATTTGCCGATCCCGGCAGGAGAATTTTCCAGCGCCACTGCCAGACCTGCCACGGCGGCACCGGCCAGGCGGATTCCCCGATCGGACCGGACCTCACCGGCATCATCGGCCGCAAGGCCGGCGCCGGGGACAGCGGCGTACATTCGCGCCTCGCGGTCGAATCCGGCATCGTCTGGACCAGGAGCTCCCTGCGCCGCTATCTCCAGGATCCGGGACGCGAAATGCCGGGAACCCTCATGCCGGTGCAGGTTAGCGACCCGAGGGAACTCGACGACCTGCTGAACTACCTGGAATCGCTGCGCTGAGAACGGACGCCCGGGCCGCTTCAGTGCAGCCGTTTGCGACGGCCTGGCGCCGCATCAGGGCATGCGCCGGTCAAAGCTCCACGCACTGGCCTGCCGATGGAACGGCAGCCCGCCAGCCAAAACCGTCGATGATGCCGTTTTTCAGCGCGTCGGCCGCCGGCGGCTCGCCATGCACCACCCAGGTCTGCCGGGGCGGATGGCGAAACTGTCCGATCCAGCCGAGCAGCCCGTCCCGGTCGGCATGCGCCGAAAGGCCGTTGATGGTGAAGATTTTCGCGCGCACCGGGTAGCTCTCGCGAAAGAGGCGCACCGACTTGGCGCCGTCGACGATTTTCCGGCCGAGCGTGGCCGCGGCCTGGAAACCGGTGAACACGATCGCGCATTCGGGCCGGGAAATGTTGTAGCGCAGGTGGTGCTTGATGCGCCCGCCCTCGCACATGCCGCTTGCCGAGATGATGATCGCGCCCGCGCGCACGCTGTTGATGCGCATCGATTCCTCCAGCGAGTCGGTGAAGCGGACGCTGTCCAGGTCCGGCAGCTTCGCGTACCGGAGCGTGATGCGCGTCGCCGCCGAAGCCATGGGCGAATCCACGTAGATGGCCGCCGCGGGGATGCGCCCCTGGCGGTGCAGCTCCGCGATGTAGTACAGGATCTCCTGCGTGCGCCCGACCGCAAAGGACGGGATGACCACGTTGCCCCGCTTGCTGGCGAGCGTGTCGTTCAGCGCGAAGGCGAACTCATCCAGCGTCTGCACCAGGCTCTTGTGGTTGCGGTTGCCGTACGTGGATTCGACCAGGAGCACGTCGGCCTCGCGGATCGGCGTCGGGTCGGCGAGGATGGGGTGCCCCGGCTGGCCGAGGTCGCCCGAGAAGACCAGTTTCTTGCCGTGCAGGAAAACCTCGATGATGGCCGAACCGAGTATGTGTCCCGCGTCGCGATATACGCAGCGCACGGCGGGGTGCGGCTGAATCTCGGTTCCATATTCGGCGGGGCGCAGGGCGCCCAGGCAGGCCTGCGCCTCGGCCACCGTATAGAGCGGCGCGGCGTGTTGCCATTCCGCCTCCTTCTCCTGCAGGTGCGCGCTGTCGGGCAACATGACAGCGAGCAATTCCGCGGTGGCCGGCGTCGCGTAGACCGGCCCGGTGAAGCCCTGCGCCGCCAGCCGCGGCAGCAGCCCGGAATGGTCGATGTGCGCGTGCGTCAGAAGCACGAAGGCGATATCCGCCGGCCTGAACGCGAAACGCCGGTTTTTCCGGTCCGCGCCGCGGCCGCCCTGGAACATACCGCAGTCGACGAGGAACTTCACCTCCCCGGTGTCGACCAGGTGGCAGGAACCGGTGACTTCGCCGGCGGCGCCGAGGAAGCTGAGCTGCATCGGGCCGGCTATTTTTTCAGATGGTAGTGGCTGCGGTTCAGGTACTCGGCGATGTCGTCCAGGTCTTCGGCGGCGAGGCGCGGTTTCGTCTGCGCCGCGCGCAGTTCGACTTCGGCCCGCAGCTGGGCGAGCGACTTGACGGGCGAGCGCGACGGGTCGCGCTTGTGGATGCTTTCGTAGTGGCAGGTCTGGCAATGCAGTTCGTACAGCGCCTGGCCACGCCGCGCATCCTGCGCCCAGGCCGGCAAGGCAAGCGCCATCAACAGGGACGCCATTGCTTTTGTCATCGGTCGGCCCCTTTCGCGGTTTGCACGAGGAACACGGTGAATGCGCTCGAGGCGGCGGCAAACGCCCAGCACAGGAAGAAGCCGATGGAATATACCGCGAGCCTGCTGAGGCTCGTGACCTCCCCGAACAGGTAGAGTTCTCTCGGGTCGAACACCGTGAAGAACAGGACCTCGCCGGCGCCTCCGACGATGAACGACGGCCACAAGACGAGGATTGCGTTCTTCACAGGGTCTCCTGCACCACGCGCCATTGGCCGAGCGGGTCGTCGACGGCTGCGCGCCAGTGCCCGGCCGCGAGCGGCTGCAGCGCCGCGCGATAGCTGCCGTCGGCGGCGCGCTCCAGCCGGAGGCGCACGTCGATGCCGGCGCGCGTCGCATGCGTGAGGCTGAGGAACAGCACCGGCGGCTCGGCGCCGCGCAGCACGACGCGCACCTCCCCGCCTGCGCGCTCGACGCGCGCGCTGATGCCGCGCTGAACCGCCGCCTGCTCGCGCCCCAGAACTGCGTTGATGCCGAGGCCGCGCTTGTAGTAGTCGTCCGCCACCAGGCCGTCGGAAGTGGCGAACGCCATCCAGGTGGTCAGCGTACCGGCGACGATCACGGCAGCGGGGCCGGACATCAGGATCCAGGGCCAGCGCTCGCGGTACCAGGGAATCATGGCATCACCTCACGATGAAAACGGATTTTTCCTCGACCGAAACGGCCGGGTCGTCGATGGCGCGCACCCTGAAGCGAATCTTGTGCGGGCCGGGGGCCAGCAGGGCCGCGTCGGCGCGCACCCGCACCGGCACCATGCGGCTGTCGGTCGCGCCGATGGCGACGCGCGGTTCCGTGACGAGCTGCAGCGCCGCCGCGCCGGCCACCGAAATCTCGAACTCGCGCGGGTTCTCGGTCGGATTCATGACCTGCAGGCGGTAGATGTTTTCGACCAGGCCGCCCTCCGCTTCTCGCGCGATCGCCGCCCGGTCGCGGATCACGTCCACCTTGAGCGGGACGCGCAGCCAGAGGCCGAGCGCCGCCGCGCCGACGACCGTCGCGAGGATCGCGCAGTAGACAAGCACGCGCGGGCGCAGCGCGCGCCGGAACATCTGCGCGCGCGTCAGCTTCTGCTCGAGGGCGTGCGTGGTGGAATAGCGGATCAGGCCTTTCGGACGGTCGAGCTTTGCCATGACCTGGTCGCAGCCGTCGATGCAGGCGGCGCAGCCGATGCACTGGTACTGCAGGCCATTGCGGATATCGATGCCGGTCGGGCAGACCTGAACGCAGATGCTGCAATCGACGCAATCGCCTTTGCCGTCCCCCTTGCCGCGCGGCTCGCCTCGCAACCGGTCGTAGGTGATGATCATCGTGTCCTTGTCGAACATCGCGCTCTGGAAACGCGCATAGGGACACATGTAGGTGCAGACCTGCTCGCGCATCCAGCCCGCGTTGCCGTAGGTGGCGAAACCGTAGAACAGGATCCAGAAAGTTTCCCAGGGGCCCAACGCCGGGACGGGGGCCCCGGCGTTCAATCCGAAGAGGGCCGTCACCTCGCCCCAGAGTTCGCGGATCGGCGTCACGTAGCCCACGAAGGTGAAGCCGGTCCACAGTGCGAGCGCGATCCAGATCGCGTGCTTTTCCGCCTTGATGGCGAATTTCTTCAGCGAGAACGCGGAGCCGTCCAGCTTCATCCTCGCGTTCCTGTCTCCCTCCACTTTCCGCTCGATCCACATGAAGATCTCGGTATAGACCGTCTGCGGGCAGGCATAGCCGCACCACAGGCGGCCGGCGACCGTGGTGAACAGGAACAGCGACAGCGCGGAGATGATCAGCAGGACCGTGAGGTAGATGATGTCCTGCGGCCAGAACACCAGGCCGAAGATGTAGAACTTCCGGTGCACGATGTCGAACAGCACGGCCTGACGGCCGTTCCACGGCAGCCAGGCCACGCCGTAGAACACCAGTTGCGTTCCCCAGACCAGCAGCCAGCGCCAGGCGGCGAACCAGCCGCGCACCGCGCGCGGGTAGATCGCTTTGCGGACTTCGTAGAGTGATTGCTCTACGACATCGGCTTTCATGGCCGCCCCGCTACTTCCTCGACAGCGAATAGACGTAGGCCGTCAGCAGGTGGATCTTGGCGGGTCCGAGCAGATCCTTGTGCGCCGGCATGTGGCCGGCGCGGCCGTTCGCGATCGTTTCCGGGATCGCCGCGCCGGAGCCGTACAGCCAGGTCTTGTCGGTCAGGTTGGGGGCGCCGAGCGCCTGGTTGCCTTTGCCGTCGGCGCCGTGGCAGGCGGCGCAGATCTGCGCGAACTTTTCCTTGCCCCGGGCCGCGCGGATCGAGTCGCTGGCGTTGCCCGAAATCTCCAGCACGTAGGCGGCGGCATCCCGGACGCCCTCCTCTCCAAGCGCTGCGCCAAGCGCCGGCATGTTGCCGTTGCGGCCATCGGTGATGGTCGCCTCGATGGCTTCGGGCGTCCCGCCCCAGAGCCAGTCGTTGTCGGTGAGGTTCGGGAATCCGCGGCTGCCGGCCGCGTCCGACGCATGGCATTGCGCGCAATTGTTGAGGAACAGCTTCTGGCCGATGGCCAGCGCCTCGGCGTTCTTCGACAGCGCCACGACGTCCTGCGCCGCGAATTTTTCGTACAGCGGGCCGTATACCTGCTGCGCGCGCTCGTTTTCCTCGTCGAGCTGCTTCACCTGCGTCCAGCCGAGCGCGCCCCGGTAGCTGCCGAGCCCGGGATACAGCGCGAGGTAGCCGATGGCGAAGACGATAGTCAGGTAGAACATCCACATCCACCAGCGCGGCAGCGGGTTGTTGTACTCGCGGATGTCCTCGTCCCAGACGTGGTCCGAAGTCTGGCTGACGGCCGTCTTCTGCACGCTCTGCTGCCACAGCAGCACCGCGCAGGCGAGGATCGACACGATCGAGATGATGCCGATGTAGAGGTCCCAGAAACCGGAAGTGAACTGGCTCATCAGGCGCGGTCCTCGAGGATGCTCGCGCCCTGCCGCTCCATGTCCCGGCGCCGCGACGGCAGGTAGGCCCAGACGATGATGCCGACGAAAGCGGCGAAACTGATCAGCGTTATCGCGATGCGCAGCGTATTGATGTCCATGTTCAGTCGGCCTTGTTCTTCAGCGCGGTGCCGAGCACCTGCAGGTAGGAGATCAGCGCATCCATTTCGCTCTTGCCCTGCAGTTCGGCTTTCGCGCCCTTGATCTCCTCCTCCGAATAGGGCACGCCGACAACGCGCAGCGCGCGCATCTTCGCCTCGATGTCGTCGGCGTTCGCGGGGCGCCGCGCCATCCACGGGTAGCCGGGCATGTTCGATTCGGGCACCACTTCGCGCGGATTCGACAGGTGGATGCGGTGCCACTCGTCCGAGTAGCGGCCGCCGACGCGATGCAGGTCGGGGCCGGTGCGCTTGGAGCCCCACTGGAATGGATGGTCGTAGACGAATTCGCCCGCAGTCGAGTAGTGGCCGTAGCGCTCCACCTCGGCGCGGAACGGCCGGATCATCTGCGAGTGGCAGTTGTAGCAGCCTTCGCGGATGTAGATGTCGCGGCCGGTGAGCTGCAGCGGCGTATAGGGCTTCAGGCCGGCCACCGGCTCGGTCACGGATTTCATGAAGGAAAGGGGGATGATTTCCACCAGCCCGCCCACCGCCACCGCGAGGATGACGAGGATGATGAGCAGGGCCTGGTTGCGTTCGATCAGGTCGTGGGTGATTTTCATGGGCATCAAGGCAGATTCAGGCGTGCGCGGGCGCGGGGATCAACGCCTCGAACGTCTTGCCCTCGAGGATGGTCTTGAAGACGTTGTAAGCCATGATCAGCATGCCGGCCAGGTAGATCACGCCGCCCAGCAGGCGGATCGCGTAGAACGGGTACGTCGCCTTGACGCTCTCGACGAAGGTATAGGTCAGCGTGCCGTCGGCGCCGACGGCGCGCCACATCAGACCCTGCATCACGCCCGCGATCCACATCGACGAGATGTAGAGCACGATGCCGATGGTGGCGACCCAGAAATGCACGTTGATCAGGCGCACGCTCCACATTTCCGCGCGGCCGAACAGCTTCGGGATCAGGAAGTAAATCGAGCCCATGGTCACCAGGCCCACCCAGCCGAGCGCGCCGCTGTGCACGTGGCCGATGGTCCAGTCGGTGTAGTGCGAGAGCGCGTTGACGGTCTTGATCGACATCATCGGCCCCTCGAAGGTCGACATGCCGTAGAAGGACAGCGAGACGATCAGGAACTTGAGGATCGGGTCCTCGCGCAGCTTGTGCCAGGCGCCCGACAGCGTCATGATGCCGTTGATCATCCCGCCCCAGGAAGGCGCCAGCAGGATCAGCGAGAACACCATGCCGAGCGATTGCGCCCATTCGGGCAGCGCGGTGTAGTGCAGATGGTGCGGGCCCGCCCACATGTAGGTGAAGATCAGCGCCCAGAAGTGCACCACCGACAGGCGGTAGGAATAGATCGGCCGGTTGGCCTGCTTGGGGATGAAGTAGTACATCATGCCGAGGAAGCCCGCGGTGAGGAAGAACCCGACCGCGTTGTGGCCGTACCACCATTGCACCATCGCATCCTGCGCTCCCGCGTACACGGAATACGACTTCCAGAAGGTCGCCGGCACCGCGGCGCTGTTGACGAGGTGCAGCACCGCCACCGTCAGG
>DATJYN010000140.1:0-27449 GCA_035499575.1 Burkholderiales bacterium | reverse complement strand
CCGGCAACCGGCCAAACGCCTTGTAGCCTCGACGCAGACCTCGCGAATTCAAGGCCGTCGATGACCGGCTGGTGCGACATACGGGCCCGAATGGTATCATCAATGAAAATTCTCTGTCAAAACAAAGCCATGCCATCGTCGCGGCGGGTCGTGCTCGCCTCTACTTCCAGGTACCGCCGGAGCCTGCTGGAGCGCCTCGGCATGCCCTTCGAGTGCGTGGATCCCCAAGTCGACGAAACGCCGAAACCGGGCGAGGCGCCTGCCGTCACGGCGCAACGCCTTGCGCAGGCCAAAGCCAGGGCCGTGGCCATTCGTTTTCCCGATGCACTGGTGATCGGTTCCGACCAGGTCGCCTCCTGTGAAGGCGCGCGGCTCGACAAGCCCGGCACTCACGAAAACGCCGCGCGCCAGCTCGCACTGGTCAGCGGAAAGACCGCGGTATTCGATACCGCCGTCGCCCTGCTGGATACCCGATCGACCAGGCTGGTTTCCAGCGTGGTGCCGTGCCGCGTGACTTTCCGCGACCTGTCCGCAGAGCAGATCGAGCGCTACCTGCGCATCGAGCAGCCCTACGACTGCGCCGGCAGCGCCAAGGCCGAAGGGCTCGGCATCACGTTGATCGCGAAGATGGAAACCACGGATCCGACCTCGCTCATCGGCTTGCCGCTGATCGCGCTCACCGAACTGCTGCGCGGCGCCGGCTTCGACGTGCTGGCTTGATGCCCGGAATCCTGTACGCCATTCCGACGCCGCTCGGCGGCACAGCGGCCGACGCGTTGCCCGTCTCCGCGCTGGCCACTGTGCGAACGCTGCGTGACTTCGTCGCGGAAAACGCGAAAACGGCGCGCGCCTTTCTCAAGAACGTCGACATGCCGTGCCCGATCCAGGATTTGCGCATCTCGACGCTGGAGAAGGATGTTTCTTCCCACGTGAAAACCCTGGAGGCCGGCTCTGCGGTGGGCTTGCTGTCTGAAGCAGGTTGTCCGGCGATCGCGGACCCTGGCGCACTGCTGGTGGATGCCGCCCACGCTGCCGGCATCCGCGTCGTGCCGCTGGTCGGGCCTTCGTCGATCGTGCTGGCGCTGATGGCCTCGGGGCTGGAAGGGCAGCGCTTCGCGTTCTGCGGCTACCTGCCGCGTGAATCGGAAGAACGCAGGAAGAAAGTCAGGGAGCTGGAAGCGCGTTCGCGCCGCGAACACGAAACGCAGATCTTCATCGAAACGCCCTACCGCAACGACCAGATGCTTTCCGCCCTGATCGAGGCCTGCGCACCTGAAACACGCCTCTGCATCGCCAGCGACTTGACCCTGGAGACGGAAAGCATCAGGACCGGAAGCATTGCCCGCTGGCGCAAGGCGCCAACGACCATCGGCAAACGCCCGACGGTATTCCTGCTACTCAGCGGATAACGAGGCCCGCGCGGGCTGAGAATTCCAGCAGCGAGCTCATCGCGCCTGCACCGAGACGGCGCGCGAATTTCTCCGCCAGGTTGTCCTTCTGGGTGTAATCGACGATGTCCTCCGCCTTGACGACTTCGCGCGCCACGTAGTCGAGGCCGCCGAAGCCGTCGGCGAGTCCCAGTTCCACGCTCTTGGCCCCCGTCCAGATCAGGCCCGAAAACATGTCGGGGGTTTCCTTCAGCCGCTTGCCGCGGCCCTCCTTCACCGCGGCGATGAACTGCGCGTGGATCTCGTCGACCAGCTCGGTGGCGATTTTCCTGTGCTCCTCCTGCATCGGCTGGAACGGATCGAGCAGCGACTTGTTCTTGCCGGCCGTGATCAGCCGGCTCTCGATGCCGAGCTTGTCCATCAGGCCGACGACGCCGAAGCCGTCCATGCGCACGCCGATCGAGCCGACGATGCTGCCCTTGGCGACATAGATCTTGTCGGCCGCGGCCGCGACGTAGTAGCCACCCGAGGCGCACAAGTCCTCGACCACGACATAAAGGGGAATCTCGGGATATTTCTGGCGCAGCCGCTTCATCTCGTCGAAGATAGCCTGTGCCTGCACCGGGCTGCCGCCCGGCGAGTTGATGCGCATCACCACGCCCTGCGTGTTCTTGTCCGCGAACGCCGCCTGCAGCGCGAGCATCACCTTGTCGGCGCTCGCGTCGCTGCCCGGCGCGATCACGCCGCTTACCTCCACCAACGCCGTGTGCTTGCCGCCCTTCGATCCGGCCAAGTCGCTCCAGTCCACCGCCATCACGAGCACGAACGTGACATAGACGAAGGTGAGCAGCTTCCAGAAGATGCCCCAGCGCCGCGCGGTCCGCTGTTCCTTGAGCGCCGCGGTAGCGAGCTTCTCTATCACGCCGCGTTCCCACTGCCCGTCGTTGTCAGCCATCGTCGATTCCTTTGAAGTACACCTTGCCGTCCCGCTCCTCGACCCGCAGCTGCAGGAGAGGGTTGCCGCCGCAAGGACCGCCGAGGCATTTCCCGCTGTCGGCAGCGTAGGTCGCGCCGTGTGTCGAGCATATCAAATCGCGCCCATCCAAATCGAACACCTCGCCTTCGCGCCAGTCGAGTTCCATCGGCAGGTGGCCGCAGCGGTTCAGGTAACCGTAGACGCGCCCCCCGTAGCGCACCACGAATGCCGGCGCTCGCTCGCCGAAATACTCGACGTCGAAGCGCACGGCCCTGCCCGAGTCGGCGAGCGCTTCGGCGGCGCAAATCAGGCGTTCGCCGTCAACCATTGGCACAGTTCCGCGACGCTGCCGACGCAAGCGCGCGGCCCGAGCGCCCTGAGAGATTCGATGGGATGGGCGCCGTAGCCCACCGCGAGCGCGTCCACGCCGGCGCTTTCGGCCATGCCGAGGTCGTGCGAGGTGTCGCCCACCATCAGCAGATCGCGGTTTTCCAGCGCCATCTCCGACATGAGCTCGAGCAGCATTGCCGGATGCGGCTTCGGGTTGGTTTCGTCGGCGCAGCGCGTGGCGGCAAATGCGAGCGCGACGCCGGTCGCCCGCAGCGCATGATCCAGACCGCGCCGGCTCTTGCCGGTGGCCACCGCCAGTCGATGGCCCTTTTCCCGCAGCAGCGCGAGCAGCTCGCGCACGCCCGGGAACAATTCCATGTTCTCCTGCTGCGCCTGGAAATGCTTGCGGTAGTATTCGACGAACTCCATGTATTTGTCGGCGGGCAGGCCGGGCACCGCGGTGCGGAGGGAATCGTGCAGCCCGAGGCCGATCACGTGGCTCGCCTGCTCGCGGCTCGGCACCGGCAGGCCCATGTCGCGGGCCGCTTCCTGGATCGCGACCGCGATGCCGGTGGTCGAATCCATCAGGGTGCCGTCCCAGTCAAAGACGATCAGGGGATAGCGCAAGATTGCTCTCCAGGAAAGCGCGCATGTCCGGCGGCATGGGCGATTCCAGCCGCAGCGGTTCCTTGCCGACCGGATGCGCGAAGGCAAGCCGGCGCGCGTGCAGGAACAGGCGCTTTACTCCCTGCCGCCCGAGCGCGCGGTTGAGCTCGAAATCGCCGTACTTGTCGTCGCCCAGCACCGGGTGCCCCGCGTGCGCGAGGTGGACGCGGATCTGATGGGTGCGTCCGGTCATCAGGTGCAGCTCGAGCAGGCTGAAGTTCTCGCCAATCTGCAGCGGCTTCACTTTCGTCACGGCGCTCTGGCCGCCGCTGTGCACGCTGACGCGGCGCTCGCCTCTGGCATTCACGTATTTGTGCAGGGCCTCGCTTAGTTCGCGCTTGCCGCCCTGCCAGCGGCCCTTCACTGCTGCGACGTAGATCTTCTCCACCTCGCCCTCGCGCAGCATGCGATGCAGTTCCACCAGCGAGCTGCGTTTTTTGGCGACCAACAGCAGGCCGGAGGTATCGCGGTCGAGCCGATGCGCGAGTTCCAGCATCTTCGCTTCGGGCCGCGCAGCGCGCAGCGACTCGATGACCCCGAAGCTGACGCCGCTGCCGCCGTGCACGGCGATGCCCGAGGCCTTGTCGACCACCAGCAGGGCGGCATCTTCATGGATGATCTTCAGGTCCAGCTGCTTGGGAACGGCCACCGCCTTCGCGACCGCCGTGCGGACCGGGGGTACCCGGACCCGGTCGCCGATCCGAAGCCGGTAGTCGGGTTTGACCCGGCCGCTGTTGACCCTCACCTCGCCGCTGCGCAGGACCCGGTAGACATGGCTTTTGGGCACCCCCTTCAGCTGGCGCAGCAGGAAGTTGTCGATGCGCTGGGACTCGCTTTCCTCGCCAACCACGAGGGTTGACGCCTGCGGCTTAGGCGTGTTCGCACGAGCCTTGCTTAAGTCATTCATTTTCAATACAATCCGGGAACTGGCTTCGAGTTGCGAGGCACAGGGACCACAAGACGCGTCCGGTTTTAGCAACAGCTAGCCACGCGCCGGAACCTGCAACCCGCCTCCTGTCCGACAAGCAATCGGACCCGAAACGCAGTGGTTAATTTCGCTCACCGGAAGTAGCGATGGTACTGGAAACGCGCGCAGAACAGCGTGGTCCATTTGACTGGTCCTTTCCTTCCAAGGAAACACTGAGCATCCGGGCACGGGTCTCCTGCGCGCGCAGGAGAACATGAAGTGAAACGAATGTTGTTTAACGCGACCCAGCAGGAAGAACTGCGCGTCGCCATCGTAGAAGGACAGAAGCTGGTCGACCTCGACATCGAGTCGGCCTCGCGGGAGCAACGCAAGAGCAACATCTACAAGGGCATCATCACCCGGATCGAGCCCAGTCTCGAAGCCGCGTTCATCGAATACGGTGAAGAGCGGCACGGGTTCCTGCCCTTCAAGGAAGTCGGGCGCAGCTACTTCCGCCAGGGTGTCGACGTGGGTCGGGCCCGCATCCAGGACGCCCTCTCCGAAGGCCAGGACCTGATCGTCCAGGTCGAGAAGGACGAGCGCGGCAACAAGGGCGCCGCCCTCACCACCTTCATCAGCCTCGCCGGCCGCTACCTGGTGCTGATGCCGAACAATCCCCGCGGCGGCGGCGTCTCGCGCCGCGTCGAAGGTGAAGACCGCAACGAACTGCGCGACACCATCGACCAGCTGGTGGTACCCGAAGGCATGAGCGTGATTGCGCGTACCGCGGCGATCGGCCGCTCCATCGAGGAATTGCAGTGGGACCTGAACTACCTGCTCCAGCTCTGGGACGCCATCGACACCGCCGCCAAGGACACCGAGAAGAAACCGTTCCTGATCTACCTCGAATCAAGCCTGGTAATTCGCGCGATCCGCGACTACTTCCAGCCCGACATCGGCGAGATCCTGATCGATACCCAGGAGATCTACGACCAGGCGGTCGCCTTCATGCAGACCGTGATGCCGGCCAACGTCGGCAAGGTCAAGCTCTACCGCGACGACGTGCCCCTGTTCTCGCGCTTCCAGATCGAGCACCAGATCGAGAGCGCCTACGGCCGGCACGTCAACCTGCCCTCGGGCGGCGCGGTGGTGATCGACCATACCGAGGCGCTGGTGGCGATCGACGTCAACTCGGCGCGCGCGACCAAGGGCCACGACATCGAGGAAACCGCGTTCCGCACCAACATGGAGGCGGCGGAGGAAGTCGCCCGCCAGCTGCGGCTGCGCGACCTGGGCGGCCTGATCGTCGTCGACTTCATCGACATGGAGTCGCAGAAGAACCAGCGCGAGGTCGAGAACTGCTTCCGCGACGCGCTGCGCCACGACCGCGCGCGCGTGCAGATCGGCAAGATCTCCCGCTTCGGCCTGATGGAGCTGTCGCGCCAGAGGCTGCAGCCCTCGCTGGAGGAAACCGCGCACATCAGCTGCCCGCGCTGCGGCGGCACCGGCTTCATCCGCGGCACCGAATCGACGGCGCTGCACGTGCTGCGCATCATCCAGGAAGAAGCGATGAAGGAGAACACCGGCGCGGTGCACGCGCAGGTGCCCGTCGATGTCGCCTCCTTCCTGCTCAACGAAAAACGCGCCGAGATCCAGAAGCTGGAAGCGCGCATCAAGGTGAACATCGTGCTGGTGCCGAACTCGCACCTGGAAACGCCGCACTACAAGGTGCAGCGCCTGAAGCACGACGAACTGAACCAGATGGAGCACGTGCCGACGAGCTACGAGTTGGTCGAGCAGCCCGAGGAACCCAAAGCGCTGGGCAAGGATGCCGAAGCGAAGAAGGAGCGTCCGCAGGCCGCCGTGCAGGGCATCGTGCCCGACCAGCCGGCACCGATCGTTCCGGAACCGCAACCCAGGGGCGAAGCCGCGCGAGAACTACGCGCTGCGCCCGCCCCCGCAGTGCAGGAACCGGCACGCTCGGGGTTCCTCGGCCGCCTGTTCGGCTGGCTGAAATCCGAGAAGCCCGCCGACCAGCCTGCGGCAGCGAATGAACCCAGCATGCAGCCGGCCCGGCCGCAGCGTGCCGACCGCCCGCGCGACGAAAACCGAGGGCGCAACGAGCAGCGCGGTGACCGCGGTAATCGCGGGGACCGTGGCGGCAGGCGTGATGGCCGAGGCGGACGGGATCACCAACGCGATGGCCGCGGCGATGGCAGGCGCGATCACCAGCGTGACGGCCGCGACGGCGGCAGGCGCGACCATCAGCGCGGCGACCTGCAGCACCGCCGCGACCAGCGGCCTCCGCAAGGACAGCCGAACGGGCAAGCACAAACGCAGCAATCTCAGCCGCAGGCTCAGGCGCCGCAGCTGCAGGGCGACATGCCGCAAGGCGAACGCCGGCCCGACCAGCGTCCGCAGCGTCCTCCCCAGCAACAACAGAGGCCGCAGCAGCAACAGGGCCCGCAGGACGGCAACAATCGTCCGCCGCAGGAAGGCGGCGGCGACGAGCAGCGCCGGCGCCGCAGCCGCGGTGGTCGTGGACGCGGTGGCGGTGGCGGCGACCGTGGCGAGCGCGCGGGCCGTGGCGAGCGCCGTCCGGAGCACCAGCAACACCAGCGTCCCGATCAATCGCTGTACGCACAGCAACTCGAGGAACATCGCCTGAAACAGGCGCGCGAGGCGGAATTGATGGCCGAGACGGAACATCAGTCCCGTCCCGAGCCCACCCTCCCTTCACCGCGTGCTGAGGAACCGGTCCGCGAGGAAGCGCAGAGGGTCGAAGTGACCTACGCGCCGCGCGTGGAAGCACCGCAACCCGCCCCGCAGGCCGAAGCGCCGCGCGCCGAAAGGCCCCGCGTCGATCCGAAGGAGATTCTTTCGAGCGCCGGACTGCAGATGGTCGAGACCGATTCGAGCAAGGCCAAGCATGTCGTGGTCGAGCCCGAACCCGTACAGCTCGGACGTCCGCGGCGCGAGAAGCCTGCGGCCCCTGCGGTTGAAGAAGTCTCTTTGGTTCAGGTCGAGACGCGCAAGTAGCCCCGGACATGGGTGGCCAGGCCGCGCGAAGCGGCCTCCACCATGTCCAGCACCTGCTCGAAGCCTTCCGCCCCGCCGTAGTACGGGTCCGGCACGTCCGCGTCCTTCAGTCCCGCGAATTCCAGGAACAGGCGCAGCTTGTGCCGGTGTTCCTGCGGGCTCATGCGCCGCAGGATTTGCAGGTGCCCGCGGTCCATCGCCAGCAGCAGGTCGAACTCCATGAAGTCCCCGAGGGTCACCTGGCGCGCCCTCAATCCCGAGATGTCATAGCCGCGCTTGCGCGCGTGCGCCGTGGCGCGCCGGTCCGGCGGCTCGCCGGCGTGATAGTCGTGCGTGCCCGCAGAATCGACCGTAACGCTCAGCTTTTCTTTTTCAGCGAAAATCCTGAATACACCTTCCGCCGTAGGCGAGCGGCAGATGTTGCCGGTGCACACCATCAGGACCTTCATTCGGAGTGCAACTCGACGCCGAACGCGTGCTTCTTGAGTTCCGTGAGTTGGTCGCGCGCCTTGGCCGCTTTTTCAAATTCCAGGTTCTTGGCGTAATCGTGCATTTGCTTTTCCAGCGCGCGGATCTCGCGCGCCAGCTGCTTCTCGCTCATCGCCTCGTAGCGCGCGCCTTCCTGCGCCGCCTTCAGCTCCTGCTGCGCGCCCTCGGCATCGTAGACGCCGTCGATCAGGTCCTTGATGCGCTTGGCCACGCCGATCGGCGTGATCTTGTGCTTCAGGTTGTAGGCGATCTGCTTGTTGCGCCGCCGGTCGGTCTCGGCGATGGCGCGTTTCATGGAATCCGTGACACGGTCGGCATATAGGATGGCGCTGCCGTTGATGTGGCGCGCGGCGCGGCCCATGGTCTGGATCAGCGAGCGCTCCGAGCGCAGGAAGCCCTCCTTGTCCGCGTCGAGGATCGCCACCAGCGAGACTTCCGGCAGGTCCAGGCCCTCGCGCAGCAAGTTGATGCCGACCAGTACGTCGAATTCGCCCAGGCGCAGGTCGCGGATGATTTCCACGCGCTCGACCGTCTCGACCTCCGAATGCAGGTAGCGCACCTTGACCCCGTGCTCGTCGAAATACTCGGTCAACTCCTCCGCCATGCGCTTGGTCAGCGTGGTGACCAGCACCCGCTCCTTCTTCTTCACCCGCAGGCTGATTTCCGACAGCAGGTCGTCCACCTGCGTGGTCGCCGGCCGTATCTCCACGTGGGGGTCGATCAGCCCGGTCGGGCGCACCACCTGCTCCACCACCTGCGCAGACTTGCTGTTTTCGTAGTCGGCGGGGGTCGCCGACACGAAGATGGTCTGGCGCACCACCGCCTCGAACTCCGCGAACTTGAGCGGCCTGTTGTCCAGCGCCGAAGGCAGCCGGAAACCGTACTCCACCAGGTTCCATTTGCGCGAGTGGTCGCCCTTGTACATGCCGCCGAGCTGGCCGATGGTGACGTGGCTTTCGTCGATGATCATCAGCGCGTCCTGGGGCAGGTAGTCGATCAGCGTCGGCGGCGGCTCGCCGGCCTTGCGTCCGGACAGGTGGCGCGAGTAGTTCTCGATGCCCTTGCAGAAGCCGAGCTCGACCAGCATTTCCAGGTCGAAGCGCGTGCGCTGCTCGATGCGCTGCGCCTCCACCAGCTTCTGCGCCTTTTGGAAATAGTCGATGCGCTCGCGCAGTTCGACCTTGATCGCCTCGATCGCGCGCAGCGTGGTCTCGCGCGGCGTCACATAGTGGCTCGACGGGTAGACCGTGAAACGCGCCATCGGGTGCTGCACGTGGCCCGTCAGGGGATCGAACACTTCGAGCTTCTCCACGGCGTCGTCGGACAGCGAAATACGGATCGCATGCTCCGCGTGCTCCGCGGGGAATACGTCGATCACCTCGCCGCGCACGCGGAAGGTACCGCGGCGGAAATCGAGCTCGTTGCGGTCGTACTGCATCGCCACCAGGCGCGCGATGACGTCGCGCTGCGACATCTTTTCGCCCCTGCGCAAGTGCAGGACCATGCCGTGGTACTCGGAAGGGTCGCCGATGCCGTAGATCGCCGACACCGTGGCCACGATCACCACGTCGCGCCGCTCCATCAGCGACTTGGTCGCCGAGAGCCGCATCTGCTCGATGTGCTCGTTGATCGAGGAGTCCTTCTCGATGAACAGGTCGCGCGAGGGTACGTAGGCCTCGGGTTGGTAGTAGTCGTAGTAGGAGACGAAATACTCGACCGCGTTTTCCGGGAAGAACTCCCGGAATTCCGAGTACAGCTGCGCCGCCAGAGTCTTGTTGGGCGCCAGCACCAGCGCCGGCCTCCCGAGCTGGGCGATCGCATTGGCCATGGTGAAGGTCTTGCCCGAACCGGTGACGCCCAGCAGCGTCTGGAACGCGAGCCCGTCGCCGATGCCCTCGACGATCCTGGCGATCGCTTCCGGCTGGTCGCCCGCCGGAGCGTACGGCTGGTGCAACTTGAACGGGCTGTTGGGAAAAGCGAGGTCCACGGGTAAAATCAGGGCGTAAAAGCCAACTTTCGAGTCTAGCAGATGAACGCGCCCCACCAACCCTCTCCGCTCGCTGCCGTCGAGATGGCGCCCAAGGATCCGATCCTGGGCGTCACCGAGACCTATGTCGCCGACCAGAACCCGAACAAGGTCAACCTCGGCGTCGGGGTTTATACCGGCGACGACGGCAAGGTGCCGCTGCTGGAATGCGTGCGCCGCGCCGAGGAGATTCGCGTCGGCAGCGGCACGCCCAAGGGCTACCTGCCGATCGACGGCATGGCGGCCTATGACAAGGGAGTGCGCGATCTGGTTTTCGGACCCTCCGCCTCCGCGGTCAAGGAGGGCCGCGTGGTCACCGTGCAAGCGCTCGGCGGCACGGGCGGCCTGAGGCTCGGCGCCGATTTTCTGCGTCTCATCAGCCCGCACGCGACCGCTTGGATCAGCGATCCGAGCTGGGAGAATCATCGCGCGCTGTTCGCTGGCACCGGTTTTCCGGTCAAGTCCTATCCCTACTACGATGCGAAAACCCACGGCCTGAACTTCGACGGCATGCTGGCCGCGCTCAAGAAGCTGCCCGCGGGCGACATCGCCGTGCTGCACTCGTGCTGCCACAACCCGACCGGCGTGGACCTGACGCAGGAGCAGTGGCGCCAGGTGCTGGAGGTCGTGCGCGCGCGCGGGATCCTGCCCTTCCTGGACCTGGCCTACCAGGGCTTCGCCGACGGCATCGACGCGGATGCGTTCGCGCCGCGCCTGTTCGCCGAGGGTATGCAGCCGGTGTTCCTGTCGAGCTCGTTCTCCAAGTCGTTCTCGCTCTACGGCGAGCGCGTCGGCGCGTTCAGCGTGGTCACCGGCAGCGGCGACGAGTCTGCTCGAGCGCTGTCGCAGATCAAGCATCTCGCCCGCACGAATTATTCCAACCCGCCGACGCATGGCGCCGACATCGTGCAGCGCGTGCTCGCCGATCCGCCGCTGCGCGCGCAGTGGGAGCAGGAGCTGGGCGCGATGCGCGACCGCATCAAGAAGATGCGCAAGGCGCTGGTGGAAGGCATCCACAAGCGCGTCCCGGGCAGCGACTTCTCCTTCATCCTGAGCCAGCGCGGCATGTTTTCCTATTCCGGCCTGACGCGGGAGCAGGTCCTGCGCCTGCGCAGCGAGTATTCGATCTACACAATCGAGACCGGGCGCATCTGCGTCGCTGCGCTGACGACCAAGAACATCGACTACGTGGCGGACGCCATCGCCAAGGTAATCCGGTAGAATTGCGCCCTTTTCCGGATCCTCGATAGCTCAGTTGGTAGAGCGTCGGACTGTTAATCCGCAGGTCCCTGGTTCGAGTCCAGGTCGAGGAGCCATTCAGGCCCATCCTATGGAAATGACTGCTGAAGAGGTAAAGCAATTCTGGCGCGGCTTCTGCCAGCGCCGGAAGATCGGCGCGGACATCGTCGCCAAGGGCGAGGCCGTGATCGACAAGGATCCCGACTACTGGGCCGACCAGACCATGGGCGACCTGTTGGACCAGCTCTCCGGTAAAAAGCCGGGCTGAGTTTTCCCGGTCAGTCGGCCTTGAAGCCGATGGACCGCACTACCGCGCCCCATTTCGCCTGGTCCTGCGTGAGGTAGGCGGCGAACTCCTCGGACGACGACGGCATCGGCACGCCGCTTACCTTCGCGTACTGCTCGATCAGTTCGGGCGCGTTCAACGCCGCGATGGCGGCCGCGTGGATGCGCTTCAGCACCGCCGGCGGCATTCCGACCGGCCCGACGAGTCCGTACCAATTGTCGGAAAGCACCTTGGGATAACCGGCTTCCGCGGTGGTCGGCACGTCGGGCAATGCGGCCGAGCGCCTGGCGCTGGTGACGGCGAGGGCTTTCAGCTTGCCCGCGCGCAGGTGAGAAATCAGCACGGGGATGTCAAAAATTCCCATCTGCACCTGGCCGCCTAGCAAATCGTTCACGGCGGGCGCAGCACCCTTGTACGGCACGTGCACGATGTCGATGCCCGCTTCGACTTTCAGCAACTCGCCAGCGAGGTGTGTGATGCCGCCGGAGCCGGCCGAGCCGTAGTTGACCTTGCCGGGATTCGCCCTGGCATAGGCGATCAGTTCGGCCAATGTGCTTACCGGCAGCGCCGGATGGACCACCACCACTTCCGGCACGCGCACCAGGGTCGTGATCAACGCCAGGTCCTTGAGCGGGTCGAAGGGCATGTTCGCGATGGCGAACGGCCCGATCGACGCTGCCGTCGAACTGATGACCGCCAGCGTGTGGCCGTCAGGCAGCGCCTTGGCGGCGCGATCGACGCCGAGGGCGCCGCTCAAGCCGCTGACGTTCTCGATGACCACCGGCTGGCCCAGTTGCGCGCTCATGCCCTGCGCCAGGAAGCGGCCGAAGATGTCCGCCGGCCCGCCGGCGGGAAAGGGCACGATCACGCGTACCGGCTTCGACGGATACGGCTGAGATAAAGCCGCAACGGGCACCAGCAGCGCGCATAGCCAGACGAGAAGCCGGAATAGTGCCGCCATCGTGCTATCGTGCCTTCGGCAAAATGAATTCGCGAATTCTATACGCCGTCTAGCATGGACAGCACGCTGCGCACGAAGCGCATTGGATTCGGTATTGGCGCGGTCTATGCGCTGCTCGCCCTGCTCAGCAGCCGCACCGGCGAATACCTGGCGGCGATCGAACTTTTCTACACCCTGCCGATGGTCTACGGCATGCTGCGGCTGGACCGCACGCGCCTTGCAATCCTGGCCGCCTTCGCGCTGGTCACGCACGGCACGGCGTTGCTCATGCTGGTCGAGCGCGAGCACCGCTTCAATCAGCCCGCCTTGTGGCTCCAGTTCGCGATGCTCGCCCTCGCCTTCGCCTGCACCACGTATGCAGCTGGCGCGGTGCTCAGGCGGCGCGAGCGGCTGGCGGAAGCGCGCCGCGACCTGCACGACCTCAGCCGGCAGGCGAGCGAGCGCGCCAGCCGCGACACGCTCACCGGGGTCTACCACCACCGCCACTTGATGGAAGCGCTCGAGCGCGAGATCGCCCGCGCCGAGCGCGTCGGCAAGCCGCTCTCGATCGCTCGCGTGGACCTCGACTGGCTGGGCAGCGTCAACGAAACGCACGGCCATTCGATCGGCGACATCGCGCTCAAGCGCTTCACCGTCGCCGCCGCGGAAGCATTGCGCGACGTCGATATCTTCGGCCGTTACGGCGGCAAGGAATTCCTCGCGATCATGCCCGACACCGACCTGAAGGGCGCGGCGATCGCGGCCGAGCGGCTGCGCGCGGCCGTCGCCCGGGAACCGGTGCCCGAAGTACGCGGCCGGCGGCACCTGAGCTGCACGCTCGGCGTCGCCGAGCACCGCAAGGGCGAGAACACGCGGCTGGTGATCGGTCGCGCGGAATCCGGCCTGAACTACGCCAAGGCCGCGGGACGCGACCGCGTGGTCGCCCTCGACCTGGACGGCAGGCCGGTCATCGTGGGGGCCGCCTGATGCCCGTGGACGCGTTCGCGCTCGATGCTGCCGTGGTGTTCCGCGGCAGGCCGATGCAGGTGGCTGGGCGCCTGACCCTGGAAGGCGCGAGCGGACAGACCACCTTCCGCTATCACCTGTCGGATGGCACCGGCGCGCCGGTCTTCGTCGAGCAGGCCGACGACCGCTACGCGCTGCTGCGCCCGTTCCCGCCCGCGGCGGAACCGCAGACTGCGGGCAATACGGTCACCGTAGGCGCCGAGCGCTATACGCTGGTCGGCGTGCGCAAATTGAAGATGAATGAAGCGCTCGGCCTGATATCGGGCGCGACGCCAAAAGCGCCGCTGCTGCTCTCCGGGATGTTCGAGGGACCGATGGGAACCCTGATGCGCGAACTGTCCCCGGGCACCGGCAGGCAGGTGTACTACCTGGTGAAGCCGCTTGCGGACGGCGAATTGGTATCGGCCGAAGCGGATGCGATGGCGCGGGCGGAAGAAAGGCGCGCCGCCGGCGAGCGCGAAGACGACTAGCTTTCGGGCCGGCCGATTACATCGTACACTTCGTCGCGGATTTGCTGGACTTCCTGAGGAGGGGGCCATCGAACGGAATTCTCAAGGGGCATTGTTGCGCGTGCAGAACGTCGGCGTGCGCTTTGGCGGCATCGTCGCGCTCGACGATGTGTCCTTCGACGTCCCGACCGGCTGCATCCTCGGATTGATCGGACCGAATGGCGCGGGCAAGACCACGCTGTTCAATTGCCTGTCGCGGCTGTACCAGTGCGGCAGCGGCGACATATTTTTCGACGGCCGATCGCTGCTGCAGGTGCGCCGCCACCAAATTGCCGGACTGGGCATCGGGCGCACCTTCCAGAACCTGGCCCTGTTCCGCACCATGACCGTACTTGACAACGTCATGATCGGCCGGCATTGCCGCACGCACAGCGGCTTTTTCAGGAATTTCCTTCGCCCACCGGGCGTCGGGCGCGAGGAGCACGCCATAGCCGAAAAGGCCTGGGAATTGATCCGGCTTCTCGAACTGGAGGCAGTCGCCCATGCGCGCGTCGCAGACCTGCCCTTCGGCACGCAGAAGCGCGTCGAACTGGCTCGCGCCCTCGCAGCAGAGCCCCGGCTGCTCCTGCTCGACGAGCCGGCGAGCGGGCTAAATCATGAGGAAGTCGGTGCGCTGGGCGCTCTGGTGCGCGGCATTCGCGACCAGCTCAAGCTCACCGTGCTGCTGGTTGAACATCACATGAGCCTGGTCATGGGCATCTCCGATCGCGTGGTGGCGCTCAATTTCGGCAAAAAAATTGCCGAAGGCACGCCCGCCGAGGTCCAGCAGCATCCTGAACTCATTCAGGCCTATCTCGGCGGAGGCGCCTGACATGGCGCTGCTCGAGGCCGCTGGATTGCACGCCGCCTACGGCCAAACCCGGGTGCTGCACGGCATCGACTTCAGCATGGAAGAAGGCACCATCACCACGCTGCTGGGCGCCAACGGCGCCGGCAAGACCACCACGCTGCGCGCGCTGTGCGGCATGGTACGCACTCAAGGCGAGATGCGCTTCGGCGGGCAGCGCATCGACGGCCGCGCCACGGAAGACATCGTGCGCCTCGGCATCGCGCATGTGCCGGACGGCCGCGGCACCTTCGCCCTGCTCAGCACCGAAGAAAACCTTCGCCTGGGCGCCTACACGCGCAAAGACCGCGAAGCGGTCGAAAGCGACCTGGAGCGCGTCTACGGTTATTTTCCCCGGCTCAGGGAGCGCCGCAGCCAGCAGGCTGGCACGCTCTCGGGCGGAGAGCAGCAGATGCTGGCGGTTTCGCGCGCGCTCATGCTGCGGCCGAAACTGATGCTGCTGGACGAACCCTCGTTCGGCCTCGCGCCGCTGATCGTGAAAGAGCTCTTCGGCATCCTGCGCACCGTGAACGAAAAGGAGCGCGTCAGCATGCTGGTGGTGGAGCAGAACGCCGCCATGGCGCTCGACCTTGCCGACCATGCCTACCTGATCGAGACCGGCCGCATCGTGCTCTCGGGCACCGCCGACGACATCAAGCACGACGACGCCGTGCGCCGTTCCTACCTCGGCTACTAGGGAAATACCGTGGACGCCTTCCTTCACCAGGTACTCGCGGGCCTTGCCACCGGCGGGATCTACGCCAGCGTGGCGCTCGCCCTCGTCATGATCTACCAGGCGACGCACCTGGTGAATTTCGCGCAGGGCGAGCTGGCGATGTTCTGCACCTACATCTCCTGGAGCCTGATCAACGCCGGCATGCCCTACTGGGCGGCTTTCTTCATCACGGTGGCTTTTGCGTTCGTGCTCGGCGTCGTAATTGAGCGCGTCATCATCCGGCCGGTGGAAAACGCTCCGGTGCTCTCTGTGGTGGTGGTGTTCATCGGCCTGCTCGTGATTTTGAACAGCGTCGCCGGCTGGATCTATACCTACACCATCAAGACCTTCCCGAGCCCGTTTCCGGAACAGCCCCTGTTCGGCAACAGATACCTCTCGTCGCACGAGATCGGCGCCATCGGCGTGACGCTTGTGGTGCTGCTGCTGCTCTACGCATTCTTCCGCTTCACGCCGCTGGGACTCGCGATGCGCGCCGCGGCGCAGAATCCTGAATCCAGCCGGCTGGTGGGAATCCGCGTCGGCTGGATGCTCGCGCTCGGCTGGGGCCTTGCCGCCGCGATCGGTTCGATCGCGGGCATGATGGTGGCGCCGGTCGTATTCCTCGACCCGAACATGATGAGCGGCATCCTCCTGTACGCTTTTGCGGCAGCCCTGGTCGGCGGCATCGACAATCCGGCTGGCGCGGTCTTCGGCGGTTTTCTCGTCGGGGTCCTCGAGAATGTGCTGGGCGCCTTTGTCATCGGCAACGACCTGAAGCTATCCGTCGCCCTGGCGCTGATCATCGGCGTGCTGGTGGTCCGGCCCTCCGGCTTCTTCGGCAGAGTTCACGTCACCCGCGTATGAGCAGACGCGAGCAGATCGTCCTCCTGATGGTGCTCGCGGCCGCGTGCGCACTGCCGTTCTTCGTCAGCAACTATCGCATTTTCCAGTTCACGCTGGTGCTGGTGTACTCGATCGTCCTGCTCGGGCTGAACATGCTGACCGGGTACAACGGGCAGATTTCCCTCGGACACGGCGCCTTTTACGCCATCGGCGCGTACGTCGCTGCAATCCTGATGGACAAGTATGGCGTCCCCTACTGGGCCACCATTCCCGTCGCGGGCGTCGTTTGCCTGGTCGCCGGCTTCCTGTTCGGCCTGCCCGCGCTTAGGCTGGAAGGTCTCTACCTCGCCCTAGCTACGTTCGCACTCGGCGTCTCGCTGCCGCAGCTTCTGAAATACAAGGGAATCGAGCATTGGACTGGTGGAGTACAGGGCATCGTGATCGCCAAACCTGATCCGCCTTTCGGACTACCCCTCAGCCAGGACCAATGGCTCTACTTCTTCGTGCTGGCGGTTGCCATCGTCATGTTCGTGCTCGGCTGGAACCTGTTGCGCGGCAGGGTCGGCCGGGCGATGGTGGCGATCCGCGACAACCACATAGCGGCCGAGGCGATGGGCATCAACAATGCGATGGTCAAGTCCCTCACCTTCGGCGTTTCCGCCATGTACACCGGCGTAGCCGGCGCCCTGGGCGCGGTCGCGATCCAGTTCGTCGCGCCGGACAGCTTCAACATCTTCCTTTCCATCACGTTCTTGGTAGGGATCGTGATCGGCGGCCTCGCTTCCATATCCGGCGCCCTGTACGGCGCGCTGTTCATCCAGTTTGTTCCGAACATCTCGGACGAAATATCGAAGGCCGCCCCCTGGGCGATCTTCGGCGTGTTTCTCATCGGCTTCATGTACCTGATGCCGATGGGCGTTGCGGGAACCATCCGCCTGGGCTTGGCGCGGCTGGCTCGAAGGGCGCAAAATAGCCGGCCCAGGGTCTGATAGGACCGGCCCACCTTAACGAAGGAGGAGACCATCATGAAACGCATCATCATTCCGATCGCGACCCTGCTCGCCGCAGCATTGGCCGCTCCGTCTGCGCTGGCGCAGAAGAAGTACGACCCGGGCGCGACCGACACCGAGATCAAGGTCGGCAACACCATGCCTTACAGCGGACCGGCGTCGGCTTACGGAACCATCGGCCGAACCGTAGCCGCGTATGTCAAGAAGGTCAACGAAGAAGGCGGCGTCAACGGCCGCAAGATCAATTTCATCAGCCTGGATGATGGCTACAGCCCGCCCAAGACCGTGGAGATGGTGCGCAAGCTCGTCGAGGAAGACCAGGTGCTGTTGGTCTGGGGCCCCCTGGGCACGCCGCCCAACTCGGCAATTCAGAAGTACATGAACCTGAAGAAAGTGCCGCAGCTGCACGTCTATACCGGCGCGACCAAGTGGAACGACCCCAAAGATTTTCCGTGGACCATGGGCTGGCAGCCGAGTTATCAGGCGGAGGCGAGGATATATGCCGCCCATATCCTGAAGACCAAGCCCAATGCCAAAATCGCCGTGCTCTACCAGAATGACGACTATGGCAAGGACTATCTCAAGGGTTTCCACGACGGTCTCGGCGACAAGGCGAAGACCATGATCGTGAAAGAGGTGTCCTACGAAACTTCCGATCCGACGGTGGATTCGCAGGTCGCGCAGCTGCAGGCGTCGGGCGCGGATACCTTTTTCAACATCACCACGCCGAAGTTCGCCGCTCAAGCGCTCCGCAAGGCCTACGACAGCGGTTGGAAGCCTATTCAGTACCTGAACAGCGTTTCCGCATCGATCGGGTCCGTGCTCACGCCTGCCGGGTTGGATAAATCCACCGGCGTGTTTTCCGTCCAGTACCTCAAGGATCCGCAAGATCCCGACTGGAAGAATGACAAGGGCATGAACGAATGGCGCGCCTTCATGAAGAAGTACTATCCGGAAGGAAACCTGACCGACGCCTTCAACGTGTCCGGCTACGCAGCTGCGCAAACCATGGTGCAGGTGCTGAAGCAATGCGGCGACAACCTCACGCGCGAGAACGTGATGAAGCAGGCGGCAAATCTCAAGAATTTCGAGATCAACGTCCTGTTGCCTGGAATCAAGATCAACACCAGCCCGACCGATTTCGCGCCGATCGAATCCGAGCAGATGGTGAAGTTCGACGGCAAGGAATGGGTGAGGTTCGGCGAAATCATGGGAAATTAGTCCTTTCCGCTTTCGTGAGTTAAAGCGCGAGCCCCGAAGAGAAACCGGGTCTCGCGCTTCGCATTTGGAGGACAAGACATGGATCTGAGCGAAAAAGTATTGCGCCTCAAACCCGCCGGCATGGGCGCCGAAGAATGGCAAGTGCGCTTGGAACTCGCCGCGCTCTACCGCGCCTTCGACTGGCTGGGCTGGACGGAGCTCATCTACAACCACATCACCGCCAAGGTGCCCGGGCCCGAGCATCACTACCTGATCAACCCCTACGGCCTGTGGTACAACGAGGTCACAGCCTCAAACCTGGTGAAGGTGAACCTGGAAGGCAAGGCGGTCGACGGCTCGAAATATCCCGTCAACATCGCGGGCTTCGTGATCCACAGCGCGATCCACGCGGCCCGCAGCGATGCGCACTGCATCATCCACACGCATTCGACTGCCGGCAGCGCCGTATCCTGCAAGCAAGGCGGCCTGCGCTACGACAATTTCTACAGTTCGACGCTCTGGGACCAGGTGGCGTACCACGACTTCGAAGGAGTGACCACCGACACGGCCGAGCAGCCGCGCCTGGTGGCGAATCTTGGTGCAAAACCGGTGCTGATCCTGCGCAACCACGGCCTGCTGGTTGCCTGCCCCAGCATTCCCGAGGCCTTCACCACCTACTGGACGCTCCAGCGCGCCTGCGAGATACAGGCGGCCACCGATGCCATGGCCGGAGACAATCTGGCCATCGCGCAGAAGGTGCTCGAGGAGACACCGGCGCGCACCCTGCCGTTCCGTTCCGGGCCTCGGCCCGGCGGCATGTCCTTCGACGGCCTGCTGCGGCGCGCCGGCATTCGCTACGAAGACATCGTCTAAGGAAAATCATGGACAAGAGAAGCCACAAAGAACGCTACGAAGCGGGTTTGAAGACGCGCCGCGAGGTTCTCGGCGCAGAGTATGTCGACAAAGCCATGGCTGGCACCGACGACTTCAACGCGCCGTTCGTGGACATGCTCAATGCCAATTGCTGGAACGACGTCTGGAACCGTCCCGGGCTGACGCGCAAGACGCGCTCAATGCTGAACCTTGCGATGCTGTCCGCACTCGGCCGCACGCATGAGCTGAAGCTGCACATCAGCGGTGCACTCAATAACGGCCTGAGCAAGGAAGAAATCCGCGAAGTGTTTCTCCAGGTCGCCATCTACTGCGGCGTGCCGGCGGCGGTGGAGAGCTTCCGCTCTGCGAAGGAAGTGTTCAAGGAACGCGGGGTTTGAAAGTCGCGTTCCTCGGTCTCGGGCTGATGGGCAGCCTGATGACCGCGAACCTGGTGAAAGCCCGCTATCGGCTACGCACCTATGATCCGAACGGCAAGGGCAACTGCCGTTCAGCTCGCGAGGCGGCTGAAGGCGCCGACATCCTGATCACCATGGTCCCCGACGGCAAGGCGGTGCGCAAGGCGGTCACCTCTGCCCTGCCCACGCTCAAGCCCGGCGCGATCGTAGTCGACATGAGTTCCTCCGATCCTGCCACGACGCGCGAACTGGGAGCGATGCTGAAGAAGCGGGGCGTCCACATGCTCGACAGCCCGGTATCCGGCGCGAAAGCGAAAGCGGCCGACGGCACGCTTGCATTGATGGTCGGCGGCGATCCGGCGCTGCTAAGAAAGGTGAAGCCCGTCCTCTCGAAAATGGGCAGCGAGATTTTCCATACCGGCGGCCTGGGATCAGGTCACGCTACCAAGGCGCTCAATAACTATCTCGGCGCCGCGGGCACGGTGGCCGGCATGGAGGCGCTGCTGATCGGAAGCAAGTTTGGTTTGAACCCGAAAACGCTGATCGACGTCATTAACGCCTCAACCGGCAAGAACAGCACCACCGAGCGCAAGATCCCCCAGCAAGTGTTCACCGGTCGGTTCGCGTCGGGGTTTGCGCTGGCCCTCATGACCAAGGATGTCGGCATCGCGAACGGCATTGCGCGCGGCGTCGGAATCAAGGCGCCCTATCTCGAGAAAACGGCGAAGCTCTGGCGCGATGCCCTCAGCCGGCTGCCAGCCGGGGCTGACCATACCGAGATTTATCACTACCTGAGGAAGCAGAAGTTTCCATCTCGCGCCGCAACTTCACGGCCGGCACGTTCGCGTCGAAAGCCACGTCGCTCCAGCTGAGCGCCTGTCCGGCGGCCACCGGCTGCAGCATCTTCCAGCCGTGCGCGAGCCCCAGCGGCAGGCAGCCCTGCGCGAGCGAGGCGTCCGACGGCATCAGGCGGCCGACAACGGTGTAGCCGCCCTCGCCGTCCAGCACTTCGCCCGGTTTCAAATCCTTTTTTGCCGTCGCCACCGCGTCAGCGCGCCAGCCGGTGGCGCAGCCGGTGGGCTCAGCGCGCAGCGCGACCGAAGCCACCGAGATGCCGACTTCCAGGCCGATCAGGTGCCAGCGCTTGTACATGCAGGCATAGCGGCCCGAGGGATCGGTCTTGACGCCGTATTCGGAAAAGCAGCGTTGGATGTAGTCCGTTTCGCCCTCGAACACCACCCAGACGCCGAAGCGGATGTCATACGGGATGGCTTGGCCTTCCTTCGTCAAAGAAGAAACGACTTCAACTTGTCCCTTGTGATGCAATACCCCGCCTTCGGCCTTGGGGCGCATCAATTCCGGGATCTGGTCGACGGAGCCTGGCGGATAGCGCAACCCCTCGGGCGCGGGAGTGAGCCCGGTGGCGTTGCAAACCGCGCTGGTCTCGATCGCAGGCTTGGAGCCGTCGAGGAAGGAATTGAACATCTTCGGGTTCAAGCCGCCGAGCTTCGCCTGCTCCGGCGTGAGGCCGTAGTATCCCCAGACGGTTTCCGGCGTGGACTGCGCGAATTGCGGCAGCCACTTGTGGCCGCGGCCCGCCGCGACCACCGGAAAACCCGCTGCGCGCGCCCAGTCCACCAAGTCGCAGATGATCGCCGGCTGGTCCCCGTAGGCCAGGCTGTAGATGACACCCGCCTCCTTCGCCCGCTGCGCCAGCATCGGCCCGCAGAACGCGTCGGCTTCGACCGTTACATTGACGACATGCTTGCCGTGCCGGAACGCGCCCAGGATGTGCTCGACTGCCGCGACCGGATTGCCCGTGGCCTCGATTACGATGTCAATCTCGGGATAGGAAACGAGCTTCTGCCAATCTTCGAAAATCGTCGTGCCGGCGATCGCCGCCGGGCTCCAACCCACCCGCACGAGATTCGCCCTGGCATTCGCCGGCGCCAGGTCCGCAATGGCTACAAGCCGGATCCCCGGCGTGCGCGGTACCTGGGCGAGGTACATCGCAGCGAACTTGCCGGCGCCGATCAGGCCGATGCGTACGGGTTGCTGCCGCTCCTCCCTCTGCTTCAGCTTCGCAAACAGATTCATGCCGCCTTCAGGCTGCCCTCGAGCTGGTCGGCTGGCGTGCCATCCTTCCAGGGCAGCGGCACGTCGTAGGGCTTCACCAGGCAGTCGTCGGGCAGGCACTGGATCGGAGCGAAATCCCGGTGGGCGATGTAGCCCGGGCGCTTGAAGCGGCGGATGTGGTTGGAGACAGCGCACAGCGAGAGGTAGACGCTGACCCGGTTCCAGGGCGAGAGATTCGAAGTCGAGGCATGTACCAGGCAGCCATGAAACAGGATCATGGAGCCCGCCGGTCCCTTGGGCGCGACGATACCGCCCTTGGCCACCAGTTGCCGGATGACGTCGTTATTGATGGTCCATAGCGGATAGCTGGTCGTGCTCGTGTCGTGCGCGGCGTCGAGCACGCCCTGCTTGTGGCTGCCCGGGATGAACATCAGCGGGCCGTTGAAGTCGTTTACCTCGTCCAGGAAGATAGCCACGTTCATCGCGCGCGCGGATGGCATCTGGTCATCGTTCATCCAAGTGCCGTAGTCCTGGTGCCACTGCCAGACGTCGCCGTCGAAGGCCTGCTTGCCGTTGATCTTGAACTGGTGCATGTACACGTCTTCGCCGAACAGTTGCCTGACGGGATCGACCATGCGTGGGTGTCGCGCCAGCCGCGCGAACGGCGCGCTGTACATGTGCGCCGCAAAATTGGTGCGTACCACGTCGCCGGTCTTCTCGCGCACGTTCTCGGGCCGGCGCTGGGCATAGAGCGCCGGCACCTCTTCGAGCAGGACCCGCATCTCGTCGGGCCGGAACAGGCTCTCGAAGAAGAGATACCCGTCGCTGTCGAATCGCTGTAGTTGTTCCGCAGACAGTCGCACGCAGTTAGTATAAACCTGCGCGATGGACAGGGAGTAAGCCGTGAGAACCGTATTGCTAGTTGCCGCGATGTTGCTGGCGCTGCCCGCGACCTGGGTGCGTGCCGAGGAGGAAGCGGCCGCCCAGCCGACCGTCAGGGAGGGCGTGCCGGTCAAGATCGCCAACCGGCAAGTCATCGTCCTGCGCGGACCGATTGCGGGCCTGACAGCCCGCGAACGGGCAATCAATACCATGAGCCGCATCGACGAGGTGCTCGAATCGGACCCGCATGCGGCCGTGACCATGGAAGATGTGCCGGAAGGCACCCGCGTCCTGGTCGGCGGCAAGCACGCCTTCCTTGTGACCAAGGTCGACATCGATGCGCTTGCCGGGGAGACCACCCAAATGGTCGCCAAGCTCTCGGTGCAGCGGCTGGAGCAGGCCATCGTGGAGCGCCGCGAGGAGGAAAAGCCGCGCTATCTCGCCATTGCGGCGGCCTACGCCTTGACGGCGACGCTGCTTTACGGCGTTCTGCTCTGGCTCGTCTTCGGCGTCAACAGGTGGATCGGGGATCGCCTCTCCCTCCGGGCCGCGAGCCACTCGGAGAAGCTGCAATTGGGCGGCCTGAGCCTGCTCGATGCGGGCCGCGTGCTGACCTTCACGCGGCGTCTGCTAGCGCTAGCCGCCTGGGTTGTCGCGGCCATGCTCACCAGCGCGTGGCTCAGCTTCGTGCTCGTGCGCTTTCCCTATACGCGGCCCTGGGGCGAAGGACTCGAGCATCATCTGCTGGATATCGCCAGGGAGATCCTGCTTGCCGTCGCTGGCGCCATGCCTGGCTTGCTGCTGGCGGTCGTGATCTTCGCCATAGCGCGCGCCGTGGTCGGCAGCGCGACCGTGTTCTTCGAGAAAGTGGCCCGCGGCGATCGGAAGGTCGGCTGGCTGGATGCGGACACGGCGAAGCCCACGCAGCGCATCGCCAGCTTCATCATCTGGGCTTTCGCCCTGGCCATCGCGTATCCCTACCTGCCGGGCGCCCAGACCGACGCATTCAAGGGTCTATCGGTTCTCCTGGGCCTGATGGCCTCCCTGGGCGCCGCCAGCGTCGTCGGGCAGGCCTTCAACGGCTTCATCCTGATGTACAGCCGCGCATACCGGCGCGGCGACTTCGTGCGCATCGGCGAAGTCGAAGGCACGGTCGAATCGCTGGGCACGTTCGTCACCAGCATCCGCACCGGGTTGGGCGAGCAGCTGACGGTGCCGAATTCGGTGGTCATGGGCGGCCTGGTACGCAACTACTCTCGCTCCGCGCCGGGCGGAGGATGCATCATCCACACCACGGTGACGATCGGCTACTCGACGCCATGGCGCCAGGTGCACGCCATGCTCGAGGAAGCGGCGCGGCGCATCGAGGACATTTCGGCGACACCCGCGCCGCGCGTGCGCCAGCTCGCGTTGTCGGACTTCTACATCGAATACCGCCTGATCGCGCACTCACCGGCCTCCGATGCTGCGCACCGGGCCGATGTGCTGAACCGCCTGCACGGCAGCATCCAGGACGTGTTCTATGAGTACAATGTGCAAATCCTGTCGCCGCACTACATGATGGATCCTAAGGAGCCCCAGATCGTGCCGCGCGACAAGTGGCATGCGCCGCCCGCCAAGCCGCCCGGCGAGAACTGATCGTCGACATTCCCACGTATATTATTGCCCTCACAAGGAGGAGTTCATGCTGATCAAGCGCATCCTGGCCGCCGCCGCGGCCGCGATTCTTCTGGCCGGTCCGGCCCATGCCGCAACGCTCAGGTGGGCGGCGCAAAACGACGTCATCACGCTTGACCCGCATTCGCAGAACCACGCGACCACCAACGGCATCCTGCAGCACGTCTACGAGGGCCTCGTGCGCTTCACGCCGAAGTTCACCGTCGAACCCTGCCTCGCGACGAGCTGGAACTACGTGACGCCCACCCAGTTGCGCTTCAACCTGCGCAGGAACGTCAAGTTCCACGACGGCACGCCGTTCACTGCGGATGACGTCGTCTTCTCCTACGGCCGCATCATGCAGCCGCAGGGCACCATGCAGATCTACGTTTCGGGGGTAAAAGAGGTCAAGAAGGTCGACGACCACACGGTCGACCTGATCCTGTCTGGCCCGAACCCCGTGCTGATGCAGAACCTCGTGGACTTCCGCATCATGAGCAAGTCCTGGTCGGCGAAGAACAAGTCCGAGAACGTGCAGGACTACAAGGCCAAGGAAGATACCTACGCGTCGCGCAATACCAACGGCACCGGTCCCTACGTTCTCAAGGTCTGGGAACCCGAAAAGCGCATCGTGATGGAAGCCAATCCGGCCTGGTGGGACAAGATCGAAGGCAATGTCACCGAGGTGATCTACACCCCGATCAAATCGGATGCGACACGCGTGGCCGCGCTGCTGGCCGGCGACGTGGACCTGCTCACCGACATGCCGACCCAGGACGTGGCGCGCATGCAGAAGGACCCGAAACTCAAGGTACTCGAGGGCGCCGAAAACCGGACCATCTTCATTGGCATGGACCAGTTCAGCAACGAGCTGAAGTACTCGGACGTCAAGGGCAAGAACCCGTTCAAGGACATCCGCGTGCGCAAGGCCATGAACCTGGCAGTGGACCGCGAGGCCATCAAGCGGGTCACCATGCGCGGACTGTCGATTCCCGCCGCCATCATGGTCGCGCCCAGCGTGCACGGGTGGTCCGCCGAGATCGACAAGGTAGCGCCCGTGGATGTCGAGGGCGCGAAAAAACTGCTCGCCGAAGCCGGTTACCCGAACGGCTTTTCGTTCCAGCTCGACTGCCCGAACAACCGCTACGTGAACGACGAGGAAATCTGCCAGGCGCTGGTCGGCATGTGGGGCCGCATCGGCCTGAAGGTCAAGCTGCTGGCGCAGTCGATGGCGATCTTCATCGCCAAGGTCCAGAACTTCGACGACGACGCCTACATGCTGGGCTGGGGCGTGGCGAACTTCGATGCCAGCTACTCCCTGATCTCGCTGGTGAACACCAAGACGACGGGCGCTGACGGCAGCTTCAACCTCGGCCGCATCAGCGACCCGAAGATCGATGCGCTCATCGCGGCGATGAAGGTCGAGACCGACGTGAAGAAGCGCGACCAGATGCTGCACGATGCGCTGGTGATGACGCGCGACAACTACTACTACGTGCCGCTGCACCACCAGCTGAGGCCCTGGGCGATGAAGAAGAACGTAACGACGGTCTACAAGTCCGACGACCGGCCCGAAGCGCGCTTCGCCAGGGTGGAGTAGCGCTACTTCCTTGCAGGGAACTGGAAGAACACTTCGTCGCTCTTGACCATCCCGAGCTCGTAGCGGGCGCGTTCCTCGATCGCGTCCGAGCCCTGCTTGAGGTCCTTGACCTCGGCGGCCAGGCCGCCGTTGCGAACTTCCAGGCGCTCGTTCTTCGCGTTCTGCGCCGCCAGCTGGCGGTCGACGTCCCAGACGCGCAGCCAGCCGCCCTTGCCGAGCCAGAGCGGGTACTGGATGGCAAGGATCAGCGCAACGAGGACGCCGCCAAGGACTCTCATCGGAGCTGGAGGAAGGCCTCTTTGCCGGGATAGCTGACCGAGTCGCCGAGGTCTTCCTCGATGCGCAACAGCTGGTTGTATTTCGCGACGCGATCCGAGCGCGACAGCGAGCCGGTCTTGATCTGCAGCGCGTTGCTGCCGACCGCGATGTCGGCGATCGTCGTGTCCTCGGTTTCTCCCGAACGGTGCGAAATCACCGTTCCGAACGCCGACCGCTTCGCCAGCTCGACGGCGGCGAAAGTCTCCGACAGCGTGCCGATCTGATTCACCTTGATCAGGATCGCGTTGGCCGCCGCTTCGCGCACGCCCCGCCGCAGCAGCTTCGTGTCGGTTACGAACAAGTCGTCGCCGACCAGCTGCAACTTCCGCCCGAGCCGCGCGGTCAGCAGCTTCCAGCCGTCCCAATCCGCCTCGGCCATGCCGTCCTCGATCGAGACGATCGGGTACTTGTCGGCCAGGCTGGCCAGGTAATCGGCGAATTCCCGCGAGTCCAGGCTGAGCTTCTCGGACTCGAGCAGGTACTTGCCGTCCTTGTGGAATTCCGTCGCGGCACAATCGAGCGCGATCAGCACATCCTGGCCCGCCGTGTAACCCGCTTTGTCGATCGCCTCGAGCACCAGCTCGATGGCGGCGGCATGCGTGGGCAGGTTCGGCGCGAAGCCGCCCTCGTCCCCCACCGACGTCGACATGCCCCTGCCGTCGATGATTTTCTTCAGCGCCTGAAAAACCTCCGCGCCGCAGCGCAGCGCTTCCCGGAACGACGCCATGCCGACCGGCGCGATCATGAACTCCTGCATGTCCAGGTTGTTGTTGGCGTGCGCGCCGCCGTTGATCACGTTCATCAGCGGCACCGGCATCTGCATCGGCCCGGCGCCGCCGAAGTAGCGGTACAGCGGCAGGCCGGATTCCTCGGCCGCGGCCTTGGCCGCCGCCATCGACACCGCCAGCGTCGCATTGGCGCCCAGGCGCGACTTGTTCGCGGTGCCGTCCAGGTCGATCAGGGTCTGGTCGATGAATGCCTGCTCCGAAGCGTCGAGGCCGACGATCGCTTCCGAAATCTCGGTGTTGACCGATTCCACGGCCTTCATGACGCCCTTGCCGCCGTAGCGCCCGGCATCGCCGTCGCGCAGTTCGATTGCCTCCCGGCTGCCCGTGGACGCCCCCGAGGGCACCGCGGCGCGTCCCATGGCGCCCGACTCGAGCAGCACGTCCGCCTCGATGGTCGGGTTGCCGCGCGAATCGAGGATTTCCCT
>DATJYN010000139.1:0-15052 GCA_035499575.1 Burkholderiales bacterium | reverse complement strand
AAAGCTGGCTTCAGCCAGCTTTTTAGTTTTCGGAATCTCCAGTGATCGTCGCTTCCAACATCGCCATGCAGTTCGGGACCAAGCCCCTGTTTTCGGACGTCTCCGTGAAATTCGGCGGCGGGAACCGCTATGGGCTGATCGGGGCGAACGGCTGCGGCAAGTCCACGTTCATGAAGATCCTGGGCGGCGAGCTGGAGCCGAGCGCGGGGACGGTGGCGATCGATTCCAACGAGCGGGTGGGGCGGCTGCGGCAGGACCAGTTCGCGTACGAGGACCAGCGGGTGCTGGACGTGGTGCTGCAGGGCCACGCGGAGATGTGGGCGGCGAGCGCCGCGCTCGCCGCCGCCTGAGCAAATAAAAACGGCGAGGCGCCTAAGTGCGCCCCGCCGTTGGTGTTGCGGCCGGCTCGAACTACTTCTTGGACGAAACGTCCCCGCCGGACTTGGTGGTCACGGCCTTGCCGTCCTTGGTCATGACGTTCGACTTCTGCATCGGCTCTTTCTTGGGCGCCTCGGCCTGCTTCGGCATCTTGGGCATCGGCCCCTGCTTCTGCCTTTCCTTCACCGGCTTGGTGGTGACCGCCTGCCCGGACTTGTTGGTGACTTCGCCGCCGCTCTTGGTGGCGACGTCTTTTTGCGCGAAGGCGCTGAAGCTGGTTGCCGCGAACGCGGCGGCGATGGCTACGGACAGCAATTTTTTCATTTTGACCCTCCCAGGTTGGTTTTTACAACGCGCCATTCTATCGCAGGTCAGGGTTCGGAGAGGTCCACCTCGCGCTGCGGCGACTTCAGGTAGGCGGCCGCGTTGGCGGGCGCGTAGCCGGCGGGATCGCGCTCCATGCGCTCGACCGGGGTGTGATGCATGCGCTCGAATCCCCCTGCCTGTTCGCCGATCGGGCGCACGGCCTTGCCGAGCAGCGCGTAGATGCCGGTTTGCGAATCGCGCAGCTCGCCGAACTCGTCGGGCGCGATCTTGCCGCGCCAACCCTGGTCGAGCGCGAGGCCGCAGCCTTCCGCCCGGGCCGCCATCCACTGCAGCGCGATGTCGGAGAGCCCCGTGTCCTCGTAGCCGCCGCCGATGTTGGCGTGCACGCCCGCGAACCACGACTGCTCGATCACCTGGCCGCCGGCGGCGCCGTTGGCGCCTTGCTGGAACAGCGTCGGCTCGAACAGCCGGCGGTGCTCGTCGATGGCGACCGCGTGGCAGGCGTGCCGCACGTCGGAACTCAGGATCCGGTCGTGGAAGCGCGCAGTGCTCGCCGCGGTCGTGAGCTGGCCCATTACGCCCGCGATGCCGTACGCGCCCACGGTGTCCCAGACCCCGAGGAAGCGCACCGGCACGCGCGCGGCGCCGTGGCGCTCGCGGAAGGCTAGCGCCGCGGGCGCGTCCGCGCCGCCCTGCGCGCGCGTCTCGCGCTTCAGGTACATCGCATAGGCGTCGCGAATCGCCGCTGTGCGCGCCGTTGCGTCGGCCATCGGAGGCAGCAGGCCGGCCTTGCGCATCATGCCCACCACGCGCCGCGCCGTGTAGGCGCCGCGGCTGAAGCCGAACAGGTAGATCTCGTCGCCGGCGCGGTGGTGCTGGCTCAGGAACTCGTAGGCCTGGAGCACGTTGTGCGCGAGGCCCACGCCGAAAGCGCCGCCGAAGACGCGGTCCACCAGGTCGCCGGTGCCCACGCCCTTGTCGTAATACACGTGCTGCTCGATGCCGCCGGCCCCTTGCGGCAGCACGTAGCGCGCGATCTTGACCACGTTGCTCGGGCGCATGACCCCGCGGTCCTTCTGGTCGGGCGTGTTCCAGGTTCCATCGCAGCAGACGACGAGGCGTTGCATGGAATCTCCCCTCGGTTGACGCTACTCCTGCATGACCGGCCGGTCAATTTGCCGATCGGGGAATCTCGCAGGGACATGACGCTGGTCAGCGCGCTGCGAAGGCCTGCTGCAGGTTCGTCGCCTCGAAGGCCTGCGGCACTTTCGATTCGGTGGCGTACAGGTAAACGGCGCTCAGGATGATGGACTTGATCGCGCTGCTCGCCAGCACGATGAGGATCAGCAGCGCCAGCGTCAGCGCGCTGCCGGCGATGCCGAGCGCGAGGCTGCCCGCCTTCATCGCCAGCACCAGCGAGGCCGCGCCGCAGGGAACGACCAGCAGGAGGCAGGCGAGGAAAGTGACCAGGCCGACGCCCGCGTTGCTGACGATGGCTTCGCCCCAGGCCTGCTTGATGATTTCCACCGAACGCTGCGCCGCGTCGAGCGGCCCGAGCTTCTCCACCACCAGCACCGGCACGACGAAATAGTTGGCGATCGTCCAGGCGGCGCCGAGCAGCGCGACGACGATCTTGCCGACGAAGCCCACGCGCTCCTCGACGAAGCGCAGCACCACGCCGACGGTGGCCGCGAGCAGCGCCCAGGCCGCGATCTGTGCGATGCGCTCCATTGCGGCGCGCATGCCGTCCGCCAGCGTGGGATCGCCGCCGCGGAAGCGGATCATCGCGCAGGCGACCAGCGCCGAGTTGAAGAACACGATGATGAAGTAGTTGGCGAAGTAGTAGGCGAACAGCAGCACCCAGTGCAGCGGCTCGCCGCCTTTGTTGCCGGAGCCGGCGAGTCCGCTCGCCATGATGCCGGCGGCGAAGCTTGCCAGCACCAGGAAGCAGGCGATGCCGCTCGCCAGCGGAAACAGCAGCAGCGACTTGTCGAGCATCAGCACGCGCCAACTCTGCGCGGCGAGCGCCAGGCCGTTGCGGATCTTGCCGACCTTCGGCGGGTTCGCGGGCGCCGGGCCGGCGGGCCGGGATGCCGAGGGCTTCGAATCGAAGCCGCAGGCGATGCAACGCGTGACGTCATCCGGCATCAGCTTGGTGCATTTCGGACAGCGCTTCATGGCTACCCCCCCCCTTGATTCGCCGCGCGGTGCGGTGCCCCATCATACCCAGCTAAATCATGCGTGCCGGCGGCCCGGTCGTACTTCCACGACGCAATCACGGGTATGATTTTGCGAGTTCCCCCGAGGTACCGATGACGACAGGGAAGGCGCCGGACCCCGAACGCGAGCCGCTGGGCGATTGCGCGCACACGCTGGGGATGGTGCTTGACCACATGTCGGACCTGGTGGCGATGCTGGACGTCGATGGGAAGCGGCTTTACAACAGCCCGTCGTACGGCAAGGTGTTCGGCGACCGCGACCTGACGGGCACGGATTCCTTCGCCGAGATCCACCCCGAAGACCGCGAGCGCGTGCAGCGCGTGTTCCGCGAAACGGTCGAGAGCGGCGTCGGCCAGCGCACGCACTACCGGTTCCTGCTGCCCGACGGCGCCGTGCGCTACATCGAGTCGCAGGGCGACGTGATCAAGGACGCCGCCGGCAAGGTGACGAACGTGGTGGTGGTCGCGCGCGACATCACCGAGCGCAAGCAGTTCGAGCAGACGCTGGAGCAGCGCAACAGCGAGCTGCTCGCCACGGTGCGCGAGCTCGAGCGCCGGCACCGCGAGCAGGTGGTGCTCGGCAAGCTGGGCGACATGCTGCAGATGTGCCAGTCGGCCGAGGAGTCGCGCCGCGTGCTCGCGCAGTACGGCGAGGAATTGTTCCCCGGCGCCTCCGGCCACCTGTACCTGCGCAATTTCGGCAACGACCTGCTCGAGACGGTGTCGACCTGGGGCGCGTCGCGCCTTTCCGGCGATCCGGTGATCGGCAAGGACGACTGCTGGGCGCTGCGCCGCGGCCACCTGCATGTGGTGGAGGCGGCGGGCTCGAAGCTCGTCTGCCAGCACCTCATCGCGCCGCCCACGGGCGCCAGCCTGTGCGCGCCGATCATGGCGCACGGCGAGCTGCTCGGCCTGCTGCACGTCCAGCTCGGCCCCGAGGAGGCGCACCTGCCGCAGTCGGTGCGGCAGCAGCGGCTCACGGCGCAGGAGGTCTGGACGCTCACCGTGGCCGAGCACATCGCGCTCGCGCTGTCGAACCTGCGGCTGAGCGAGACGCTGCGCGTGCAGGCGGTGCGCGATGCGCTCACCGGCCTGTACAACCGCCGCCACATGGAGCAGGCGCTCGAGCGCGAAATCCTGCGCGCGGGGCGCACGCACCGCACGGTGGGCGTGATCATGCTCGACCTGGACCACTTCAAGAACTTCAACGACGCGCACGGCCACGAGGCCGGCGACGCGCTGCTGCGCCTGCTGGGCGGCTACCTGGTCACGCACGTGCGCGCCGAGGACATCGCCTGCCGCTACGGCGGCGAGGAGTTCGTGGTGATCATGCCCGAGGCGTCGCTCGAGATGGCGCGCGGCCGCGCCGCCGATCTCCTGCGCGGGCTGGACGGCCTGCGCGTCAACTACCGCGGCGCGCTGCTGCCCGGCGTGACGGTGTCGATCGGCGTGGCGGCCTTCCCCGCGCACGGCAGGACGGCGTCAGACCTGCTGCGCTCCGCCGACTCGGCGATGTACGCGGCCAAGCGCCAGGGCCGCGATCGCGTGGAGACCGCGCAGGCCTAGCGGCGGCGCAAGCCGTCAGGACGTCTCGGCGATGATCTCGAGCGGCGTGACGGTGACCGCGCCGCCGGCAACCTGGCGGGTCTTCTCCGTGTAGCGCTTGAAGAACTCCTGCGACTGCAGCGCCTTGACGGCGTTTTCATCCGCGGCCGCGGCGAGGTGGAAGTAATCCGCGCCGTCCTTCGTCTTCATGCAGCGGTAGAGGATCTTGCCTTTCAGCGCCGGGTTCCTGTCAATTTCGTCAATAAAACCGGCGATGGCGCGGTGCCATTCTTCCTGCGTGCCGTTGGCGTGCGTGTAGCGGATCATGAAGTGTTTCATGCCGCACATTGGGCGCCCGCGGGCGCGATAATGCAAGTATGGACAAAATTGATACTGACTGCCCCGTCGCGGCGTTCCAGAAGATCGTCAGCGGCAAGTACAAGCTGCGCATCGTCTGGGACCTGAAGGACGGCCCGCGCCGCTACGGTGAAATCAGGACCGGCCTGCTGCGCGGCGCGGCGGGATCCGCGGAAATCGCGCCGCGCGTGCTGAGCCGCGAATTGAAGGCGCTGGCGCAAAGCGGCCTCATCGACCGCCGCGACTACGGCGTCGTGCCGCCGAAGGTGGAGTACCGCCTGACCGCGGCGGGCGAGCGCTTCGTGCCGGTGATCGCGGCGATCCGCAAATGGGGCGCTCGATACCTCTGACGGTCGCCTTCGGCGGCGGCCGCGACGGCATCACGATCCGCACGATCCACGTGGCGGTCGCGCTGTCGCTGCTGCTGCACGCGCTCGCGCTCTGGCAATGGCCTTCGGCGCTGCTGCTGCGGCCCTTCAGCGACGATTCGCACAAGGAGGGCGAGCCCGGCGGCACGCTCGCGGTGCGCCTCGCGCCCATCCCGGTCCCGCGCGATATCGAAACGCATGCCGCGCCCGCGCTCGCGATGCCGCCTTCGGCGCCCGCCAGGCCGTCCCCTCCCGCGCCGCACCCGGCGCACCGTGCGTCGCAGGCGTCTCAACCGGTACTGGCGATGGCGCGCCCTTCGGCATCGTCTGCGCCGCCGAAGCCGTCCGCCGCGGCGGCGCCCGCGCCGCCCGGCCAGGACCTGGCGTCCTTCGTGGAAGCGCGCCGCCGCGCACGCAGTCCCGACGGCGCGCCCAGCGCGCCGGCGCAGCAGCCGCCGGGCGAGAGCGAACAGGAGCGCATCAACCGGGAGGCGGCAACCCGGCTCGGCCTGAACGCGACGCCCAGCTTCGGCAGCAACAAGAACACGGGCGGGGGCACCTTTCAGGTCCGCGAGATGCACTACGACCACGCGCAGTTCGCCTTCTACGGCTGGAACAAGCTGATCAACCACAACTCGCTCCAGCTGATCGACGTCGCCAAGGGCGACAACGCCAGCATCGAGCTTGCCGTGGTGCGCAAGATGATCGCCATCATCCGCAGCGAAGCGACTGGCGATTTCCAGTGGGATTCGCTGCGCCTGAACCGCAGCGTGGTGCTCTCGGCGCGCGCGGCCGACAACGCCGGACTGGAAGCCTTCATGATGGAAGAATTCTTCTCGACCGAAGGACGTTCGCTGCGCTGACGGCGGGATCGTAAAAATACGGCAGGCGCGCGCCGGCCCCGGTCCGCAAAAGGCGGATTCGCGAATCACGTTTACAATTGCGCCATTCTGACTGCGGGGGAGCGCAATTGAGGGCGGAGGAGCGCGGCTTTACGCTTGTGGAAATCGCCATCGTGCTGACCCTGATCGGCCTGCTGCTGGGCGGCGTTTTCAAGGGCCAGGAAATGGTCAACCAGGCGAAAATCAAGAGCCTCATCGCCGACTTCTCGGGCGTTTCGGCCGCCTATGCCGGCTACATGGACCGCTACCGCGCCGTTCCCGGCGACGATCCGAACGCGGGCTTGCGCTGGTCGGGAGCGACCGCGGGCAACGGCGACGGCCAGATCTCGGGCAAATACAACAGCCAGAATCCCGGCGACGAGTCCCGCCTGTGGTGGGCGCACCTGCGGCGCTCCGGGTTCGTCGCGGGCGCCGGCACGCTGCAGCCTTTCAGCGCCGTGACCGGCATGATCGGCGTGCAGACCGGGGATGGCGGAGCGCCGATCGGTCCGGCGCTGAACGGCTTCGTCAGCCTGCTGGTGTGTTTTGCGAACCTGCCCGACAAGATGGCGATCTCGATCGACACGCAAATGGACGACGGCCTGCCCGGCAGCGGCACGGTGCGCGGCCAGCTGAATACCGTTCCCAATCCGGATATTTCCGGCGTCTCGGCGCCGGGCTATTCCGAGACCGGCAGCAACGTCTACACGCTCTGCCGCCTGGTGTAGCGCCGGCTAGGCCAGGCCGTGGCGCCGCAGCAGGGCGCGCAGGTCGTCCAGCTCCTCGAGCATATCCGCCACCAGCCCCGCCAGTTCGGGCTCGGCATCGTAGGTGCGCTCGATCTCGTGCATGCGTTTCGCGCGCCTCAGGTGGACGGTGGTGAAGCGCCATTCGGCGACCACCGTCCCGGCGACCGGGATCAGGCCTTCCTCGACGTGGCGGATCAGCCAGTCGCGCTCAAGCGCGGCGGCAGCGCAGAGCTGCTCCAGCGTGAGGCAGGCTTCCTGCAGGATTTCCGCCTCGCGTATTTCCTTCCCGGTCATGGCGCACGCCCCCAATCTTTGCGTGGATCGAAGTTCGCTTCCTTCTGCAGGGATTCATACAACTCTTTTTCCTTCGGCGTCGCGGCGGGCGGCACGACGATCCTGACGTCGAAGTAGACGTCGCCGGGTGGACTTGAGGGAATGCCCTTGCCGCGAATGCGCAGCTGCTTGCCCGGCTTTGCGCCGGCAGGGATGCGCACCTTCAGCGTGCCGCCGGGCAGGTCCACCGGCACGATGGCGCCGAGCGCCGCCTCCCAGGGCGCGACCGGCAGCGTCATGTGCAGGTCGCGGCCCTGCGGATGGAAGCGCGCATGCGGCTTGAACGCGACCTCGAGCAGCAGGTCGCCGGGCTTGGCGCCCTGCATTTCACCTCCCATGGCGCTGCCCTGACCCGCGAGGCGGATGACCTGGCCTTCGCGGATGCCCGCGGGGATTTTCACGTTCAGCGTGCGCGTCTCCAGGGCAACGCGGCCCTCGCCGTCGACTTTCGGCACGCGCAGGGAGAGCTGGCGCTCGGCGCCGGTGTAGGCGTCCTCCAGGTCGAGCAGCACGCGCGCGTGGTGGTCGTTCGAGCCCGCGCCGAAGGAAGATCCCTGTGCCGAACGGCGGCCGAAGATTTCCGAGAAGAAATCGCTGAATCCGGCGGCGTCGCGGCCGGAGAATTCGCGCCCCGAGAATTCCATGCCGTCGTCCCAGCCGGGCGGCGGTCGGAAGTCCTGGCCGGGCGGCGGAGCGCTGCCGAGCTGGTCGTAGGCGGCGCGCTTCTCGGGGTCGGCAAGGACCGCGTAGGCCTCGTTCACCGCCGCCATGCGCTTGCCGGCGTCCGGTTCCTTGGAAACGTCCGGATGGTACTTGCGCGCGAGCTTGCGGTAGGCCTTCTTGATGTCGTCGGCCGCGGCGCCGCGCGCGACGCCCAGTTCTGCGTAGTAGTCCTTGAATTCCAAGCGGATCCCGTTGCCTTTCGCGGGATCCCAAGCATATCCGGGTTCAGGGCGCGGATTTCAAGCCCTTGCGCGAGCGCGGTCGCAGGCGCCAGGTGGCCGCGGCGAACACCTGCAGCGCCTGCTTGGCGATGTTGCAATCCCGGTCGCGCAGGTTCTGCGAGGTCAGGTTGACCACGGTGACGAGCGCGAGCATGCGCTGCTTCACGTCTGCCTCGCCTTCGAGCGGCAGCTGCAGGCACCAGTCAGGAATGACGGACGCGTGGCGCAGGGATTCGATGTAGACCGAGAGGGCGGATAGCACCTCGGGGGCGGAATTGGCGTTGCGGATCAGCTCGGTGATGTCCATGCGGCATCGTACGCCGCAGGCATTGCGCCGGCGTGAAGAATTTCGTTACGAATTGTTGCGCGAAGCTTGCGCGAAGTTGTCGCCGCCCTGCGACGATTCGGCGTGACGACAGGTACTTGCACGAGGTCGATGCGGCCGCGGCTGGCGCGGGTATCCGCGCCGCTACTACTGAGCTGTCGCCGGGCGGCGACGAAAAAAAGAGAAATTTTGCCCTCGCATTCCGGCGCGCGCGGGTCTAGGCTTGGTCATGAAGTCAGGCGCGCGATGTTAGGGGACATCGCGCGCTCCTCTTTCTTCTCGATGGAGGTTTCATGGACCAGCAAGCGCACCAGTCCTTCCCCCGCACGTCGATTGCCCTGGGCGTGCTCACCGCGATTGTCTATGTCGCCGGCTTCGCCACCGTTGCCGCCTGGTTCGCGCTGCTGGTGCTGGACTATCCCGGCGGCGCGCCTTCGCGGCACGGCGCCGTGCAGTGCGGCAACTGCGGCGTCGTGCAGGCGGTGAAGGAGGTGGACCCGGCGGTCGAACCCGGGGCGAACGTGCTGCTGGAAGGCAATCGCTCGAGCAGCGCCGTGATCCTGATCGCCACGCTGGTCGGCGCACCGGCGCTGGAAGCCCGGCCGCGCAAAGTCTACGAGACCGCGGTGCTGCTGGATGATGGCTTCCTGCGTGTGCTGCGCGATACGCGCGAGCCGGACTGGCAGCACGGCGACCGCGTGCGCGTGATCGCTGGCCGCATCGCGCGCGACGCTACCGCGTTGCAGGTGGCGTGGGGGCCGTAAAAGCGGCCCGAATCGCCGGCCCGGCGCCCGGCGCGCTTTTATCTCCTTGTCGCGAAACTGCGCCACTGCGGTGCATACACGGCCGCTTTCAGGCTGCCGGGCCGGGCATACTCCTTGCGCCCCTGCAAGCAAACGGATTCAATCAACAAAGCGGTGCGAACGAGGAGTGCGGTGAACATTGAGGCCGGCGTTTTAAGCGCTGAGGAAGGGCGGCTGGGTGAAATCGTTTTCGCCGGGTTCAGCCTGTCTAGCAGTTTCCAGCCGATCTACAGCCTCGCGCACCGCCAGGCCGTGGCCTACGAGGGCCTGATCCGCGCAGCCGACGGCCGCGGCTGCGAACTCACGCCGCCGGAACTTTTCATGAAGGCGCCGCACGGCGAACCGCGCGTGCGGCTCGACCGCCTGTGCCGGCGCCTGCACGTCGGCAATTTCCTGCGCCTCGCCGAAAACGTGCCGGGTGCGCGCAGCTGGCTGTTCCTGAACGTGGATCCCTACGTGGCCACGGAAGGCAAGCACCACGGCAGCTTCTTCGCGCAGATGCTCGGCGAGCACGGCCTGCCGCCGCACCGCGTGGCGGTGGAGCTGATCGAGACCAGCGTGGAGGACGAGCAGCGCCTCGCCACCGCGGTCGAGTACTACCGCTCGCTCGGTTGCCTGATCGTGATCGACGACTTTGGCGCCGGCCACTCCAACTTCGACCGCATCTGGCGGCTGCGGCCCGACGTCGTCAAGATCGACCGCGAAATGACGCGCCGCGTCGGCACTGAGCCGCTGGCCAGGCGCATGTTCTCCGGCATCGTGCAGCTGATGCACGAGGCCGGCGCGCTGGTCTGCGTCGAGGGCATCGAGACCGAGGCGGAGGCGCTCTGCGCCATCGATGCCGGCGCCGACCTGGTGCAGGGATTCTTCTTCGCGCGCCCGGCCGCCGTGCCGCCGGCCGGGGAGGAAAGCCGGCAGCTGTTCGCGAGCCTGTTCACGGGATTCCGCGAAAGCGTCGTCGGCATGCAGGGGCGGCGCCTAGACCGCATGAAGCCCTACATCGCGGCGCTGACCGCGGCGGTGGACAACCTTTACGGCGGCCTCGAGTTCGCGCCCGCCGTGCGGTCGCTGCTCGAGTGCGACCACGTGCAGCGCTGCTACCTCATCGCCGCCGACGGCTCGCAGATCGGCGACAACCTGGAGGCGGCGCGCAACCCGCACGCGCGCGACCCGCGCCTGGAGCCGATGCGGCCGGGCGCGGGCACCAACTGGCAGACTAAGCCGTATTTCCGGCGCGCCATCGAGTCGCCCGGCAAGGCGCAGGTCACGCGGCCCTACATGTCGGTGACCGGCCCGAAGCTCTGCGTGACGCTCTCGCTCGCGTTCAAGACGGGCGAGGGCGTGCAGGTGCTGTGCGCGGACCTGGATTTCTCGGAACTGGCGGGCGAGGACTCCGGCTTCGCCTGAGCGCCGGGCCGGCGCTGCTGCTCGCGGCTACTTCTTGGCTGCCGCGCCCACGGCGCCGAAGTCGAACTCGATCTTGCTGACGTCGACGCTCGCCTTGGCCTTGGCCTCGGCGCGCTGCCGCGCGGCGGTGTTGAACTCGAGGTTGCCGGCCTGGAAGGCCTCGGCGAGGCGGAAACTCAGCTCGACCAGCTTCGCGTGCGCCGGCTTCTCGCCGGGCGTCGCGTGCACGTTGGCCGAGAGCTGGATAAAGACCTGCCTGGCCAGTTCCTCGACGGGATCGTGCGGCGCGGCGGGCTTGGCGGCGGGTGCGGCGGCAGGTGCGGCGTGGCCTTCACTCATGGCGTCCTCGCTTTTCTCATCGGAGCAGGGATGCTACCGCAGTAACAGCTGCCCGGGGTGCGGTTCGGACTCGGCGACGAGCCCGTGCGTGCCCACGCCCAGCAGCCGCACCGGGCGGCGTGCGGCGTCGGTGCGGTCGAGCAGGGCGACCGCCCGCGCGGCAAAGTCGTCCGCGTCGCGCGTCGGATGGCCGGCGGTATGGCTGCGCGTGACGGTGGTGAAGTCGCTGTAGCGCAGCTTCAGCGTCACGGCGCGGGCGTAGAGGTTTTTCTTCGCCAGCGCGGCGGCTACGCGGCGCGCCAGGCGTTCCACCTCGGCGCGCATTTCCGGGAGGCGCTCGAGGTCCTCGGCGTAGGTGGTCTCGGCGGAGATGGATTTCCAGGGCCGGTCGGGCTTTACTTCGCGCGGATCGTCGCCGCGCGACAATTGCTTCAGCCAGGCGGCCAGGCTGCCCACCGTTTTTCGCAGTTCGATCTCTTCCATGTTTCTCACGTCAACGAGCTTTTCAATGCCGAGTGCCCGGAGCTTGCGGGCGGTCACCGGCCCGACGCCCCAGAGCGCTTCGACCGGCAGCTTCTGCAGGAATTGTTCGACGCGTTCCGGGGGAATCACCGTCAGGCCGTCGGGCTTCTGCCAGCCGGAGGCGATCTTGGCGAGGAACTTGTTCGGCGCCACGCCGGCCGACGCGGTCAAGCGGGTTTGTTCAAGAATTGCTTTCTTCAATTTTTTCGCGACCACGGTCGCCAACGGCTCGCCCCAGAGGTTCTCGGTGACGTCTAGGTAGGCCTCGTCAAGCGACAGCGGCTCGACCAGCGGCGTGCATTCGCGCAGGATCGCCATGACTTTCTGCGAGGCGGCGCGGTAGCGTGCGAAATCCGGGCGCACGACCAGGAGTTCCGGGCACAGGCGCAGCGCGCGCGCCATCGGCATCGCGGATTTCACGCCGAACTTGCGCGCTTCGTAGCTCGCCGCCGCCACCACGCCGCGCGCCTGCGGCGAGCCGCCGACCGCGAGCGGCTTGCCGCGCAGGGTGGGATCGTCGCGCTGCTCGACCGACGCGTAGAACGCGTCCATGTCGAGGTGGATGATGCGGCGCAGGCCTACTTGAACGGGAAGCCCCCGCGCCGGTATTGCAGCATCAGCCAGCCGCCCAGCATGCCGCCCAGGTGCGCGAAGTGCGCCACGCCGCTGGCGGTGCCGGTGACGCCGAGCACCAGCTCGAGCACGCCGTAACCCGCGACGAACACGCGCGCCGGCATCGGGATCGGCGGAAAGATCAGCATCACGCGCCGCTGCGGGAAATACCAGCCGAAGGCGAGCAGCAGGCCGAACACGGCGCCGGAGGCGCCGACCATCGGCACCGGCGAAGCACCCATCCAGGCGTTCACGGCGAGGTGCAGCAGCGCCGCGGAGACGGTACAGCCGAAATAGTAGAGCGTGAAGAAGCGCGTGCCGAACAGGCGTTCGATGTCCGGACCGAACATGTAGAGCGCGAGCATGTTGAAGAACAGGTGCGGCAGGCCGCCGTGCAGGAAGCCGTAGGTGACCAGCTGCCAGGGCTGGAAGTCGGGCCCGCCCGGGATGCCCGGCGGCCAGAGCGCGCACTGCAGGATCAATTGCGGCCCGGCGTCACCTTCGAACAGGAAGACGGCGACGTTGGCGCCGAGGAAGGCGAGGGTGGCGGGCGGCATGCCGCATGATAATGTGGCCGGAGGAGGAATAGATGAACCGTTGCCTGATAGCCGTCTTGATCGCGCTGCTCGCCGCCGCGGGCTCCGCATTTGCGCAGGATGGCCGCGCGGCCTGGCCTGCCAAACCCGTGCGCGTGATCGTCCCGTTCCCGCCCGGCGGTGGCGCGGAAGCCGCGGCGCGCTTCCTCGCCAACGATTTCACGCAGGCCTTCGGGCAATCGTTCATCATCGACAACCGGCCCGGCGGCAACACCGTGATCGGCGCGGAAGCTGCGGCGAAAGGGGCTCCCGACGGCTACACGCTGCTCGTCACCGGCGGCTCGACGATGTCCGTCCAGCCGCTCGTTTTCGCCGGCAAGCTGCCTTACGACCCGCTGAACGACTTTTCTCCGGTCACCATGGTGTCGCACTTCCCGTTCTTCCTCGTGGTGCCGGCGTCGCTGCAGGTCAATACGCTGGGCGAGCTCATCGCCTACGTGAAGGCCCGGCCCGGCCAGCTTTCCTATGCTTCGAACGGCAGCGGCACCATGGCGCACCTCGGCATGGAGATGCTGAAGCAGGCGACCGGCATGGACCTGTTGCACGTGCCCTACAAGGGCTTCGGGCCGGCGGTACCGGACCTGCTATCCGGGCGCGTCGGCGTGATGATGGCCGACCTCGCGCCGGTCGGGCAGCAGGTGCGCGCCGGATCGCTGCGCGTGCTGGCCGCGACCTCGGCGCAACGCTCCGCCTTCCTGCCGGACGTGCCGACGATCGCCGAGCTAGGCCATCCGGGCTACGAAATCGACGTGTGGTTCGGGCTGTTCGCGCCCGCGAAAACGCCCGCCGACATCGTCGCCAGACTGAACGCGGAAGCGGTGAAATACCTGGCGTCGCCCGCCGCGAAGGAAGCCTTCGGCAAGGTCGGGCACGAGCCCATCACCTCGACCCCGGAAGCGGTGCGCAACCGCATTGCCACGGAGCAGAAGATGTTCGCGAAGGCCGTCAAGGACGCGAACCTCAAGCCCGAGTAGGGCTTACTTCAAGCGGCTCGTCAGGACCCGCAGCCGCTCGGCGAGCGAGCCAAGCAGAGACGCGGCGAAGTCGGGGCTGGTTTTCACCAGCAGCAGGAACGCGGTACGGTTGATGGGCAGCAGCGAGCAGTCGGTCACGGCGGTGGCGCTCGCCATGCGCGGCTCCTGCTCGATGAGCGCGAGCTCGCCGAATACGCCCCCTGGCCCGAGGCGTTCGACGATGCTGCCGCCGATGGTCACCGCGACGTGACCGTCGAGCACCGCGTACATGCGCAGGCCGGTCTGGCCCTGCTGCACGATGGTCTTGCCGCGGTCGAAGTGGACCGGCGGGTCGTTGGACAGGCCCTCGGCCAGCTGCGCCAGCCGCTTGGGGTCGAACACCGTCAGCTCTTTATGCGCGGCGTCCTCAGAGAGGGCGTTGTCCGCGACCAGGCGCGCTAGCGTTTCGCGCAGCCGCGCGATCATGATGCTCATCAGCATCAGCGCGAAGTCGGGCTTCTTTTCCAGGCCGCTGCGGAACTGCTTGTCGTCCAGCGCGATCACCTTGCAGGCGGTCTTCGCCACCGCGCTGGCGCTGCGCGGCGCGTGCGTGATCGAGGCCATCTCGCCGAAGATTTGCCCCCTGGCGACGGTGCCGATGACCTTCTTGCGCGCGACGAGCTCGACGCTGCCGTCGAGCAGCAGGTACATCTTGTCGTGCATGAAGAACAGCGGCCGCGCCTTCTGGTTCTCGGCGAAGAAGGTGTTGCCGGGGGCGACTTTCTCGGGCTTGCCGGCGGCCTTGAAGAATTCCAGCGCGACGGACGGGTTGTAGAGGGATTTCATGCGCGCCTCATGCCGGGAGCGAAACCACGGATTCGTCGTAGCGCCCGGCGCCGACCTTGCCGCCTTCGAAAATGCCGTGTTCGGCGATCCAGCGCTGCGAGTCGTCGAAGGATTCGCGCGTGTAGGGCTCGAACACGATGCGCTCGCCCGGCCCCCAGCGGCGCGTGTCCATCTGGTCGCGGAAGCGCGCGGGGAACTCGTTGCGGTAGAAGCGCGTATAGAGCTCCGGGCGCAGGTCGATGTCGCGCTGCGCGCGGCGCAGGGCGCGGAAATACTTGCGCACGTCCTCGGGATCGACGTCGCCCGAGATCATGGTGGTGATCATGAAGGTGGTGTCGATGACCTTGCGAAAGCCCAGCTGCTCGGCGAAGTAGAAGGGGCCGCTGAACAGCGCCGCCGCCGGCACTTCGCGGTCCACCAGCTTCTGCAAGCGGCCGAACAGGATGCCGTCGGCGAACGACAGCTTGATGTCGTCCGGCTTGAGGTATTGCTCCAGCGCCTGGATCGTCGAGTAATGGCTGCCGGACTGGTAGCCCACCGAGATCGGC